>JAAYAM010000107.1 GCA_012719355.1 Acidobacteriota bacterium
CCTTTCGCGAGCGGTTGGTTTTCGAGGTTGTGTGCCTTCAGGAACCTGATGCCCGGCATCACTCCCTCGACGTCTTCACCAGGAACCTCGAGCTTCTTGCTTGCATGGGATCCGGTTGCGATGAATACCGCACGATAGCCGTCCTTCAGAAGGCTGTCGACGGTAAAATCGCGTCCGAGGCTTTCTCCGCAGCGGAGCTGGATGTTTTCGTTAAGCAGACTTGAGATTTCCCGGTTGAGGACTCCTCTCGGCAACCTATATTCCGGGATGGCTGCCGTGAGCATTCCTCCAGCCCGTTTTTCGCGCTCGAAGAGCGTGACCTTGTGGCCGAGGAGCGAGAGCGAATTGGCCGCCGTCAGTCCTGCCGGCCCAGCTCCGATCACAGCGATTTTGGCTGCGTCGCTGCGCTGCGGAATCACGACGGGCCTTTCCGGCGGCATTACCGTGTCGACTACGAAGCGCTTCAACGTACGAATCGCGATGGGCTGACCACCAGTGGCTCCAGCTCTGCATACCTGTTCGCAGGGATGATTGCATACCCGCGCACATGCCGAGGGGAACGGGTTGGCTTCCCTGATGACCTTGTAGGCATCCGTGTAGTCGCCGTGGGCGATGTGGGCCACATAGCGCCATACTTCCGTTCCGACAGGGCAGCCGTTCTGGCAGGGAGCCCCAACCAGTTCTTTGCAGGAACCCGCGGGACAGCGCCGTTCGAAGATGTGGGCTTCGTATTCGTCCCTGAACCACTGCAGCGTGCTGAGCACCGGGTTCGGCGCAGACTGGCCGAGCCCGCAGAGACTGGTCGATTTGATCGTTTCCGCCAGTTTCTGCAGGTGCATGATCCCCTGCATGCGAAGCAGTGCATCGAGATCGTCATCCTCCTTGTGGCGTGGACGGCAGGCTGCTTCCAGGATCTCCAGCATGCGCCGGGTGCCTTCACGACAGGGGATGCACTTTCCGCAGCTTTCATTCTGGATGAATTCCATGAAGTACTTGGCGAAATCGACCATGCACGTCGATTCGTCGACAACCACCAGACCGCCGGAACCCATGATGGTACCGAATTTCTTAAGCTCTTCGTAGTCGGTGGGAAGATCCAGATGAGCTTCAGGAACACAGCCGCCCGACGGTCCTCCGATCTGAACGGCCTTGCAGTTCTTATTGTTGGGAATTCCTCCGCCGATTTCGTACACCACCTGGCGCAGTGTGGTTCCCATCGGAACTTCCACAAGCCCTGTGCGGTTGACCATTCCGGAAAGCGCAAAGACCTTGGTTCCCTTGCTCCCCTTGGTCCCCATTGCGGCGTACCAGCCGGACCCCTGATCGAGAATCACCGGAAGGTTCGAAAGTGTCTCGACGTTGTTGATGATGGTCGGCTTGCCGAACAACCCCTCGACCGCCGGGAATGGAGGCCGTGGACGCGGCATCCCTCGTTTCCCTTCAATCGAATGGATCAACGCAGTCTCCTCGCCGCATACAAATGCGCCGGCACCCATCTTCAGCTTGATGGAGAAATCAACTCCGCTGTTGAGGATGTTGTAGCCGAGAAGGCCACACGCCTTGGCCTGCTCAAATGCCTGGGTGAGGCGTTCGATGGCCAGCGGATACTCTGCCCGAATATATATGTAGGCTTTGGTGGCTCCGATTGCATAGCCGGCTATCAACATGCCTTCAATCAGCCGGTGAGGGTCGCTTTCGCAGACGGCTCTGTCCATGAATGCGCCGGGATCTCCTTCATCGGCATTGCAGATCAAATACTTCTGATCTCCTTCGGCATTGCGGGCGAACTTCCATTTTCTTCCAGTGGGGAATCCGCCGCCGCCCCTTCCGCGCAGTCCGCTCTGATCGACCAGGTCGCAGACCTGGTCCGGCGTCATGGTACGCAGGACCTTGGCTGCGGCAGAGTAGCCGCCGTGCGCGATGTATTCCGCGATGTTGGTGGGGTCGATGATGCCGCTGGCAGCAAGAACAACCCTGACCTGCGGCGCCAGGAACGGATGAGCATCGAGATAAGGGATGCTGTCCCATTGTGCCGCTTGCTTGGTACGATACTGGCCAAGCACGAGGTCGGCGGGGATCTGGTTGTTGCTGATCACGGCTTCGATAAGTCCGGCCGCTTTCTCTGCAGGTACGGGGCCGAAGCTGACCCTGGTACGGGAAGGGAGCTGGATGTCCACAATCGGTTCGTACGAACACATGCCGTTGCATCCAACTTCAACGATGCTGGCATCGATCTTCTTTTCTGCGACGTACGCCTTGACTGCGTCCAGGGTTTTGCCTGCGCCTGCGCCAAGGCCGCAGGTCCCGGCGCCGACGAAAATAACCGGTTTTGAAACCGTGTCGCGTCGCAATTCGGCCAGGAGTCTGTCGGTGAACTCTTTGCCTTGGGCTGCGGCACTGACAAATGGTTCCGCCTTGAGTTCGGCCAGCAGCTCTTCGGAGACTCCGTTGAAGTTGATCCAGCACTGGCCGGTTTTCGGTTTCTTTGTGTTCTCAGTGTTATTGGCCATTCTTGGACTCCGTTTCCCTGCATTCCTGTATGATTTGAACCAGCTTCTGAGGCGTCACCTTGGCGTAGAACTCGCCGTTGACATTCATGACCGGTGATAAACCGCAAGCACCCATGCATGCAACAGTCTCAAGGCTAAAGAGACGATCCCGCGATGTCTGGCCCGGTTTCAGTTTGAGCATCTTCTGGGCCATTTCCAGTACCCGGTTGGATCCCTTGACGTGGCACGCCGTTCCGCGGCAGAGCGTGAAGTGATACTTGCCTTTGGGCTGGAATCGGAACTGGTTGTAAAAGGTCGCTACACCATAAAGTTTGGTGGCCGGGAGCTTAAGATGTTTGCTGATACGGATCACTGCCTCGCGCGACAGGTATCCTTCTGTTTCCTGAACTTCCTGAAGAATGGGGATGAGGGCATCCCTCCCCGCGCGGGGGTGCTTCTGCAGAATGGTGTCCACAGCGTTCATGAATTGACTCTCCTTATTATCCAACAGCACTTGATCCGGCCTGCTGGCGGCGCGCGAAATAGGCCACCTTGTCCATAGCCATTGCCAGATCTATATCTTCTACATACACATCAGGCGGCACATGAAGCGGAGCACGGGCAAAGTTCAGTATCCCGCGAATCCCTGCGCCCACGAATACGTCGGCCACAAACTGGGCTTCTTTGTCGGGAACGGCGATGATGCCAACCGAGATATCCATTTCCCGAATGACGGTCTCCGCTTTTTCAATCGAATAGCACTGACATCCTTGGATAAGGCGATCGTACTTTTCCGGATTAGCTTCGAACGAAGCCACGATCCTCAGCGTCGGCCTACGGCCGCTGAAGAACTTCAATAAGGCTCGCCCTATATTGCCGACTCCTGCGATTGCGACTCTCTGTTCAGAGGCGGGGAAAAGAAAGGCTTCGATATGCTTCCGAAGCAATTGGACGTTGTAGCCATGAGCGGGCGTGCCTGCATAACCCAAAACCATCAGATCCCGCCGAACCTGAGCCGGCGTGAGTCGTGATTTTGCAGCCAGGACATGGGAATAGACGTGTGTCTGGTCCGCCGGGATATCCCTCAAAGTCCGCCAGTAAAGCGTCAATCTTCCAACTGTTTTAGGAGGAACTGTCTTCAAGTCCATAGCCTCTGTGAAAACAGTAGCATTGTGAATTGTTTCACGGAGAAAAGCAAGGAAAAAGTACGTACTTCGGTAATTATTTATGAGGGGGAAATCCGGAGAGTGAGTGTGTATTTCATAATCGCGGCTTATAACAGGCACAATTGAAGTTGGACGTCAGTACGGGTTCTTGAGGCTGCCATTATGATAAAGCACCTGACCGGTCACGAGCGATGAATCCTCGCAAGCCAGAAAAAGATAGCTCGGTGCGGTCGTCTCCGGCTCCAAATTGACCAAAGCGTCCGGTTCAGCCGTTTCGGGCGCCACGGCATTGACTCGAATCCCCTTTGATGAAAGCTCGCGCGCCAGGGTCTTCGTGAAGTTCGTAACTGCCAGTCTCGCTGCCAGATAGTTTACCATTCGAGGCGATTGCCGCGGCTCAAAAGGAATCGTATTCACGATGACGCTCCCATGAGTGAGGTAGAACAACGCTGATTGCGTCATGATTACGGTCGAAAGGAGTCCCTGTCCGAAGGGCTCATGCTGCAGTTCTGCGTCTTCGGGCGCTGAATGGACACTGTTGACCAGTATGTCGAGGCCTCCGTGTTTCTGGAATGTGCGTTCGACGGCGTCTATACAGAAACAGGTGTCGGCCTGATCCCCTTCCAGTAGCAGGCAGGTTTTCTCATGATCTTGCAGGAATTTCCTGGTTTCTGCCTTTCCGGGCGCCTCTCTGCTGCATGCAACCGTAATGCCCGCACCTTCGCGTGCGAACAGATCCGCGACCGCCCGCCCCAGATTGCTTTCCCCGCCTGTGATCAAAGCTACCCTGCCCGAAAGCCTTCCTGCTCTTCCACCACGTTTCCTTTGCTTCCTGTTGTCCATCCGTCCGAATGCCCTCAATAAATCACGAGAATCCATAGAAGCATGCAAAAGAAGTGCCACGACTTGAGTCCATTTCTCCTCATCTGCATCGCCTCAAATGAGCTGATTCAGGATCCAAGTGCCACAGAATTACAAAAAATTACTTTTTCGGAGAAATAAATCGGTGATATAGTGTATCCACTCTCTAGCCATTGGAGTAAAAGAGGGAAGGGAATCGGCAGAGTAAACAACTCTGGGCGACTCCGGTTCCTTTCCCCTGATAACCCACTCCGCCTCTCTTTGCCGCCGGCAATTCCTCATGGTTGAAGAATGGATCCGGGGATACAATGTCTCACCCGGGTAAGAGCCGGGAAAGGAGGGCTATGTGAGACAGATACCACTGCGATTTCAGGAATTCACAAAGACTTATTCCAAAGTTGCGGCCGCTTACGAACAGCTTGCCGGGGAGTGTCACAGACTGGGTCCCTTAAATGAACGGGAGCGCGCTCTGGTAAAACTGGGGATTGCTGCAGGGTCCAATATGGAGGGTTCTGTTCATTCCCAGGTTCGCAAGGGGCTCGACATTGGAATGCAGCACGATGAAATCCGGCATGCCATAATCCTATCGATGACAGCCATTGGATTCCCTAAGATGATGGCCGCGCTGACCTGGGCCGAAGACATCCTGACTGATCCATCAAAATAGAATGAGCGAACGCTCAATGCCTAAGGGGGGAGTTCCGTCTCAGCCGATGCGGTTGCGGATCCTCCCAGGGGCCGGCTTTCCGACAGCATGTGGCTGTCCAAACTAAAAGGATGCAGCGAAGGTGCAGCCTGATGCGGTTTCACGGTCCCTTTCCACCCGAATCACCGTCGCCTGGACTACTTCAACGGGAGCCTGAGCCGGGTTACTCCCGGCCAGCGCGAACCGAATCCGCACTGAAAGGCTTTCGCCTTTCCTCATTATGCGTGGGGCGCGGGCGCACAGTCCCCCCGCTCCTATATTCTCTGCAATCGTTTCGAACCGGTAAAAGCTGCCGTCTTCCTCCGAACCTCTTATGCTCACGGTTATAGGATCGTATATCCTCGGCTTTTTCCTTCGCTCCAGGTCCGCATACGTCGACATGTCAAGCCCCTCTCTGACTGATTCATCTGGTGAACAGGCGCATCCTGAATTGCCGGTTCTGGATATCTGCCTTCTTTCTGATGATCTGGCTGTTTGGCATCGCCGGCACAGGAGCCGTCAACCCGATCTGGAGTCTCGTATTCGTTTCTGACAGCACATCGGCGGGGTAAGGCTGCTGCGCATTCAAGTTGGCAATCGTGAATCCGCTGAGCTGCGCGTTGGCAATTATGTCGAGTCCAGACAGGACTCGTCGCTCCCCGGCATTGATACCGGTCATCACCGAGCCATACGTGATCTCAAGGGCATCGAAATGCGAGACAATTCCGAAGTTGTTGTACGAAATCGGTATTTCTGCTCCCGAGAAAGGGAGACGCCTGGAAATGATCAGAAGCCCTCTGGCGCACTGGTTTGTGAACGACAGATTCGCAGTGCTCATTCCGAGCGCGTGCCCAATTTCGTGGAGCGCGACTGAAAACAGATCCAGGTTTGCCGCTGCTTCGTCGGTGGGTGTCCTGAAAATCCGGGCCACGTTCATGAGACCGCCGCCCAAATCCTGATATTCATCCGTCCTTCCCCGGTATTCCTCATTGGTATAGGGGGTTGGATCGAGGTAAAAACGTGTGGAACCGCTGTTGTCGAAGATAATCAGTCCGGAAACCTCACGGTTCGGTGAGTAGCCCTGGGTCAGGAGTGTGTGAGTGCCGGCGTCGGTCGAAGGTCCCCAGCCATAATATATGGTGAGGGTCACCGGATCCGCATATGCCGCTTCCCACATATGGGCTGCAGCCCTGACGATGTCGTTCAGATTTCCTCCGCCAACCGCATTCGATGGGCCCCTCCCTCCGATGAAATGAGTCTCGATCGTCACCGCGGAGGCGCCGGATGCCATTGCCAACAGAAGCATCACTGCCAGACAGGGGATCAACTTGCGGGTGTCCATAATCTATCTCCTGGTGAATGCTGATTGATGAAGGAGAAATGTACGCGATTGCGGAGCGGCGTACATCGTTGGCACAGACCAAAATGGATAGGCTCGATATGCCATTTTGCGACCCGGTCCCGATGGCCCAAATTGCCCATCCCTGGTGGCAGTTTTCTGTCAGTTTTTGCCTCGGGTCCCTAAGGCCGGGGTTCCATTCCGCCGATCTGTAAAGGCGAGATACCAGATATGCCAAATGAGATGATTGCAGTCGATACGGAGCGGGTTCGGGTTGCCGTCTTTGAAGAGCATGAGCTTTACCGGGCGGGACTCTGCCTCCTCCTTGCAGAACGGTCGAACCTTGAACTCGTTGGACACGCCTCCACATGGCCGGAGGCCGTGGCTCTGGTTCATCGTGAGCAGCCCGACATTTTTCTTCACACGATGGGCGAAGGCGAGAGTGCCAGGATCGAACTGCTGCCCGAAATCCTGGCGGCGTCCGACCGGACGAGGATTCTGGCGCTGACCGCTTCAAACGATCCGGAACTGCACCGGCAGGTGATAAGGTCGGGAGCCGCCGGTGTGCTGTCCAAGGACAAGCCTCCGACTATGCTGATCAAAGCCATTGAATGTGTCAATGCCGGGGAGGCATGGCTCGACAGATCCACCACTGCCACTCTGCTGCGCGAGCTCTCCAGAGGTAAGAACACCGATCAGACGCCCGATCAGATCAAGATCGCATCCCTCAGTCAACGGGAACGCGACGTCATCAAACTCGTGGGACACGGGCTGAAAAATCAGCAGATAGCCGAGCGGCTCTTTATCAGCACCGTCACCGTGCATCATCATCTCACTTCCATCTATTCGAAACTGGAAGTCACCGACAGGCTCGAACTGCTGATTTACGCTTATCGCCACGGTCTGGCCGAAATACCTCGCTAGATCCGGCACAATCCCCTTGATTATCATTTCCATGACGGCGACTATTTGCCTTTTTTTGTTGTATTCGGTAATCATAGATAAGTCTTTGCAGTAGACCGAACCACGAAAGGCCGATCGATGAGGACAGTCATGTTGTTCAGAAAATCTCCCGACTTTGCTCTCGTTCTCTTTTTGATACTTATATCCGGCGCTCTTTCTGTAACTCCGGCGCAGCAGAAGAAGAGCATCATTCTGGCAACGACCACGAGCACCGAGGACTCGGGACTCCTCGATGTTCTTATCCCGGTTTTCGAAAGAAGCTCCGGTTACATCGTCAAGACGATATCGGTTGGTTCCGGACAAGCGCTGAAAATGGGAGAGAAGGGAGAGGCCGACGTCCTGCTCTCTCACTCTCCCGATGCCGAAAGAAGACTCGTCGAGCGCGGCTTTGCCATCAATCGCAGGGTAGTGATGCACAACGATTTCGTCATCGTCGGACCGTCGGCTGATCCCGCGGGAATCAGGAATTCGGGATCCGCCGCCGAGGCATTCAGCAGCATCGCCCGACAGAAGGCGCTCTTTTATTCGCGCAGCGACAGTTCGGGTACCCATGCCCTGGAGATGAAGCTGTGGCAATCCGCCGGAGTGAATCCGGAAGGTGAACCATGGTACCGTCAGACTGGACTCGGAATGGGACAGACGCTGAATGTCACGGCCGAAAAGAAAGGTTATACTCTCTCGGACCGGGGAACGTACCTGTCGCTGAAAAGAACTCTTGGGCTCGATACCCTGTTTGAAGGCGATCCCCAGCTGTTGAATATCTATCACGTGATGGAGGTGAATCCTGCCCGGTGGCCCGGCGTGAACCACACGGGGGCGAAGGCATTCGCAGACTTCATGGTTTCGAAGGAAGCTCAGAAAATTATCAGGACTTTCGGAGTCGAGAAGTTCGGTTCCGCTCTTTTCTTCCCCGACGCGGGAAGAAAAGACATGGAGAGATTCTAGATGGATCTTATTGCAGAAGGACTCCGGAAGGCCTTCGAGCTTATTGTTTCGATGGACCGCGAAGTGCTCGGCATCACCTGGCTTTCACTCAAGGTTTCCGGCATTGCCACTCTGATAAGCGTGGGCATAGGGATCTCGCTCGGAATGATCATCGCGCTGACATCGTTTCCCGGAAAAAAGATCGTCATCAGTGCGATCAACACGGGAATGGGACTTCCTCCCGTAGTGGTCGGGCTGTTCGTAACCGTATTTCTCTGGCGCAATGGTCCTTTCGGGTTCCTCGATCTGCTCTACACACCCTCGGCGATGATCATAGCTCAGGTGATAATCGCCACCCCTATCGTCATGGGGCTGTCTGTGGCTGCGCTGCAGAATCTGCCTCCAAAGCTGAGGCTGCAGATACTCTCGCTCGGCGCCACCCGCTGGCAGATGGTCTGGATCATGATCCGTGAAGCCCGGCTTCCTTTCATGGCTGCGGTCATGGCTGGTTTCGGCGGGGTCATCTCTGAAATAGGCGCCTCCATCATGGTTGGCGGCAATATAAGAGGATACTCGAGAGTTCTTACAACCGCGACAGTGATGGAGACCGGAAGAGGCAATTTCGACGTAGCGTTCGCCCTCTCGATTATCCTTCTCCTGCTGGTATTTTCCGTAAATTACCTGTTCACTATGATCCAACAGCGGGAGCGGCCACGGTGAGCGTTCCTGAAGTCCTGTTGGCGGCCGAGGATATCAGGGTTGAACTCGGAGGAGTAGCGGTTCTCGAACTGCCGTCATTTGCTCTCCACGAAAGCGAGGTCCTGTCGGTCGTCGGCCCCAACGGCAGTGGAAAATCGACTCTCCTTCTAACGCTCGCATGTTTACTGAGGCCGTCGGCAGGCCATATATCCTACCGCGGAAATGTGCTTGTATCCCACGATGCAGTTTTCCGGTTCCGTAGGAGGATTTCGATGGTCTTTCAGGAGCCGCTGCTTTTCGATACAACTGTCTACAAGAATGTTGCCTCAGGCCTCAGGATCAGAGGACTCTCCAGAAACGAAACCAGGGATCGTGTTGCGAAGTATCTCAAGTGCTTCCACTGTGAGCATCTCGCACAACGCTCCGCCAGAAAGCTCTCTGGAGGCGAATCCCAGCGAATAAGTCTTGCGCGGGCGTTTGCGGTCGAACCGGAGATCCTTCTGCTCGATGAGCCTTTCTCCGCTCTCGATCCGCCCACCCGGCATTCTCTCATGCACGACCTCGAAGCAATGGTCAGGGAGACCAAAACAACTACAATCATGGTGACCCACCTCGAATCCGAAGCCTTGAGCATGTCGAGCCGCATACTTGTTCTCAACGAAGGGAGAGTAGTTCAGACCGGTACCCCCTCACAGGTAATGAGCCGCCCTTCAAATCAGTTCGTGGCCAGATTCGTCGGCATGGAGAACATCCTGGAAGGGAGAGTCATAAGCAGGGAGCGAGACGGCTTGAGTGTTGCGGTCTCCGGACGAGTGCTGCATTCCGCGGGAGACGCTCAGCCGGACGAAATCATCGAATGCTGTATCCGGCCGGAAAACGTGACGATCGACAATCCTGATGCAGCCGGGGCGGGAAACACAAACAGGTTTTCCGGAACGGTCACGCACATTTATTCGAGCGGACCATTCGTCAAGGTGAGCCTTGACTGCGGATTCCATTTGACCGCGCTTGTGACCCGCGAGGCGTTTTCTGATTTGAGACTCTCGGAAGGAACGCAGGTGTCGGCTTCGTTCAGACCTTCTTCCGTCCACGTGATCCGGAGATCGAAAGCAGAGCTTGAACGGCTCAAATCCTGAAGTATCCCGCGATATAACTGAGTGCCAGCCCAAGGACCATGAGACCCAACAAGGTTTTAATGATCCGCGGTGGAACGAATCTCTGAAGACGAGCCCCGCAATACACTCCCAGAATGCCTCCAAGTCCGAAGAGAATCCCCAGAGGCCAGTCCGGCAGCGTAGAAACACCTGCCGAGGCTGGAATGACGCTGTAAAAGAAAACCCCTGCGATTGAAGTGAGAAAAGTTCCCAGAAGTGCGGCACCCGCAACCGTGTAGACCGGGAGGGAAAAGAATGAGACGCACAAGGGTGCTATTATCGAGCCGCCCCCTATCCCGTACGTACCCCCGATGACTCCAACGACAAACGCCATCGTGAACATCGCGGGAACTCCGAACGAAAACCTCCGGCCGCAAAATTCGTACTCGACCGATTTTGACGAGTACGAAAGGGTTTTCACTCTGGCTTTGAGTGGAATGCATGTGAACCGCGAGTTTTGAGTCTTGTCCAATGGGCGTTTCGCGAACGCGTCGAGCAGCAGGCGCGAACCCACGTACAGGAGGACGCACCCCGCAAAAAGCCGGAATGCGGCAGGGTCGGGGAGAAAGCGGACCCTGAGGAAATAGCCGAAAAAGACTCCGGGGAGAGTGCCGGCGCTTATGACCCAGGCCAGGGGCCAGGACATTCTCCCCTCCCGGATATAACGGTATACGCCGCTGGGAACCGCAAGAATATTGTAGACGAAGTTGGTGGCACTGACTGACGGAGTCGTGAAATGCAGACAGCTGACTTGAAACGGCAAAAGCAGAAATGCGCCCGACACTCCGCCCATCGATGCCAGAAAAGAGACCGCAAAAGCCACAAGAGGAGGGAGAAATACCCAGGTTTCGACCCCGGACACCGGGAACCCGACGCGCAGATCCACCATGTCAGTAACTGTTGCCGTAGTGGTCCGGCAACTGATCGGCGGTGAATCCGGCTGAACCTGCTTCCGGATCCTCAGGAAGCATCGTTACGTTCCAGGCCTCGTACTCCGCTTCAAGCTTCTTATAGACGTCCGGCAGCTTGTTCTTCAGGTTTGCTCTTTCGAGCGGGTCGTCCACGAGATTGAAGAGAAAGGTATTTTCTCTGATCTTGAGCCACTTCATGTCACCGTCGCGGACTGCCCTCTGTCCGTTGAATTTGTAACGCCAGAAGAGCTTGCGCGGCACGGAAGCGCTTTTTCCGGTGAGCATCGGAGCAAGGCTGATACCGTCGGGCGGATAAG
>JAAYAM010000108.1 GCA_012719355.1 Acidobacteriota bacterium
AGGCATCACCGTACCTGTAATCCACCGTGCCGGTCGTATCGTGCCGGCGCGCCACGTCCAATGCCGGTTGCGACGAATCTACGCCGGTTACCTGGTAATTTCGCAGGGCAAGTTCGTTCGCGAGAAAGCCGGCGCCGCAGCCGATGTCCAGAACTCGCGCCTCCCCACCGGGAAATCTCGCGGCGATCTCAGAAATGATCCAGTTGTTGCGTGTCCGCGCCTCCGACCTCAGCAGGGCCACAGGATCATCTTTGGCGGTGTACCAGCGGTCTCCATAGTGCAGGTAGATGTCGTTGTTTATCGAAAAGGACTTTTGTTTCTGGGCCATACGATATTCCAGAATATGAACTGGTAAACTGCGAAGCAGACCATCAGACAGCATACCAGTGCGAGGAAAGAGCTCTCCAGCCAGAGGAACGCGGCGCCGGCCAGTACCACCGGGTGAAGGAGAAACAGGATTGCGTGCAGCCACTGTTCGGCTGCACTGCAATACCGCCGGTGTACAGGTTCATCCTTGGTGACAAAGAGGCAGGAAAAAACGGCAAGCGCAATATACACGCCTCTTGTCAGTGTTCCCGGTTCGACCGACAGCATCCAGACCAGGCACACGACAACAGTGAGAGTATCGAGCGGGTGTCCGATTCGCTCCCAGCGGGGCAATCCCCGCTTCCTATGAAACCAGAATTCGTCGGCCGCCATGCACAGCATCTGAAGAAGAAATGGGAATGCAGGCCAGTACTGTCTCAGCATTTGCGAAAAATCGCTCCGGCGATCGTCAGCCCGGGACCGAAGGCCAGGCTCACTATGATTGATCCCGGCTTCACTGAAGCATCGGCAGCGGCTGCCATCCAGATGTGCGGCAGTGTGGCGGAAGACATGTTCCCCCTCTCGAAGAGAATCGTGCGGCTCAACCGAAGTTGAATTTCCTTGAGACCCAGCAGTTCCTGTACCGAATCCAGAATGCGCGGACCTCCCGGATGAATCGCAAAGACGGCCTCGTCTGCCTCGTCGGAGTACTTCATTTCTGCTTTCGAAAAGAGTTCCACAAGGAAACGCGGGAGTGCGTCGGCGATCTTGCCCGGCACATCGCGCGACAGCGTCATCTGGAATCCCCATTCCGACACCGTCCATGTCATGTCGTCGAGCGAATCGGGCACAACTTCTTCCTGTAGCGCCACGATCTCAAATGCGCCGTCATCGTCGTTCCTCGCCTCGTCGGGCACGACAGCGTAGCGAATGTGTCCGTCAGCAAACAGGGTCTGGATGATGAGTTGCACGGGCGAATGGTCGGCGGGATTGAAGTGCAGGGTGCACAGTTCCGTATGGACAATCTCGGCCCTGGCGCCGCCGTAATCCACGAGCCCGGCTGCGATGCGCAGCGCCGGGAGCGCTGCATAACAGCCCATGTGGTACACCTGCACGGCGCGTGTGCTGCGGTTCCACCCTTTCCGTTCGATCAGGCGCTGTATGGGACTGGGGGAAACGTAACCGGTACATGAGACGTGAATCAGGTCGGAAGGGGGTTGCGTGTCTCGGGAGAACAGCGCTTCGACCACGCGGTCTGCGGTGC
>JAAYAM010000109.1 GCA_012719355.1 Acidobacteriota bacterium
CAGGCTTTCCAGTTTGTTCCACAGCGATTCGAATTCTGTGCCGGTACGGTTTACCCGATCCATGTGAGACATCCCTGAATAAGAACGCATAGCCGCTTTCGTACAGAAGAAAAAGTGCACCGCGGCACCATGGCGAAAGCCGGGGGTCAGGGGAAGCGCAATATCGCCGACGATGAAGATTCGACTCTACCACACGATCCGGATAGGAATCAAGAAACGAGCGCCCGAAGCATCGCTGATGCGAAAACGTCCAAACCGTTGTCATAAAATTGGGTTATCCGTCTCTATACCCCTGGCACTATACTACGCTGTCCGTTGCGAGAGAAAGCGAATATCAGGCAATTACCGGCAGTTGTCAGGGCTCATCACGTGGCCCAATGCTGGAGGAGTAGGATGAAGAGATCGAAGTGCATGGCGGGCAACCCGGTTGTTTCCACTTTCCAGCCTTTCTCGGGAAACGAGGAAATGCTTTTTCAGGTGGCCGATATGTTTCCGATACCGATTGAGGTATTCAGACCGGACGGCTTTGTCGCCTTTGCGAATCGGGCATGGTTGCAAATCCACAATATCTCAAATCCGTCGGACATCATTGGCAAGTACAACGTTCGGGAGAACCCCGGTCTTGGCCCGTACGTCAGCCGGATGTTCGAAGGCGAAATCGTACTGACTCCCGAGTTCAAGGTATTGCTGGAGGATTCTGCCGCCTGGTACCAGGTCAGAAGGTTCGACTGCCGTATCCAATCCGCGTATATGGAGATCCTTTGTTTTCCCGTCCTGACTCCCGGCGGGAACGCGTCTCATTTAATCGCCGTATTTCTCCCGACCCGGATATACAAAGGCAACCGCTGCATCGAAAAAGCCAAAGAGTATATGGACAATCATTGGGCAGAGAGATACGACACGCGCACGGTGGCCGGCGCAGCAAACCTGAGTCCGTACTATTTCGTCCGGCTGTTCAAAAAGCATACCGGTATGACGCCGTACAAATATCATCGGAATGTCAGAGTGAACAAGCTCAAGAGTCTGCTGTGCGACAAAAACCTCTCGGTAAGCGAAGCATTCAGCGCCTGCGGTATGGAGTATAGCGGCAGCTTCGCCAAGATATTCAAAGACGTTACCGGCCTTACACCTTCGGCATATCGCAATCTGGCCGGACAACCGCCCGCCGACGGGCGGCAAGGTTATTGATCTTTGCGCGATGAGATGTCGCTATCGGACGGAATGTCGGAGTGAACCGCCCTCTTCAGGAACTTCCAGGAGCCGTTCTCACGTACGAAGTCGTCTATGTAGCGGCCGATAAAAACCGGCTGTGGACGATCGGCTTCGCCCTGGATCACAAATATCCATTTCGTGATTCCTGTCGCCCGATCTCCCTTCACATCGATCATCTCGTTTGTGAAAAGATGCAGGTTCGCAGCCGCTTCTCCGGTTCCGATCGCTTTATCCATCAACGCGCGTATGGCGTCCGGCCCCCTGGCCCGTCCGACCCCCCCGATCCATTCGCCGTCTTCGGCAAACAGGCTGGAAAAGGCCGCAAAATCACGGCTGTCGAGCGTATGGCCGTATTCCGTGATCAGCCGCCGGATGTCCTCCTTATCTTCCAGCTGTTGCAGCCGGCTCTCGTTCCTCGTGCAGGAGCAGAAGAAGGCCGAAATCAGAACGATACATACCGATGTGCGTCCGAGTAGTCGCCGTTTTCGCATGTCTGACACCGTTCGCGGTCGTGCGCCTGATCAGATATCCTGTTTGGCGGCCTGTTTGGCGGCCATCTCGCCTATCACCGGAATCATGAAAGTCTCGTTGCTGTAGGCTTTGTACATCAGGAAAAGCCAGAACACGAAGATCGCCAGGTAGATGAGGGCGCCGACAAGACTGAAAATAGTCCAGAGGAAGCCCGCAGGAAACAGCACGGCCCGGAAAAGATTACTCCAGACGATATTAAAAATAACCACGACGATGGAAAAAAAGATCGACTGAAATGCGTGGAATCGGACGAATTTGTCTCTCTTGTAGGGCTCCATTACCAGGAACACGATCCCGGTTATAAAGCCAAGGACATAACACAGAACTGCTGCCACATTGGAAGTCACTCCTGACGCTGCAGCAGTATCGGCCGAGCCCCCTGGAGCCGGGGGAATGGCGGACGCTACGGAAGATCCGCAGGCACTGCAAAAGGCGCTGCCTTGTGAAACAGCGGCGCCGCACTTTGGGCATGCTGCCATAAAACCCTCCTTCTCTGCTGGTGTATGTGGAAACTTTTGTCTCTATAACATATATCTTTTGGCCGGATCTGCACAGTTGATTCTCAGGTTACTCTTCAGCTGCGGCGTATTTGCCGGATTTTACCCAATACCAGCGAGTCTCGAAGAGATCAGGAGAAACACTCAGCAGCAGGACCGTCTCGGGCCGATAGCATTGACGGGAAAGGTCGCTCGACCAGCCGTTTCCGTCGTTCGAGTCCACCCGCAGGGAGAAGTTCTCGGGCGCATTGCTTATGCGCAGGACTCCGGATCTGTATTCCGAGCTCACGTCACGATCATCAAGTAATATTTGGAGACCATCTGGAACCGGTTCCATCGTATCTGCCCGGACAACCCGAAACAGAACGGAACATGTGGCTTTCGATGGTGTTGTTACATCCATGATGTCGATCATCTCGTCCGCATTGGCTGTGGGTTGCTGCAAGGCGGTCTGGTTCGATCCGGATGCAGAAACCTGTACACTTACAAGGGCGTCGGCGTGCGCCTTCATACCGGTATCGCTCCATTCACCCTGCGCTTGCGTACTGCATCCGACCGGAGGAACAAACAGCGAAGCAGCCGGCGGATTGAAATCCACCTGAGTGACTTCCATCAGTGTAGTGAGCACTCCGCCGTTATTCCTGATAGCCATTTTCACCGGGTAATTTTCTTTCTGTGCGATCCAGGTCCTGATGGCTCCTTCCGGTGAATCAGTCTCGATAACAGTTGCGGCGATTCCGTGAACCTCTTCTGTTCCCGCTGAATGCTCCTTTGCCCTGGCCATCTCAGCCCTTGCCTGAGCATCGATGCTGGTGATCGGATCATATGCGACGGGCGCACGTTCAGAAACATAGAGCATCCAGGAACATGTGTTGTTGACCAGGTCATGTGTGTAGGCCTTGTGCGACTCGAAATCGAACAGGTACTTGAAATGGATGCCCTTCTCATTGGCCGGCCACGGATCAATCCTCAGTTCGACCAGTTCTTTTGAACCTCTGCGATAGATTCTGAGATTTGACTCGCGGCCGCTGAACATGCTCACCTCAGTCAGCCTGGTGACTAGAGTAAGGGTGTAAGAGCTCGGTACAGATAACTGTTCCGGCAGACAAGGGACGGCGAACATCAAGATGAATGCTGCTGCTGTCAGGCTCGGCTTCTTTCGTCGCATCGCAGATCACGGCTCCTGTTGTCTGAATCCAGGTTGCGGCGCACCACAACTCGGCAGCACCACGCGCCAGGCGGAGCTGCCGCATCCGACACGCAAGATCAACCCGGAATTCTTGACGCTATGATTTTCGCCAGTGAGATCAGTTGCTCCTCTCCCATCACGTATTTCCCTTGTTCACTTCTCGCCAGTACCTGCGTCATCACGCTCCTGCCCCCCTTTACAAACGTCAGGCGATAGGGGGAATCGGGTATGCAGATGGCGGCTCTGTCTCCTACGTTTTCAACATCGCTGTAATACTTCCTGTTGCCGCCGACCTCTTTCTCATAGAAGGAGGCATCATAGAATCGCGCCTCATAAACGATCGTGCCCTCGCCATCCAGGAACTTCAGCGCATTCAACTCAATCTTTGCGGTCAATCCTGAGAGTCCTGAAGCGGACTCTACATCCGCGATGCTCAGAAGATTCTCGTATGCTGCGTTGACTGTATCCTGGTTGGAAACGCCGGCAGATGAATCGACTCCAGCGGATCCGGTATCATTCTTCCCGCTGCATCCGGCGAACAAACCGGCGCACAGCAGCAACCCTAGTCCGACAGCAATTGCCCTTTGTTTCATAATGCCTCATGGATAATCACGGGTTAGTTGATCTTTACAAACTCGACCCGGCGGTTCTTTGCCCGGCCTTCGTCAGTTGCATTATCTGCGATGGGGCTACTTTGGCCTTTGCCGGCGGCTTTCAGCCGCTCGGCTGCAATCCCCATCGCGACCAGCTTATCGACCACGGCTTTGGAGCGGCCATCCGAGAGGGTTTGATTCAATTCGGCACTGCCGGTTGAATCGGTATGGCCTTCCACGCTGAATTTCAGGTCGGGGTTTTCGGTCATAAGCTTGACGATACGGTTGATTTCGCCCATCGATTCCGGCCGGATGATGCTCTTACCCACGTCAAAAGTGATGCCGTAGGTGATGAATTTTCCATCGTTCATCATTCGGTCATATAGCGGGACCGCGCCCTTGGCGAGTCGGACATGCGTGATAGCAGTGGTTCCGGGGGTTATTCCGCCCCAGATGCTCTGATAAAGAGCCAGAGCCTTGGGAGCAGCCATATTGGGGACATTAACTATTCTGATCCCGTTTATGTATGCTTTGAACGCCCGCTTGTTGAAAGAAACGGCAAAGTGGTGCCAGGAGTTATCGTTGATTTGAAACGCTCCCTCGCCCCTTCTGGTTTCATTTGAAGGAGTCTTATACACCCATCTCATCGAACCTTTGCGGTTCGAAGGATTGGCGAAGCGCAGGTGCATGAACTCAGACCGTTTCCCTCCGTCGTAGAATATCAGTTCGTACTCCTGGTCCATTTTGCCGTTGCTGTCATTTACCCAGAAATCAAATTCCAGGGTAAACACGTCGGGCAAATAGTTGTTCATATCCTTCATGAGGGGGGCGATGAATCCGCCGGGTTCGGTACTGATACACCTAATCCCGGCAACCTCCGCCACCTCGGCACTCCCTTCCAGCAGATCCCACTGTGACGGGAATTCGCCCATCTGTTCATTGCCGAGGTCATCGTCGAAGAAGATTTCGTCACCCGGCACGAAGTCGGATTTGGCATACACCATTTCGACGCTTTTTGGGGCTGCGGCGCCGGCTGTCTTCTTCCCAGCGGTCTTCCTGGTTGCGCCACCCTTCTCCGACTCGCCTTCTTCCTCCTCCTCTTCTTCCTCTTCCTCGTCCTTGTAGGTATCCGGGTCGGTGGCTTGCTCGACGGTTTCCTCGGTTTTCTCTTCCGCTTTGCGGATCACGACATCTTCCGCTTTCTTCTTGATGGCTTTCCCGATACGGCGGCCGAACTGGGCGTACAGATCGCCTCCCGCAAAGAGTTGCAGCAGGCATAGGGTCAGTATTGTGTTGATGAATGTTCTCATGTTCTTTCGTGCCTCCCAATCGATGAAACGCGCGGATTTGCCGTTGATCCGCACGCCGGGTACTCTAG
>JAAYAM010000110.1 GCA_012719355.1 Acidobacteriota bacterium
CAGGGCGCGCAGAGAATCGTATTGCCGTCGGCGTCTGCGACACAACCGTGGATGATTGAGATGTCAGGCACAAGGGCAGCCACCAGCCCGATCCGCTCTCCAGACCCGAAAGGATCGTCGACCGTCTTAAATGCCTCCTCATTCTCCGCCGCGATGCTGCTTCCCGTAACAGACCTCGTCGGCATGAAAGGAACGCCTGAGGCGCCGGCCATGAGCCGCTGCTGGAGAGAGTTCAGCGTCCAGTTCTCGATCGTGAGCAGGCCGCGCTCGAGCGCTGCCTGAATTACCCTGCTCGGGCGCCCTGATGCAGCAATGTTAGCGCATACGGAACAGACAAGCTTACTAACTAATTTCGTATGCACGAGATTGAGTGCGTGTCCGGTGACGGTGCTCTGGATCAGAGTGAAATCTGGATTCCTCCCCTGGTATTGCCGGATGATTTCGCATACGGCTGCGCTGGGCCCGCCGATTCCTCCCGCCAGATGCAGCTTCATCCCGGGCTTTACGTAGCGGCTCACCGCTTCCTGGAGATCCAGTAACTTCCCCTGTTCTTTCGACACGGGCCTTTTATCCAATTTTCTGATGTTCCACTGCCCCTAGATTACTTCACTCAACTAGTTTTCACAAAGCATCAAGTCGGTTGCCGCCCTGGAACCGACCCTGCCACGGCGTCGACGGGGTTCCCACCAGATCGATCCAGACATTTTTCATCATGCTGTACTCATCCAAAACCATGATCGAATTTTCTTTGCTGTGTCCAGATTCTTTGCAACCACCCCAGGGGCACTCGAACACGATCGACAGGTGCTGGTTCAACCAGACTGTTCCCACCTTCAGCTGCTTTGCCATCACCAGCCCCTGCCGGATATCCCTGGTCCAGATGGAGGCGCACAGGCCGAAACGGGAATCATTGGCGATCTGCACCGCCTCTTCAGGAGTCCTGAACTTAGTCAGCCCGACGACGGGGCCGAACACCTCCTCCTGCATAAGTTCGGATTTGGGATCGCAGTCGCCAAATATCGTGGGTGCGACGAAATAGCCGTCTCTTGTCTCGGGCGTGTTCGGACGTTCGCCGCCAAGCAGGAGTCGTGCTCCCGACTCCTTCGCCCGCTCAACGAACCGCTCGATGTTGTCCCGGTGTCCTTTGTAAGCCACCGGTCCGATCATGGTCTCCGGATTCGAAGGATCCCCGACGCGAAGCATTCTTGCGGCTGCCACAAACTTCTCCACGAACTGGTCATAAACCGATTCGTGTATCAGATACCTGCTTGACGCGCCGCAGTTCTGTCCCGAATTGAAGAAACCGCCCCAGATGGCGCCTTCTATGGTCGGCTCCATATCGGCATCGGGAAGCACTATGAATGCGTTCTTCCCTCCCAGTTCACAAGCCACCGGCTTCACCGCGGCGCTGGCCAGGGCGAGAATTCTCTTTCCCGTCTCGGAATCCCCCGTGAAATTGATCTTGGAAACGTACGGATGCCTGACCAGGGCCTCACCGACTGAAGAACCCAGACCCGTCACGATGTTGAGCACTCCAGGAGGGAATCCCGCCTCGACTGCAAGTTCGCCCAGCTTCAAGACCGTCAGGGGAGCACACGAGGGCGGCTTCACGACTGCTGTGTTTCCCATCATCAATGCGGGCGTGATTTTTGATATCGCGGTCACCAGAGGAAAATTCCAGGGGGTGATCAACCCGACGACTCCAAGCGGCTGTCGTATCGTCATTGACATGGCCTGAGGACCGACCGGGAGAGTCGCACCGGTAACAGCTCTTCCAACGCCTGCCATGAATTCAAAATGCTCGGCATCGAAGCGCATGTCGAAATTCAGGGTTTTGAAAATAGGTCCGCCGTACTGCATCGTCTCCAGTCTGGCCCACTCCTGGCGGTGTTTACGCAGAAGATTCGCCATCCTGAAGAAGATCTCAGCACGCTCTGTGGGAGACGTCTCCGCCCAGCCCGGCGCCGCCTTCCATGCAGCCTCAGCCGCTCTGTCAACCTCCAGCTCGGTGCATTTTGGAGCCTGGCCCACGATTCTTCCATTTGCAGGATTGATAACATCCATCGTCTCTCTAGTCGCCGATTCACACAACTCTCCATTGATCAGTACCCGGTATTCAGCAGCCATGGGTGAGCCTCCCTTCAGAGTTGGTTTGTCGTGATCGCACACGTTACGTTTCATGGATCAACCGGGACAGAACTCCCCTGTATACCGGACCGATTGATTCCTGCGTAGAGGCGACCTTACCGGAAACTCTTCATGCTCCTTCTAATTCGACAGACTGTTTCGGGCTATGGAAGTCAGGCAGCCCGTTTCCTCAAAAGCGTTACCAACGGATGGTCATACGCTACTCAATTTTTCGGCGATACTCAAGATCCTTATGCCCGCCACTGGATCTTCGGGCAACTGCCCTGAAAAATCGCGAGTTGGACTTTGCGTCTTCAGGTATACTGTGCCGCGTTGACTTCTCCATCTGCATCTTGAGAATTGTTTCCCGTCCGGATTCACAACGGGAAATTCGAAAACCTGAAGCTTGAATCTGAAAACGATTGGAGGCGTAATGCTGCTTAACGGAAAAGTGGCTCTCGTCACCGGCAGCGCGAACGGCATGGGAAGAGGCATAGCGCGCAGATTCGCCGAAGAGGGATGCGATCTCATAATCAATGATCTGAGCCTTGATGCCGCGGAAAGGGTGGCCGGTGAAATCAGGTCTCTCGGCCGCAGGGCCATCGCCGTGAAGGCCGATATCACCAACAGTGACGAAGTCGAAAACATGACGCAAGCCGCCGTCAAGGAATTCGGTAAGATCGACATCCTCGTCAATAACGCGGGCGGAGTACCCGGAACAGCGGGAAGAGGCAATTCCGACAATATTACTTCAGAGGAATGGGACCGGGTCGTCGATCTGAATCTGACGGGCCCCTTCCTGGTAACCATGTCGGTCCTGCCGGTCATGAAGAGGAATAATTACGGGAAGATTATCTTCATCTCTTCCATGGGTGCGGTCAGTCCGTGTGTCTCAGTGCTTCACTATCACACGGCAAAGGCAGGGATACTGGGACTGACAATCAACCTCGCATTCGAACTTGCGCCACAAAACATCTATGTGAATGCGATTGTTCCCGGCCCGGTCGACACCACGTTCTGGAACGCGCTGGTACCGGCGGGCCCTGAAAGGGAGGCGCTCTTCAGCGCCATTGCGAAAAAAGAAGTGCCGCTTGAAAGGATCGGCAGGCCGGAAGACATTGCGGGGCCTGCGCTCTTCCTCGCTTCGCAGCTTTCAGACTTCGTAACCGGGCAGATCATCTATGCGGCGGGAGGGCAGCCGCTCCTTGCGCACGGCGCCACCTTCAACATCGAGGCTTTCCTGATGGCGCGCGCACAAGGCAGGACCCAGAGCGTGGTGTAAGGCTTCGGACCCAATGGGCTTCTGCATGGCGGGGACGCCGACCTTTCATGTGTCTCCGGTCGGCCGTCCCTCCTGTGTTCCAGCCCGGCCTGTATCTAAAACTTCACTCTCGGAATCTTGTCTTCTTTCATGCTGTCGGCAAAAGTCCAGAAGTAGGCCTCTCCAGTGTGCAGGTGGAATACCGCGAGCAGAGGATTATCCGGCTCAGTGATTCCGAAGTTCTTAACGAAAGGCCGATCCTCGATGCACTTTTTTCTCATGGCAAGGTCGTCAATGAACTTGACCTCGCCGGCGACCCTCATGATCCGGCTGAAATCCTTCGCGGCAAAGCACACTTCTATCTTCGGATTCTTCTGCAATTGCCGGCACAGAGCCTTGACCGTCTGGGCCTGGAAATAGAATCCGGTCTCATCGGCAAACCACATGTTCAGGCATCTCACCCTGGGCTGGTCCCCTTCTGTGGTTGCCAAAAAGCAGGATCTGTTTTCGTTCGCAAAGTCGGCGTATTCCTTCAGATTCATCTTTCTCTCCTTTGAAACAATCCGTGACTGCTTGATGTAGAATCGCCCCATTATACGGCAAAGAGATTGGCGCTATTTGAAAGAAGGATTCGGGCTTGAACCAGGATCAAGAGATAAGCACAGCACTGCTGAAGGACATCGCGGTACTCGATCTCGCCGACGAGCAGGAGAGCTTCTGTTCACAGCTGCTTGCCGCACTCGGTGCAACAGTGACGGCGATAACGGCCCCGAAACGTCAGACCCGCAGGTGGAAGCGGTTCTTCTGCGATCTGCTCGAGAAAAACGACATGCTTGTCGAGAGCCTCTCTCACGACCGCATGGCCGCACTCGGATTGAACCATGCTGAGATACTCTCGGTGAACCCGGAGATCATTCATCTGACGATAACCGGATTCGGCCGGTCGGGCCCCAAGCGCGACTATCGCAGCTCCGATTCAGTCGCCGCCGCTTTCGGCGGGCAGATGTACCTCACCCGGAGACGGACAGGCCCTCCCGCAATGCTCTTTCCGCGTCAGTCGTCTTCCACCGCATCTCTCTTCGGAGCCGTCGCCGCACTCCTCGCACTGCGAAGACGACGAAAAACCGGGAAAGGGTCCGCCGTCGATTTATCCATCCAGGAGGCAGTCTGTTCAGCGCTCGATCCCGTAATGATCGATTACTTCTCAACAGGACTGATCGCCGGAACCGGAGAACAGGACGCAAACAGAGCATTCACCGTCCTCCCCTGCAGGGACGGCTTCGTTCATATGACGCTTTTCAGAGACTGGGAGACGCTTGTCGATCTGCTCCATGCCGACGGTAGAGCCGCAGACCTGACGGAAGCCAGATGGCAAAAGCCGGCATATCGCGAAGAACACCGTGACCACGTGATCAATGTCGTTTCAGCCTGGACGGCCGGCCATACCAGGCATGAGCTCTTCGAACTCGGGCAGGCGATGCGGCTTGCATGGGCTCCGGTTGTCGCGCGCAGTGAAGTCCTCCAAAGCCCTCAACTGAAAGCGCGCTTCTTTTCAACCAAGTCAGGATTCCCCTTCCGGTTCCGCCGCTCGCCGTCGGCAGCACCAGTAAGCGCCCCCTTGCTGTCAGGTTCAGAAATTCCGAGTACGAGAGTCCTGAACGGCATCCGCGTGATCGATCTTACCCGAATGCTTTCCGGACCATATGCGACACGGCTTCTGGGTGATTTCGGCGCGGAAGTCGTCAAGGTGCAGAGCAGGAAGACCGCGCATGGCGCCGAGCACAACAGTACTCCTTATTTCAAGGCATGGAACAGGAACAAGAGGAGCATTTGCCTCGATCTGGACCATCCTGAGGCCAGGGAGATCTTCCTGAGACTCGTATCTGTCAGCGATATCGTGATTGAGAACTTCTCCCCGCGGGTCATGACAAACTGGGGCTTGTCGTACGAGCGACTGGCCGGAGTGAAACCCGATCTGATCATGGCGAGCATTTCCGCGATGGGTCAAACCGGGCCGTGGAGAGATTTCGTCGGCTTTGCGCCGACCTTTCACGCCTTGTCCGGAATTATGGTTTCGGCATCACGCGGTATAGAAATGCCGGCCGACATCGCGAATTCGTTTGCCGACGTGGTGGCGGGACTCTACGCGGCCCTATCCGTTCTGGCGGCGCTGCACGCAAGGGATCTGACCGGCAGTGGATGCCATATCGATCTCTCCGCCTATGAATCGCTATGCAGCCTTACCGGTTTTGGGGCTTCGAATCGCGACGGCGGCGCCGAAGCTTTCTGCGGTTGCTATCCATGCAGCGGAAATGACCGCTGGTGCGTCATCGACGTTGCAACGGAACATCAGTGGCAGAGGCTGTGTGAGATTTGCGGCATGGAGGAATTGAAATCCGGGCGGCCTTTTGCCCTGTGGGGCAAAGAGGAGAATCGTGCTATACCCGATTCTCTGATCGCGCGCTGGACTGCTCGGCACAAATCCGAGACAGTGATTCGCCGCCTTCAAAAGGCCGGCATCAGCGCAGGAATAGTACAGAACGCCGCCGACCTTGCGCACGACCGGCAGCTTGCGGCCCGCAATTTCTTTATCAACGACAAAGGCATTATTGACAGATCGGCGCTGTGGCCCTGGCACGAAAAGCCGAACGAGTGGAAACCTGCACCACGACTGGGCGCCGACAACCGCCGCATCTACCGAATACTGCTCGGTCTTTCGGAGCCGGAGTTCCAATCCCTGATCCGAAGAAAAGTCATCTATTAGCCTGCCACACGATTCTGCCTCCAAGAATCGTCGTCACTACCCGTATATTTTTGCGGGCGGCGTCAGGAGAAAGAGGATCGTCACTCAGAATGACAAGATCCGCCAGCTTCCCTGGAGTGATGGATCCTTTGATGTTTTCCTCGAAGGCTGCCG
The DNA here is from genome assembly GCA_012719355.1 of Acidobacteriota bacterium. Classification (GTDB taxonomy): domain Bacteria; phylum Acidobacteriota; class UBA6911; order UBA6911; family UBA6911; genus UBA6911. The sequence goes on from JAAYAM010000110.1 coordinate 6,306, forward strand.
CAGCCGATCCGAGCGTGTACAGCCGGATTGCATCCGACACGGTTGTCTTCTCGCGTGGGAGAAGTTCTCTTCCGCCTTCGCTGATCCTTGTTGCGGCCGCCCGGATCCCGACAAGAGGATTAGGATCCGAAACCGGAAAATCGGAAGCAAAGGCCATCGACAGGCCCTCCTCCTGTAAAGAGCGTATGGCATAGAGATGCTCGAGTTCATCCGCGGGCACAGTCTCAAGGTACCGATCGCCGCTGTAGTACAGGAAGGACGGTTGCATCACTATGGTGATGCCCAGCGCCGCCAGGCGTTTCCGCAGTTCCGGCGGGCAGACCGAGCAGTGTTCGATACGATGCCGCGGATCAGGCCGCGGGGAGCTGCGCTGCGCCTCTGCAATGGCTGCAGCCGCGGCCTCAATCTCCGGCGGTTCAATCGCATGTATGATCGCCTGCAGTCCCGCTGAATGGATTGCCAGGACCCGTTCATTCAGCTCCCACTGTTCGGGATGGAGGCTTCCCGAAACCCGCCCGACCAGCAGTTTCACTCCCCCGGGCCGCAGATCCGAGCAATCGGATTCGAAACGAAATAATCCCGACCGAAGTTCGGAAAAGCCGTTCCAGCCCAGCATCATGGTAAGCCGGGGTTGCAGCAGGCCACGGCCTTTTGCCGACTCAAAGCCTGTCCAGCGGCCTGAACCATTCCATGCGCCCGCGTCCTGCACGGACGTAACGCCGAAAGACAGAAGCCTCTCGCCTGCAAATCTCAAACCAGGATCCGTAATGGAATCATCGGCCGCCGGCATCGCCCTGGCCAGAAAAGCTCCCATACCGAACAGTACTCCAGTGGGTTCTCCCGTCGCGACGTCCCTGTCCATAAGGCTTCCGGGGGGTTCTTCAGTAGCGGCAGTAATATTCAGCAGCTTCAGTGCAAGGCTGTTCAGTACATGTACATGCCCTGACCGGTGGGTAAGTCTTACAGGATGAAGCGGCGCTACGGCATCGAGATCGTATCGGTTGGGTTGCCTCTTTTCGGCGAGATGAAATTCGCTGTATCCATTCGCCTTTATCCACGTCCCCGGAGCTCTACTGTTGCACGCTTCAAGGATTCTGTTTTGGATTTCCCCAATAGTCCGAATGTTGTTTTGGGGAGAGATGTCCAGAGAAACCAGGCTTTCGGCATAAGCGCGGACATGACAGTGGGCATCGACGAATCCGGGGAGCACGACCTTCCCTTCACAGTCGATCAGCTGTGTGGAACGGCTTTTCAGCTGGGGTAGCAGTTCATCGCCGCCCACAGCATGAATCCGGTCGCCGTTAACCGCTACCAGCCGTGCGCCCGAAATTGTCGGATCAAGCGACATCACCCGGGCATTGTGAAAAATCAGTGTACACATCTGGTCACACCAGCAACGCGGCGGCGATCGACCTGTTGATCTCGAGACTGACCGCAATCGCCGATGCCCCTGCTATTGCCCGGTACAACCGTTCGATCTTGAACTCCTTCGTGTATCCGTATGGGCCGTGAATTCTTCTCGACAGTTCAACCACTTCCATCGTCGCGGGGATGACGAACATCTTGGCCATGGCCGCTTCCGTCATCCAGTCAGGCGCATTGCTGTCCTTCAAGAACGCGGCTCTGTACGCAACCCATCTGGAGGCATTGAGTTTCGACCGCATTTCCGCCAGCATCCATCGTATCCCCTGCATGTCCGACTGACGGCCGTTACGTACGATCCTCCCCTTCGAATATGCCACAGCTTCATCGAGAGCCGCTGACGCAATTCCGAGGCAGGCTCCGCATTGCTGGATCTTCTCGTCCGCGATCCAGGGCAGCAGTATCGACATGCCTCCACCCGGCATGCCGAGCATATTCTCCTTCGGCAGCCGGTAGTCTTCGTAATGCACATCGCAGGCTTCGATCCCCCCGCCTCCCATCAACTCACAGGATGCGCCTGGCACGTACCCGCTGACGTTCTTGTCCGCGATAAAGGCAGTGCATTTCCCGTCGTCGTCCTTAGCATAGAGAATTGCAAAACCGTCTCTCGCTCCGAAGGTGCTGAACCTTTTTACTCCGTTTATCAGGTAATAATCTCCCTGGCGTGAGGCCCTCGTGACGAGGGCCTTCGGATCCGAACCGGTGTCTGGTTCGGTAAACTGAATGCTGGCGCAGGCCTCACCTCTCACAACCCGAGGCAGGTACTTCTCTTTCTGCGCGCTGGTTCCAAACTTGAGAATGCACTCGGGTATGCTGTTGTTGAAGGCTAGAAGCCACCATGCGCCGGTGCCTGAATAAGCGACCTGCTCGATGGCAAGCATGCAGTCGAGAGCGCAGGCGCCGGAACCTCCGTACTCAACCGGCAGAGTCATCCCGAAAAGCCTGAGGTCGGCCATCTTCCTGATCAGATGATCAGGAAGCCTGCCGCTTCTGTCGATCTCCGACGCCGCAGGCTCAATTTCCTGGCGTGTAAAGTCCCTGATGCTCTTCTGCAGAAGACGCTGTTCTTCCGAAAGATCGAAATCCATGGGAAAGTCGTCTTCTCCTACTTATCCGCTATCACTTTCTGGTGTCCGCCGGGATCGGCTTGCGCCAGCGATCCCGCCCCGATCATGATGGTGCATTCAAGATGCGGGCGCCAAAATTTCTTCCAGGTCAATGGCCCGTGTTTGACTCCTTTCGGCACGTACACCGCCGATGTCTTGTTGATTGTGAGAGTCTCGCCGTCGACGACGAATTCAATCTCCGCGCCAAGATCCTCCTGATCTTCGGGATCTGTGCCGAGGTGAATCACGATCTCGTCGTAATCGTGCACGTGTTCGAAAATGTTGGGATTGGGATCAGGCATTTTGAAAATCCAGCCGGCCTCAATATACATGTTCGACCCCGGCACGAGGCTGTTGCTCATCAATGTCATGGCCCGGAGGCGGCCTATGACATCGATTGCCGGAACCACCTCATAGGCAGGTTTGCTGACGAAGTTGTCCCTCATGTTCTTGCTGGCCATAGCAGCTCCCGTTTCGCGTATGGTTAGGGTAATCCGTCCACGAGTCTATCACGGATTCAGAGATGCCGGAGATAATCTTGAACTCAGGAAACCGCCCGGTGCAGCGGCTCATTCGGTGCTGTTCACCACGGGAATTTCCCACAACGGCTGAGACTTGTTCTCGCTTGTAAGATATAGTGTTCTGCCGTCAGATCCGTAGCAGATGGATTCGCCCTGTTTCCGCACCGGTGCCTTGATCAGGAGCGGGGCGCGTGAGAACGCCTGCGCCCATGTCTCGCCGTCGGCGCGTGAAAACTCGTACGCGTCGCCGTAGGTCAGGATGACGGCCCGCCGACCATCCGGAGAAACATCCATGGCATTTGGATACCGTAGTGAGATGGAAGCTATTCTCCTTGCGATTACCGGCGAGGTAGAGCTTTCCGGCGGAAGCGGCATTGAATAGATCTGGCTTTCATCGCGGTCTTTGCTGACGAGGTAAATGGTGGATTCCGTGGCATCAATCCCGACCGCTTCACAATCCCGGGGGCCGTCTTCATAACTGAACCTGATCATCCGCGCTGGTTCAATGTCCAGGGTGAGACCTTTTCCGGAGACCACAGGTTCGCGAATAATGTACAGGACGCAGTCGTCTCGGCTTTTGTCGTTGTCCCCCACATCCGCAACCAGCACGTACCCTTCATTCCCGATTTTGAATGAAGCAATGTCCTCCCAGTCCCGGTTAGACGCTCCTTTGAGATTGACTGTAGCCAGCGTCTCGCCGTCCTTGCCGACCAGGAAAATGCGGGCGGAGTCTCCGGAGTCGTTGTGCGTCCAGAAGGCACCTTCGTAACGAATGGACGCCGCGATACCGCTCGATTCATCTATATTCTCGTCCTGCAGCCTGGCGACTTCCCTTGGAGAGCCATACTGAACCGCCGCGTTTGGAATATCATTGTCTGCTCCCTGAAGGGAGAACTTCGCATTCCCGAATAGCAGGAAGCAGAACAGACAAAGCATGAAAGAATGCCGTTTTGACAGCATGGCATCTCTCTTCGATTAAACATCAGACCGTAGGAGACTGACTATTTCCCCGGAAGCTTCCTGATCATTGATATTCAGGAATCCGATTGAAACCGGCAGATCAAACCGCCGTGGCCCGGCGCTCCCTGGATTGAAATAGAGCACACCATTTCGCATCTCCAATGAAGGAGCGTGCGAATGCCCATAAATCACGGCCGAGAACCCGGCCGCTCCAGGATCGAGGTCGAGCCGGTTCAGTTCGTGGAGGACGTAAAGCAAAACGCCATCCGACTTCACAACTGCAGTCTGCGGGTAGCGGCGCGCCCAGTCGCCGACATCAACATTACCACGGACGGTGGTAACCGGCGCAACTTTGCTCAGTTCGTCGATAACAGAAGGTTCCCCGATATCCCCGGCGTGAATTATGTGTTTAACCCCTTTCAGCGCTTCGAGTGCCTCAGGTCTGACCAGCCGGTGAGTATCCGAGATCACACCGATCCGATGCATTGCGCTCCTCCTGTAATGAATGATACAAAACCCGCGCAGGGCGACGCGGGCTTCGCGGTCAGTTGTAGTTGGGGAGTTTCTCAAACCAGTTGAGTCTGCTGCCTTACTACTCTGCTCTCAAACTCCAGAGGATCACATCTTGACCGGATGGCCTGCAGGACGCCTTCTGCTACTGCCAGGGACCTTTCCGCAACTTTGACGCACACGCCGGGATCGTCACGGGGATCGATCTCAACGATCTTCATGCCTCTTTTCACCATCAGCCCCGAGTGAATCATTCCGCGCACGATACCGTTGAAACCGGCCGACAGAAAATGGCTACCAATCTGCACGAGGGTCTGGCCCTGACCCACATGGTCTCCGATATCGACGCAGCTCTCGACGAGCCCGTCAGCCGGGGCGCGCAGCAAACACGCCTCCCGGTGTCCGGCCACCTCTTCCGTATCACAGGTTTGAGGTTCGGCGGAACCCGCCCATATCACTCGTCCGGTCGCCCTTCCCCGCATCGTCTCGATAACTGCGTCGCAATCTTCACCGGCGATAAACCCGGGACCCAATCCGATGAGCAGAGCGGAGTCGGGCGGGTGTACGCGCACTTGCAACATGCGTCCATCGACTACGACCTTTGGATTGAAAAGCCTTATCGCCTCTCCATCCGGATCGATGAGTACCGGAATCGTCTTTTTTGCAAGGATACGGTTTATCAGCGCAGTATCGTCAATATCGTCAACCCGGCAGGCATGACAGCCCTCGATCTGCATGCAGCCCGAATAGACGGCAGAGGCAAAAGAGACGCGTCGGCGCAAAGCAAGCGGCATCGGCAGCTCGCAGATCATGACAGGCAGGCCGGATTGATGCAGGCGCAGGGCCACGCCGCTGGCGAGGTCGCCTCCGCCGCGGATCAGGATGAATGACATAGGAGATCCGTTAAGTTAGGACCATCGTAGTCCTCTATTGACTTCCCAGTCAAGCTCTATGATTTAGAGCTCCTTATGATCCAGGCAGAACGTTAAGAACACTTAATGGAAAAGAGCGGCTTCAATTGAGACTAAGCAGCGGCCGCAGGATCTTCCAGACGTTTTCAGCCACAATATCGTGTCCTTCGGCAGTGGGGTGAATCCCGTCGTCCTGGTTAAGGCGGGCGTGACCGCCCACCCCTTCGAGCAGAAAGGGGATCAGAGGAACTCCGCGTTCCTCGGCGACAGTCCTGAAAATCTCCCTGAATGTTTCGGTATACTTCCGGCCGTAATTCGGGGGCAACTCCATACCGGCAAGAATGACCTTGATTCCCTGAGTCTGAAGCCCTGCAACAATCGCATCCAGATTGTGGCGAATCGCTTCCACGGGCACTCCACGCAGCCCGTCATTGGCCCCGAATTCTACGATCACAATCGACGGCCGCAATCCGACAATGGCCGGAAGCCGGTTAAGCCCCTGCGACGAAGTCTCGCCGCTCACTCCGGCATTTACCACATGGTAGGAATACCCGGCTCTGTCTATCCGTTCCTGCAGCTTTGCAGGATAGGCATCCTCGGGATCGACTCCTGCCCCCGCAGTGAGGCTGTCTCCGAATGCAACCAGAACCGGCCGCATATCCACTGCTTCCCTGTTCCCGGAAGAGCTTGGGGCGTGCTCCTCACCCGTTTTCTCCCTCTTCTCTCTGGTTCTCCCGCATGCGCTCAGAGCGATCAGAGTCGCGATCAGGAAAACCGCCGTAAAATTCCGGTTCAAAACGATCCTCCAGTTACACAGGATAGCAGGCACGGCAAGGTCACCTTGTCTGCCCTTCGGCGTGACCATTAGAATAAAGCATAGGTGCAACGGCTTTGAGGAGGATCATGATAGAAGTCACCGATCTGTCCAAAAGTTTCCGTTCCGGCGGTCACCGGATGGAGATCCTGAAAGGGATCAATCTCAAGATAAGCAAAGGAGAAGTTGTCGCCATCGAAGGGCCGTCAGGAAGCGGAAAGAGCACACTGCTCGGCCTGCTCGCAGGCTTCGATTCACCGACTCACGGATCGATCCGGATTGACGGAGAAGAAATCACAGCGCTCGATGAAGATCAGCTGGCGCTCCTGCGCGGAAAAAAACTCGGGTTCGTTTTCCAGTCATACAACCTCATCCCGACTCTGACTGCGGAAGAAAACGTGATGCTTCCTCTGGAGTTGCTGCGGCACGGAGATGCACAGGAGCGAGCTCGAGAACTCCTGTCAGCCGTGAGGCTCGACGAGCGTCTTGGGCATTATCCGGCGCAGTTATCCGGAGGAGAACAGCAGCGGGTGGCAATTGCCCGGGCTTTCGCATGCAATCCGTCCATCCTGCTGGCAGATGAGCCAACCGGAAACCTCGACAGCTCTACCGGAGCAATGATCCTTGATCTGCTCCTGGCGTTGAATCGACGCCATGGAACAACTTTGGTGCTCGTGACCCATGACCCCGCCCTCAGCCGGCTTACAGACAGGGTCGTACGCCTGCTCGACGGCAGAGTAGTCAACAGGGAGATCCGGGATGAGGTTTGAGCTCAGGATGGCATGGCGCGAAACACGTCCCGCCATGAAGCGATTCGTATTTCTGATTGCCGCAATCGCGCTCGGAGTCGGAGCTCTCACCGGATTGAAAGGATTCAGCCGCTCACTTGAAGTTTCGATCGCCAGATCGGCCCGGGATTTGATAGCAGCCGATCTGGCTGCGCGGATGAATGTGCCCGTACAGCCGGACGAACTCCGAATCATGGAATCGCTGGTTCTGACAGGAGCCGAACTGACCCGAACTACTGAAACACTCTCGATGGTTTCTGCAGGAGACCACGCGCCTCCGATCCTTTCGGATGTGCGGGCGGTAGAGCCCGGCACGTACCCCTTTTACGGATCGGTCGACCTCGATCCTTCGCTTTCCCTGACCAGAGCTCTTGCAGCCGACGGAACTGTGGTTAGCCGCGATCTCCTTGTACGTTCGGGCGTCTCGGTTGGAGACAGGATCCGGATCGGAGCGGCGGAATTCCGCATAACGGCGGTGCTGAAGTCGGAGCCGGACCGCATTTCGTTCGGGATCGACATCGGGCCGCGCATTCTGATTTCCCGCCAGGGACTCGACCGTGCAGACCTCATTCAGTTCGGCAGCCGTGCAACGGAATCATTTCTCTACCGACTGCCTCGAGACGTGAACCTTGACCGCTCAAGGGAGATCATTGAGAAGGGAATACAACGGCGAGTCAGGATCATCGATTACCGTGATCCGAATCCCCGCCTGTCACGTGGCCTCGAGAGAACAACCAATTTCCTCAGTCTTCTGGGGCTTCTCGCATTGCTCATAGGCGGCCTCGGAATCTCCACGACAATGTACACCTACCTGCAGCAGAAACTGGACAGCATCGCCGTCATGAAATGCATCGGCGGCCGGTCAACTCGGATCATCCGCATCTATCTTGTGCAGGGGCTTCTCTTCGGAATCGCAGGGAGCATAATCGGAGTAGGACTCGGCTACATTGTCCAGCTCTTTCTTCCCAGACTGCTGACCGGACTTCTGGATCTTCCGACCAGACTGGAGCTCGCGCCTGCAGCCGCTCTGCAGGGACTGGCGATCGGCGTCCTGACTACGCTGCTGTTCCTTCTGCCTCCTCTGCTTGTCGTCCGCAAAATCCGTCCCATGCGGCTGTTCCTCCGGGAAATGCCCGAAACCCGCTATTCGACAATACTCCAGCTGAGACAGGATCCGCTTCTCCTGGTGTCGTCACTAGTTCTAATCCTGGGAGTGGGCCTTGCGGCAGGCTGGCTTGCCGAATCGGTGCGCTGGGGCATCACATTCCTGG
>JAAYAM010000111.1 GCA_012719355.1 Acidobacteriota bacterium
GGTCGAGGATTAACCAGGCCGTCCGCGACGGATGCCTCGAACTATACCTCGCAGGTTTTACGGCCGCAAAAGAAAGTTCAGCAGAGCCATTCCTTAGCGGGGAAGGGCCGCATGTGCGAGCTTCGACTGGTTTGTTGCTGGTCGCCGGCTAAATGCAATATCGTATGACAGCGGACTGCAGAGAGGACCGCATTTCATTGAGTCCGGTCGCGTAACAACGGAAAAGGCTGTTTTCTGAAGATTCCGAAGGTCAGAATGCTGTTCTGGAAGGGACTCCTTTTCCCTTGACAATCTCGTTCCGTTTAATGGAATGTAGACTCGTTGTTTGAACATTAGACCCATTGTTTAAACATATAGCCCCTTAGCCGCAGTACAGCCGGTCGCGGTAGTGAGGTTTGGTATGGTAAGAACCAGAAATGTGAAGAACAAGACGAAATGTCCGATCTCGGGCAAAGCCTGCATCAATTGCCCTCTCTATCGAGGCAAGCACTTCAATGTTTGCTTCCAGGATCATTACAGGGGGGACAACGCGAAGCTCACCGGTCCATTGAAGAGCATGGGGTATCCTGCTGCGGCCAACATAGTCAAGTGCCTGTAGCCTGACTTGGTTTGACGGAAGAGCTTCCAGGATATTTTGCGGTATTCCGTCGGGATGCCACGGCGGCCGGTCTGGAACAAGTCCGGGAATTTGAATGAGCGGTTTATCCTTCCTTTCTCTTCGTGAAAGGCGGCGCGGCTGCTTTTCTGCCGTCCCGTGGGAGAGAGAACGTAATTGTAAAGAAAGAAGGGGGTCCAATCTGAAATGAAGACTATTGTCACCGATTTTGAGTACCTGCCTGCGAAGACGGTCGAGGAAGCTCTCGAGCTCCTTGCTCAACACAAAGACGATGACTACAAGATCATCGCGGGCGGTCAGTCCTTGAATACGGCAATGAAGCACCGGCTGATCACACCCGAATACATCATTGACATCAAGGGCCTGTCTGATCTGGATTACATCACATTCGATGAGAAGAGCGGCTTGAGAATCGGGGCCCTGACTACGCACCGATCCCTGGAAAAATCACCCATCATTCGTGATAAGTACCCTGTGCTGGCAGAGATGGAGGAGAATGTCGCTTCCGTCGAAACCCGGAACTGGGGTACCGTTGTCGGCGATCTGTGCAACGCGGATCCTGCCGTGGATCCGGGACCGCCGCTGATTGCGCTGGATGCAAAAGTGACGATAGCCGGCAAGGGCGAAGAGAGGGTGGTTGATGCCGAGGAATTCGCAGTGGATTTCTTTGAGACCCTGGTCCAGCCCGGCGAGATGGTCACCGAGATCCAGATTCCTGCCTTGCCGCCCCACAGCGGCGTCTGTTTTACGAAGTACTCCCAGATACACGGAGATTATGCGCTTGCGTCCGCGGCGGTGTTGATCACCCTGGATGAGAGCAAGAAGAAATGCGTCAATGCCAGGATCGGACTCGGCGGCGTCGGAAACGCGCCTGTCAGAGCGAAGAAAGCCGAGGAACTTCTGAAGGGGAAAGAGATCACCGAAGACCTGCTTGCCCAGGCGGCCGGCGTCGCTTCTGAGGAAACCAGCCCCATATCCGGCATCGAAGCGTCTGCGGAATACAAGAAAGACCTGGCTGGAACTCTGGTGAAACGAGTTGGGAAAGAAGCCCTGGCGAGAGCTCAGAAGGCCTAATCCTTTGACGAACGGGGGAACTTTATGAAACAGCAGTTGAAAATAGTTGTGAATGGAGAGCCTTATGATCTCTTTGTTGAACCCAAGACCCTTCTGGTCCAGGTCATAAGGGAGATGTTGGGACTCAAGGGAACCCATCAGGCCTGCGACAGCAGTTCCTGCGCAGCCTGCACTGTAATTCTTGACGGAATGGCCGTCAAATCCTGTTCCGTACTGGCCCTGCAGGCAAACGGCAAGGAAGTATTGACGATTGAAGGCCTGGCCGACGGCACCAAACTGCATCCGATACAGCAGGCGTTCATCGACAACTGGGCGTTCCAATGCGGTTTCTGCACCTCGGGTCAGATCATGGCGGCAAAAGCGTTGCTCGATGAGAATCCCAACCCGACAAGAGAAGAAATACAGGAGCAGATGGATGGTCATATCTGCCGTTGCACCGGGTACAACATGATCAATGAAGCAATTCGGGATGCCGCGAAGAGACTGCAGTCGGAGAAGTCTGCACAGTCAGGGAAGGGGGCTGCATAATGAAAGAGTATTCAATAATAGGCAAACCTACACCCAATGTGGACGGACCAGCAAAGGTTACTGGTGAAGCGGCGTATACCATAGACATGACTTTGCCCAACATGCTCTATGGCAAGCTCCTGAGGAGCCCGTATCCGCACGCGAATATACTTTCCATCGACACCAGCAAGGCGGAGGAACTGCCGGGAGTCAAAGCCATTATCACCGGCAAGGACACCCCCGGAGGCAAATGGGGACTGTGGCGACGTTTCCGTGAGCTGTCGGATCAACAGGCTCTTGCCACGGACAAGGTCCGGTTCATCGGTGATCCCGTGGCTGCCGTTGCGGCCACAACCGAAGAGATCGCCGAAAAGGCTCTGGATCTGATCGAAGTCGAGTATGAGCCGCTGCCGGCGGTCTTCGATCCGATAGAAGCCATCAAAGACGACGCTCCCATGGTGCACGAGGATTTCCCGAGCAATATCAACGCTACCCGCCACATTGAATGGGGAGACGTCGATAAGGGATTCGCCGAGGCGGATTACGTCCGGGAAGACAGATTCGTGCTTGAAGCTGCTCATCCCTGCGCGATGGAAGTGCACAACTCTCTTGCCAGCTATGACAAAGGCACCGGCAGGCTGACGGTATGGACATCCACCGGGTCTCCGTATTTCGTCCAGCAGAACCTGGCAGAGGCTCTGAAGCTGCGGGAAGGCGACATACGGGTGATCAAGCCGCATGTCGGCGGCCATTACGGCGGCAAGAACTCAACCATGCCGGATGCAGTGAATGCAGCCATCCTGTCCATGAAGACAGGAAGGCCGGTGAAGATCGTCTACAACCGGGATGAAGAATTCACCACGACAGAACACCGTACCGCCCAGAACATGGCTTTGAAGATCGGGCTGAAAAAGGACGGCACGATTGTCGCCTTTGAAGTGAAGACGATGACCAACGGAGGCGCCTACACCGGATTGGGTGCAACGACCCTCTATCTGACCGGCACCTTCATCACGATGCCGTACAAGATACCGAACTACAGGTACGACGGCGTCCGGACTTATACGAACATCGTCTGGGGCACCTCGATTCGCGGATTCGGCGCGGTTCCGGCGAAGTACTGCTCGGAAACGCAGTTGGACAGGGCTGCCAAAGATCTTGGCATCGATCCGCTGGAAATCCGGCGCAAGAACGCCGTAATCCCGGGGTATGAAGCTCCCGGTCAATACAAGTTTGAAAGCTGCGGCATTCAGCCCTGCATCGAAAAGATGGCGGTGAGGGTCAAGGAGAAATGGCCGAAGCTCGAAAAAGATGAAGGAATCGGTTACTGTGCTTTCGCCTATATGTCAGGCGGTATCTTCAACTGGATCGATACCCCGTATGCGTACTCATCGGCTCACGTCAAGGTCAACTGGGACGGAACGGTCGATCTCTACAGCCAGGCGGCCGACGTCGGGCAGGGTCATAACACCGTTGCAGCCATGATCTGCGCAGAAGAACTCGGCATAGGCATTGAGGACATCCGGCTCCATATGGGGGACACGGCTCACGCCTACACCGATCTCGGCGCCTGGGGCAGCCGTGAAACGCTCATGAACGGTAACGCGATCAAGGACGCCGCCGCTCAGGTCAAGCAGAAGCTCATCGATATTGCGCGCCTGAAACTGGGTGAGAATATCGCCTATGACCTGGTAGCCAAAAACAAGAGAATCTTTCTGGAGCTGCGCCCGGAAAGAGGGCTCTCCTATTATGATCTTGTCAAAGATGCTATCAGGGCCAATGACGGCGTGCCCCTGACCGGAACCGGCCACTATACGCCCCATAACAAAGGCATGATCTCGCCTGCCTACGGAATGGGAATCATGGCGATGAAGGCAAAAGTGGACCGCGAAACCGGTCATGTCACCGTGCAGGATGTTCTTGTGGTGCATGACAGCGGCCAGATCATCAACCCGCTCGGCGCCCGAGGCCAGGTCGAAGGCTCCATTCACATGGGGCTCGGCTACGGCCTGTGCGAAGAGATGCCCATGGACCAGGGAATGCTCCTGAATCCGGAATTCGTGGACTACAAGATTCTGCGCACCCGCGACATGCCGGAGATCGAAATCCTGGACGTTCCCACCTATGAGCCGAACGGCCCATTCGGCGCCAAGGAAGCTGCAGAAGCAACGATCGCGCCTGCCGCTCCCTGCGTTGCGAATGCCGTTTATCAGGCTACCGGCGCGGAGTTTTACAGCAACGTCTTGAAACCTGAGAAGGTCTTGAAGGCTATCCGCGAGGCAGAGAAGAAACAGAAAGCTTCCAAGGCAACAGGAAAGTAGAGAGGAGACTGCAAAAATGGCGAAACACTATCGTTGCCCAATGTGTCGTAAGATTTGCGCCGAGCATCTGGATCTCGCCCGGCATTATCTTGGACAGACCGACAAGAAGCACAAGGAATGGCTGAAGACCCAGGGTCTTTCCTACGCAGCGCTCATCAAGGCCCAGGTCACGGAATTCGGCAACAAGGGTTATCAGGCTCTGGCCGATGTCCTCAAGAAAACGGCCGCCGAGGTCGAAATATAGACTCTGCATGGTGCACGGTTCCAAGGTTCGTGCTGAGGACGCTTCCTACACGAACCTTGAACCGTATGCCCTGCCGCCCCTATAGAGAAAGGAGTTTTCAATGCTGATCGAAGGGCAGTTCACATTGCAGGCGCCCATTCAGAAAGTGTGGGATTCTCTGCTTGATCCCAAGACGCTCGGCACTTGCGTGCCCGGCACGGAAAAGATGGAAGCCATCGACAAAGAGACATACGAGAGCATCGTGGCGCAGAGGGTCGGGCCGTTCAAAGTAAAGCTGAAGTTCACGACAAAACTGACCGAAGTGCGTCCGCCGAATTACATCAAGGCGGTTGGAAGAGGCGCGGATGTCACGAAGCTCGGCAATTTCTCATCCGAAATCGAAGTGAAACTCAATGAGACCTCGCCCAATAATGTCGAGGTTTCGTACACAGCAAATGTCTCTCTCGTAGGCCGTCTGGCCACCTTTGGTGAAAGAATTATGCGCGCCAAAGCGAAAGACGTAGGAGACCAGTTTACCAGTAATCTGCAGGAGAAGCTCAAGGCAAGCCAGACTGCAGGAGCCTGATCCGTCTGATGCAACCTTGGCAGAGTTGCCACCCGGGGCTGCAGGACGCGTTTGCAGTGTCCCGCAATCCCGGGTTCCAGGCAAGCCCGTCATTCCCTTACCCCATGTACATCCGTTCGGGATCGATCACTTCGCGGATCAGGTGGAGCTGTTCGGCTGTGGGCGGCTCGGTGAAGGGAACATGAGACGGGATGACCGGCTGAAATCCAAGGGTTGAAGTGACATCCTGCTGCGTGTTCCCGGGGTGTATCGAGATCAGCATCATCTTCTTGGTTTCCGGATGGAATCCATAAATCGCCTTATCAGTGATGACACGGCTTGGGCCGCCGCGCAAGCCGGTCCTCTGCCGGCTGTCTCCCCCGTTCACGAACCCGGGACTAGTGACAAATGAAATCGTCTCCCGGAATTTCCGCTCCTCCTGGCGCATGATCAGGATCGTTGTTTTCGCGCATGATGCGATGTCATTTGCGCCGCCGCTTCCAACCATGTGACGAAACTTTCCTTTTGGATCGCCGACGAGGGTCGTATTCAGGTTGCCGAATTGATCTGCTTCGAGTCCTCCCAGAAACCCAACATCAACTCGCCCGCGGTGCAGAACGGTTCCCAGAATATCAACGAAGCTGCTCAACGCTTTTGCCCGGTGCCAGATCCTGGGATCGGCAAGGCCGACACCCGTATGAACCGGCTCAGGGTCGATCACTCCCAGCTCAAACAGAATGGTCATGCCCGGGGCATGGGTCTTCTTCGCGAGGAATGAAGCCACTATCGGGAGCCCGATCCCCACAGCCACGACCTGGCGATCCTTCAACTCACGGGCACCCGCCACTGCCATCAGTTCCGATGCAGTAAATTCCATGCTTCCTCTCCTGATATAGATTTCGGACGGCTTCCTAATACCCGAGGATCGGATCCGCCCGCAGAGTCCGCAGGCGCCTGAGGCCGCCTACGAGGTCCAGATATTCCCAGTGGTCTTTTACTCCGTACACATATCTGTCAAGGTAGGCCTTCCACGAATCCTGCTTCCTGGTCGCTTCGACATAGTTCCTTATCTCGTCGGCATCGTAATCGTATTCCCGATAGAGGGAAGTCGGATGCGCGCCAAAAGGAAGCTCCACGACATGCGATACCAGCAGATTCGGAACGACACATCGTTCGGGTTCGCGCCGAATCATTTCAGTCGGTACTACATGCTCGGCGATGACAATTGTGCGGGTGCTCGCCTTCACCTGTTCCGGGGAATCCCATTTGGGACCCATGATCCAGGCGTTTCCTTCTTCGTCGCATGTCTGGACCTGAACGACAGCAACGTCAGGCAGCAGAGGCGTCAGCGTCAGCCAGCGTTCGCCTGAGAAGGGATCAGCAACGAAGGCGACATCCGATCCGGCCTGCTCCTGCAGCCGGCTCAGGAGGTCTGACCCCGAAAGGGATTTTATCGGTATGAACGGTATCCCGAGCGAACCGGCCAGATAGCGGAAGGCGATCGACAGGCTGCTGTATTCTTCGGCGCGGAGCGAGCCGCTTTCGATTCCCGCGTTTACGCAGGCAAGCCTTCCAAAACGGTCAAGTGAACCGCCTCCGTAAATAAGGCGCTCGACTGCACCGCCTCCCACCAGAAGATCCGTGTCCATGGCGCCGACGCACTGCGATACTGTCAGGTTCCTGATCCCCTGGCGTATGACCTCACGCGCAAAGGCCATGACGCACCGGGTAATAGAGAAACCCGAAAGCGCCACATGTGAACCGGAGGGAATGGATGCGACCGCGTCGCTCAGGCTGGACAGTTTATTCATCTGCATGCTCCGTTGGTCGGGATATTTAATTCATGAGTTCATGCTGCAATTTCGTAGTAGAATCACATCCAGTTTCAAGACTTCATGGGGCATCTTATCAGAAGCGACTGCTGGTTTGGTACGGAAAGCATTGCACATGACGGAGGCTCATTTTCTCTTTCTGCTGCCGTAATCAAGGAGGCTGATCATGTCACTGGAAGGCAGGGTTGTGTTTGTGACCGGCGCTTCAATGCCGAAAGGAATCGGGAGGGCCATCGCGCTTACACTGGCCCGGGAAGGTGCGGATGTGGCGGTAAGCGGCTTTCACCATATTGAGGGAGCGGAGGCTGTTGCGAACGAAATAAGGACGCTGGGCCGCAAATCGCTGGCGGTTAAGATGGACGTGCGCAGCTACCCTGATGTTCAAAAGGCTTTTGCCCGTATCAGGGAGCATCTGGGACCTGTCAGTGTTCTGGTGAATAATGCGGCCCTGATGGGCCACAATGTCTCTATTGCCAGGACTACCGTCGAAGAATGGGATGACGAGGTCAAGACATGTCTCAACTCCGCCTTCTACTGCATCAAGGAGGCATGGGGAGGCATGTGCGAGGCCCGTTGGGGCCGCATTATCAACATCACCTCTGTGGCCGGAGTCATCGGAGGCGCAGGACAATCGAGCTATGGCGCGGCAAAAGGGGGAATGATCGCGTTGGCGAAGTCAGCGGCGCTGGAGGGCTCACGCTTCAACATCACCGCGAATTGCGTGGCCGTCGGAATATCTTCCACGGACGGCTATGACCTCCTTCCGCAGCCGGTGAAGGAGAGGGTCGAGAAGAAGACAGCTGTCGGAAGACCTGCCGATCCGCAGGAGATCGCCGATGCCGTGGCGTTCCTGACCTCACCAGGGGGGCGATACATGACCGGCTCCGTGATGAACATGATGGGAGGTCTCGACCTCTTCGTATTCTAAAAGGCGGTGTCAAAGCTGTAACGGGGGTCGTGGCATGGTTGTACGCGGCCTCCTTTTTCCATCAAGGTTCCGCTTGCTATTACCGGCGTGACGTCGGTAGTATCTATAGCCTGTAAACCGTATTACTGCAAGTTGGGTCTGCATGTCTGAAAACAAGACAGATAGGCGTCAATTCCTTGAACGCTCCGCCCGGGCCGGATTAGCTGCGGTTGCCGCCACCAGCGCCGGCATATGGCTGTGGTCGCGCAGTGAGCATCCGCATAAGACACTCTCGTCGGCACAGGTCCGTAGTTATGCCGTGAAGCTTCCCGAGTCAGTCCCGGAGATGGCCATTCTGACAAACGGCTCTCCCGAACAGCTCGTTACTGAAGCGGTAAAGGCGATGGGGGGCATGTCCCGGTTCATCTCCCGTGGCGACGTCGTGGTGCTCAAGCCGAATATCGGCTGGGACAGGGTGCCGCAGCAGGCGGCCAACACAAATCCCGAAGTCGTGCGCAGGGTTGTCGAACTCTGCTTCGATGCCGGAGCCAAAAAGGTGATCGTGACCGACGTGTCGTGCAACGATCCGCGCCGCTGTTTCCAGCGAAGCGGAATTGCCGCCGCCGCGGCTTCGGCCGGCGCAACGGTGCTTCTGCCTGAAGAGCGGAAGTTCCGCGATTATCGCCTCAACGGCGAACTCCTGTCGGTGTGGCCCATTTACACCCCGATAGTCGAGACAGACAAGATCATCAATCTCCCGATTGTCAAGCACCACAACCTTTCCCGTGTGACCATGGGAATGAAGAACTGGTACGGCATTCTGGGTGGAAGGAGAAACCAGCTGCATCAGAACATCGATATGAGCGTCGCCGACCTCGCGACCTTTATACGGCCCACCCTGACGATCCTTGATGCCTACCGCGTCCTGGTTTCGAATGGACCGCAGGGCGGCAACCTCGATGACGTCAGGACAATGAAAACGATTGCGGCCGGAACCGACCCGGTTGCAGTTGACGCATTCGGTGCGACCCTGCTTGGAGTAAGTGCGGAACAGCTTCCCTACCTGACGATTGCGCGCGAGAGAGGTCTCGGGCGGACCGATTTCGAGCAGATGCGCGTGGAACGAATCGACCTCGGGCAGGACGCGCCAGTCTGAGATAGAGGTTGAATATGACCGACGCAACCAGCGGGGCCACGGCCCGAACCGTTAAGAAAAGTGCAGTACAAGGTTCATCGCGCGGCAGGCGGATTCGCTGGTTCCGCAGGATCTCACAGACCTTCTTTCTTCTTCTCTTCTTCTTCCTGTTCTTTCAGACCGAGTTTCGCGGCGCTTTCGACACCACCTATTCTGAGATCATCCGTCTGCAGTATCCGGTGAGCCTGTTCCTCGAGATGGATCCGCTGGTCGCCGTTTCCACGGCGCTCTCAACGCACGCCATTTACGAGAATGTGGTCCTGGCACTGATCATCATTGTGGGTGTCATTCTGATCGGACGTTTCTTCTGCGGCTGGATATGCCCGCTTGGCACGTTGAATCACTTCTTTTCCAGCTTCAAGCCCGAAAGAAAAGGGATGAAGCGCATTGCGGCAAACCGTTACCAGAAATGGATGTCGATCAAGTACTACCTGCTTTTTGCGCTGATCGCGCTGTCGATCTTTACGTCGCTTCAGGCGGGGCTTCTGGATCCGATTCCGTTCCTGGTGCGATCTCTCGCGACGTCGGTCGTGCCTGCGATCAACGTCGGGATAAGAGAAAGCCTCGATTTTCTGCACTCTTCCAACATCGGGGTGCTGCAGAGCCTTGCGGATGCAGGATACCTGGTTCTCGGCTCCAGCATTTTGAGTTACAAGCCGCAGTATTACCATCTTGCATTCGTGATCGGGATAGTCTTCCTGGCGGTGCTTGTTCTGAACAGGTTCATCACGCGGTTCTGGTGCCGGGGCATCTGTCCGCTCGGGGCGCTCATGGGGCTGCTGTCCCGCTTCGCCATCTTCGGAATGCGCAAGGATCACTCCAGATGCGACGACTGCAATCTATGCACGCTTCACTGCCAGGGCGCTTGTGATCCGCAGGGGAAAGTGCCCTGGAGACAGGCGGAATGTCATCTGTGTTTCAACTGCGAAGGCGTGTGTCCTCAGGAAGCGATTCGTTTCGAATTCTTTCCTGACCAGGACCGGAAGACGGTGAAGATTGCTCCTGATTTGAAAAGGCGGCGGGTTATTGAAAGTTTCGCCGCCGGAGTAGTGGCGCTGCCTTTGTTCCGTTCCAGCCTGGGGCTTGCCAAGAATTACGATGACCGACTGATCCGGCCGCCGGGCTCGCTGGAGGAAGAGGAATTTCTTGCCAGATGCATCCGTTGCGGCCAGTGCATGAAGGTCTGTCCAACCAATGCCATCCAGCCGGCGATGTTCGAGTCGGGCATAGAAGGGGTTTGGACGCCGATGCTCGTGATGCGCGTCGGGTATTGTGAATACAACTGCGTTCTATGCGGGCAGGTATGTCCGACGGGTGCGATCTGGAAAATATCGGAAGAAGAGAAACTCGGGAAAGTTCCGGGACAGGCGAATTCCAGGTCAAAAGCCAAACCTGTCAAGATAGGGACCGCATTCTACGACAGGGG
The DNA here is from genome assembly GCA_012719355.1 of Acidobacteriota bacterium. Taxonomy (GTDB): domain Bacteria; phylum Acidobacteriota; class UBA6911; order UBA6911; family UBA6911; genus UBA6911. The sequence continues at coordinate 10,667 of JAAYAM010000111.1, forward strand.
GCGCTGCCTGCCGTGGGCGATGGACATACCGTGCATTGTCTGCGAGGAGTTCTGTCCGACTTCACCCAAGGCCATCTGGGTCATCGATGAAGACGTAACCCGGTCTGATGGCACTGTGGTACGGGTCCAGCGTCCCCGTGTCGATGTCGACCGGTGCGTCGGTTGCGGTGTGTGCGAGAACGTTTGCCCCGTGGCTGACCGCCCAGCCATTTATGTTACCAACATCGGAGAAACACGCTCCCGGACGAATCAGATTCGGCTGGAGAGCGGGGCTTACAACTAGATCAACAGATCGGGGGATCCTCACTATGACTGGAAAGAAATTCCTGGCTTTGGCCGCCATCTTCCTGATGGGATTCTTGACCGCGTGTGCCAAAAAGGAACCGCCGGCGCAGGACACACAGAATACGCGCGCAGCTCTCCGGCCCGAATCACAGAAGCTGATGGCGCTGCTGCCCGACGATGGTTCAATTCCCGGGTGGACAAGGGAACCTGAAGTCCGGTTCTTCGTCCCTGATGATCTGTTTGAGTTCATCAACGGCGCTTCTGAGAACTATCTTATCTACGGCTTCGAAGAAGTCGTGACTGCGGAGTACGGCAATCCAGACAAGTCTTCGCAGGTGGTCGTGGAGATTTACCGGATGAAAGACGCCCGCAACGCATTCGGCATTTACGCATCGGAACTGAATCCGGACTCCCAGTTTAATCAGATCGGCGCCGAGGGCTACATCGGAGGGACCGCGCTGAATTTCTGGTCCGGACGCTACTACACGAAGCTCACGGTCTTCGAAGAGAGCGACGACCTGAAACAGGAGATGATGAAGTTCGCACAGGAACTCAGCGAAAAGATGGGAGCTCCCGGCGAACTGCCGGCCGAGATGAGGTGGTTTCCGGAGAAAGACCTGGTTCCCCACTCAGTGCGGTACCTGCCAAGAGACGTCTTGGGACAGGCGTACCTGAAGGAAGGGTTTGAGGCGAAGTATCGTCGCGGCGGAAGCGAAACCAAACTCGTAGTCACTACTCCGGGCGACACCGAAAGTGCCAAAGAGGCCCTTGCACGCTACCGGCAGTTCACCGCGGGCAGCGGGGAGGTGACACGTGATCTGACTTCGCCGGCAGACGGAGGGTTTGTAGGAAAAGACAGTTATTACGGCCACATGGCGGCGATACGCAGCGGGAACCGGATCATCGTGGCACTTGGCGGATCCTCGCAGGACTACGTCCTATCTCAGGCCACGTCCTATCTGAAGAACACCTCGCGGTAAGGAAGGCCCGGCAGGATGCATCCGTAACGTCGGGAATTCATCCTGCCGGGAGGGCTCTCACAAATACATCGATTTCAATTCTCTGATATTGTAGGCAATATTGATTTCGCGCACGCACCGGGCATTGCAGTCGGTACACGACCCGCAGAGCTTCAGGTTGGCGTTTTCATCCATTTCATCAAGGGTGGCGCGGGCGTGAAAGAAATTGCCGTAACGCGCGGCGTACATGTGGGTGCGCATCAGGGTGGGAATATCCACACCCCGGTTGCACGTGCCGATGCATTGGCCGCATTGCTGGCAGAACTGCATCTCAGCGCGCACGTTCTTCTCGGCCAGGAACTTTTTCTCTTCTGCGCTATAGGCGAGGTCAAAGGCGACCGAGAAGTCCTGGTTCATGTGATCGAAGTTCGTATATCCCGGGATGGCGGTCGTCACTTCTGTGTGATTGAGCACCCATTTCAGGGCGGCCGTCTGGTTTACCGTCGCACCGGAGGACGGGCCGCGGCGTCCGGAAGCCTGGGTTTTCATGGCGATAATTCCCATCCCCTTGCCTGCAGCGTTCTTGATGGCTGAAATCAGGTCGCTGTTGTCGGCCATGGTGAAATTGAAGGAGATGGTTGCGGTGTCGTAGAACTGGCTCTTCGCGGCCTCGTTGAGTAAGAGCGCCTGATCTGCGTGTGTCGAGAAACCGACAAAGCGGGCGCGCTTCTGCTTCTTTGCCTCGCTCAACGCCTGCATCACTCCGGGATTGTTCAACTGCTGCTGATTCGGCCCGTGAATAAGGAGGTTATCCACGTAGTCGCTCTGAAGTCGCTTGAGGCAGCCATCGAAGTCGCTCAACAGCCGGCTGCTGACCTGCTCGGCGGTGGCGGATTCCGGGAGACGTGGGATTCTTATTTTCGTCTGGATCAGGACCTTGTCGCGAACCCCGAGATTCTTGATTACGGTTCCGATCATCTCCTCGTTTCGACCTGCCTGGTAACCCATGGCTGTGTCAAAGAGGCGAACCCCTATTTCATATGACTGTTGCACGACGGCCGGATTGTCCGCATTCATAACCCCCATGCTGACAATCGGGACCTGCAAACCGGTTCTTCCCAAGGTGCGTGTGATGATGGATTTTCCTGTCTGGGCGACGGCCGGAGTTGCCGGATTGACACCCCAGTTCAAACTGGGTATCGCCAGGGGCGCGACGGCAAGTGCGCTTCCTGACATGAATTTCCTTCTGCTCAAGGGTCTTGTAAACGGCATGCAGCGACATCTCCTTCCTTGAAACGAATAGATGAGAGGGTCGAATGCCCAATACGCACATCCGATGAAGCGTTTTATTGCACAGAGTCTGTGCGCCGGTCAAGAAATAATGAGGTCTGGGCGGTGGCGTGACGGCTTTACATTGCGGCCGTCTGAAACGTATAATCGCGGCTCCGTATATCGTTAAGTAATGCTGGCAGATCCTGGGAGAATCGCTTTGACGCTTTTCAGCCGATTCGGCTTTTTGATCATTCTGCTACTGATTGCGCTGGCCGGCGCAGCGGGCGCTTCTCTGGAATCCCCCGTACAGCTCGGAGAACGGTGTCTGATCTGTCAGAGCTGCGGCCATCAGGTCGAAGAAATGCCGCGAGTCTGCAGGGTGACCATGCCGATACAACAGATGACCGGAGATTCTTTCAACGAAGTCGCCGGCTTTCACTCCCGCCTCAAAGTCCCTGCGCAGACCCACTGTCTCACGGTTTTGCTGATCTGAATCGCGTGGTCGGGGACTTGCTTCGCCGCCCGGCAGGGCATTTCCCGTCCCTGACCTGTGTAAGTAACTCGCTGATTGACTTAACCAGGAATGAGTACAGCCGTGGAGTCGAGTTCGAATGAAAAGACATTATTCCGGATTCTCGCGGATCCGTTTTCTCATCGTTAATCTCATTGTCCTCAGTTTCATTTCTTCCTCAGTTCTCTTCGCCGCTGATGATGTTCCGGTTGTCGTCCAGCCGGTCCTCGGACGGATCGAGATTGACGGCATGCTCGACGAGCCGGAATGGAAAAGAGATCCCGCCGCGATACGTCTCACTCAGGTCGAACCACGCAACGGAGAACCGCCGTCGGAAAACACCAGGGTGTGGCTGGCCTACAGCAAGGATGCACTGTACATAGCAGTTCTATGCCTGGACAGGAACCCGGACCAGATGGTTGCCACGGAGATGCGGCGGGATGCGATATTGATAGACAACGACAACGTCGAAATAGTGCTCGACACATATCATGATCACCGCAACGCCTACTATTTTTCGACAAATCCGGTCGGGGCGCTGGTGGATGGTCGGGTTACGGAAAACCAGATGGCTGCAATGGAGTGGGACGGCATATGGAGTGTCCGCACCAGGATCGTTGAAGACGGCTGGACTGCCGAATTCGAAATCCCATTCAAGACCATTGGTTTCAAACCTGGACTGCCGGAGTGGGGTTTCAACATTTCGCGCTTCCTCGCCCGGTCGAGGGAGACCTCCCGATGGGCTTCTCCTTCGCTCGACACCCGGATCTTTCAGGTCGTTAAAGCAGGCCATATCACCGGCATCGAGAATCCCTCTCAGGGAGTAGGGCTCGACATCAAACCCTATGGAATTCTCGGCTTCACGAGAGATGTTGAAAGCCGTAACATCATCGTTCCTCCGGGGCAGCCGGGAGTGAATCCTCTGAGCGAAGTCCACAACGGCGGATTTGATGTTTTCTACCGGATCACAGCCAATCTGGTATCAAGCACCACGGTAAACACCGATTTTGCCGAGACAGAAGCTGACACACGCCAGGTCAATCTCACGAGATTCCAGCTCTTTTTTCCCGAGAAGAGGACCTTCTTCCTCGAGGACGCAGGAATCTTCGAGTTTGCCAGGATTGTTCCCGATGGTCCGCCGGAACTGAATGCGGGAGGAGACCTGCTTCCGTTCTTTTCACGCCGCATGGGGCTGGTGGAGAAGTTCACCGCAAACGGCCCCGTCGGCTACGAAGTTCCAATTCGCGCCGGTGAGAAACTCACCGGAAAAATCGGGAGGTTCGATATCGGACTCCTTGATGTCCAGACCGGCAGCTACACAGAGCCTGACAGGGTCGGCCAGCCGGGCTTCAGACTTCCGGGGAAGAACCTCTCGGTCGGGCGCGTGAAAGCCAATTTCCTCAGTCAGTCCTACGTCGGCGCGATGTTCACCAACGGAGATCCGACCGGGGAAACCAGCAATCAGATGGGAGGTATCGACCTTAAGCTTGCCACCTCGAATTTCCTGAACAGGGGCAAAAACCTGAGTCTGATGCTGTTTGGAACCAAAACCTATACGACAGGGCTGAATGGTCGCGACACGGCTTATGGCGGTTTTTTGTCGTATCCCAACGATCTGGTAACGCTCGAATACAAGTGGATGGACATAGGGGAGAATTACAATCCCGAGCTCGGCTTTGTCCCTCGCACCGGCGTCCGGATCTCATCATTCGACAGCGAAATATCTCCGAGGCCCGGTATCTGGAATGTCCGCCAGATGTCGTTCGAATTCTCGATCAAGGACTATTACAGCACGGTGCACAACGACTGGCAGACGAAAGAAGTGGGGATCACGCCGTTCCAGTGGCGCATGAACAGCGGAGATTTCATTGGATACGAGTGGACCAGATCACAGGAAC
>JAAYAM010000112.1 GCA_012719355.1 Acidobacteriota bacterium
CAGTCCGGCAATGACGAGCCACTTGTCTTTTATGGCCCGGTCGAGCGTGAGCATTCGTTGCTCAACCTTTCCGGATCCATTCACGATATAGGCAACAGGATTACCCTTCGGATCACGCGTAATCCCCTGCTGTGGAACCAGGAGGGCATTGGTGTTGACGCCTTCCTCGACAATCGCGCGAACGAACATGCCGGGAAGAAGAATCTGTTTGGGGTTGGAGAAGACCAGCCGGACGCTGACAGATCCAGTGGTCGGATCGACGGTCACGTCGCGAAACTGCAGCGTTCCTTCGTGAGCGTATGGAGTGCCGTCCTCGAGCAGCAGCCGCACCTTCTTCCCCCCTGCGCTCCCCTTGAGCTCACCGCTCTCGAGCCTCCTCCTGAGACGCAGGAGTTCGGCATTCGCCTGGGTAACGTCCACGTAGATCGGGTCCAGCTTCTGAATGACCGCAAGCGGCGTCGGCTGATATGCCGTCACCATGGCCCCGACCGTGATGTTCGATTTTCCTATCCGGCCCGAGATCGGCGCCCGTATGGGGGTGTAGTCGAGATTGATCCGGGCGCTCTCCATGTTGGCGCGATTCACTTCGACGGCTGTTTTCTTCAGCGCCAGAGCCGCTTCAGCCTGCCGCAGCGCGGCGGCGGCATCATCGTAATCCTGCCGGCCGACCGCATTGATTTCGACAAGCCCTTTCAAACGTTCTGCGCGTGACCTTATCGCGGGAAGGTTCGCTTCGGCCACCGCGATCTCAGCCTGCGCCATCGAAAGCGCCGCTTCGGCCTGATCGTACGCGGCCTGGTAGGGAGCCGGATCGATTTGATAAAGGAGATCTCCTTCAGAAATATCGGTTCCTTCCTTGAACTGCCGCTTCTGGAGCAGGCCGCTCACCTGCGGCCGTATTTCGGCGACCAGACAGGCGCTTGTCCTCCCCGGCAACTCCGTCGTCAGCACAACACTCTCCTGCCGGACCTCGACGAATGCAACCTCGGCCGGCCCCCTGGTCTGAGGCTGCGCATTTGACTTGCAGCCCGACAGGAACACACAAATCAACAGAAGGCCGGAAATCGAAAGACCCTCACGATAGTAGCTGAACCGCATTGAGCAACTCCTCGCTGTGATTCGAAATTTCGAAAAATGAGCCTGCTTCACAAACAAGCGGTCTAAATTTGCAATCTCCATGCCATCCGCCGGCAACACAAACCAACGCGGATCCAAAATCATCAGAATTCCTTACGATCAGTGAGTTCCCACAGGGCGACGCCTGCGCGGGCCGTGTGCTGCCGACGCCGGCGGCAGGCGCCATTTTTGGCATTTGCCAATGGCATATGCCAATGGGTTTTATGGAGCTGCAGTTGAAATCCACGCACGGCATGGAATCGTGGGGTATTGCGCTGGCACATGTTTTGCGATACCAAGGAAAAGACAGAGGGATTGAGGTGCTTCGCGTACAGAGATCAGAGAGGAATCGCGGCGTCTGCCTGACCCTGGAGGGGGAACTCAGATCGAAGAGCGTTGCGGCCGCGGAATCGGCCTGCCTTGAAGCGCTGGCGAACCACAGCCGGGTCACCGTCATCGTAAAGAACGTAAGCGAGATCGATGAGGATGGCTATGCATTCCTGAAAAGGCTGGTCATGACGAGGGCACAGGTACGTGCGATTGGAATTTTCTCAAAATACGTATTAGAAAATACCAGAACAGGCGGGCCGGCAAGGAAGTCCGAACTATCGGCACACGACCGGAGGGGCCGGCAAGG
>JAAYAM010000113.1 GCA_012719355.1 Acidobacteriota bacterium
AATCGAGCAAGGAACGGCAGGGCGACTACTACATTCAGGTCCTGCAGGCCTCCACCGGGGCGATCAGGGACACGGTGTATGTCAAGACCGGCAGGGGGTCTTTCCGTCTGCGTTGGGCGGAGATTGCCGGGGATTATCTGGCGTTGTACGACAACCAGAACCGGCTTCTCGTTTACTCCATATCAAGCGGGGAACGTCTCGGTCAGATCTTCGGAGTCAACGGCTCGCTTTCGCCGGCGAATTCGCTGCTCGCTGCCGAAAACAAGTCAGGCGTGCTTACGATCTATTCACTCCCTTCGATGGAGGAGCGCAACAAGCTCGTGTTCGGACATCGGCTGGTGTACATGCGGTTCAGCAAAGACGGCAGACGCCTGTTTGCTCTCACAAGTGATCAGGTTGCCTACCTGTTCGACACCGAAGAAATCCTGACCCGATAACCTCCCCTTTTCGGAATCATTCCGGAGCGGGTGACAGATCGACCTTCGATGCTTTTACGCCCGGCTTTCCTTCTGCGTCCTCTACTACGAACTGCAGGCGGTCCTGAGCGTCCGTGGAAACAACCTAGGTGGAACGCGGATCGTCTTCCATGAAGAAGCGCGTCTTGCTTTCGGGAGTAAGCAAGCCGATCTGCATGCTCTTTCCGCCCTGGACCATCGTGACCGCCAACTTGCCGTCACTGCGGGTAATATTCAGCGTCGGACCACCTTCGATTTGATACTGTCCGGTGTAGGCGTCAAGGACATCAGCCGGAAGATTCACAGGCTGTCGTTTCGTTTGCAGATCTTTGCCCGGACTTTGCTTCGATGCCCTCATGCCCGGCTTTCCTTCTTCGTCCTCAACCACCAACTGCACGTTTCCCTGAGCGTCTGAAGAAAAAATGTATGTGGAACGCGAATCGTCTTCCATGAAAAAGCGTGTCTCGCTTTCGGGAGTCAACAGGCCCCGAGCCCGATCCTGCCTTCCTTGTTCAGAAGCATAATACCCGCGGCGATGAACTGCTTGCTGAGCGAGCCGATCTTATAGACGGTTTCGGGAGTTGTCGGCACATTGAGCTCCAGATTGGCCACGCCGTAGCCCTTCAGCTTTACCGGCTTCCCATCCTTCAGAACGGCCAGAGAAAGGCCAGGAATGTGCTGCCTCCGCATCTGTTCCATAACGTATTCATCAATCTCATCTGCACGGGCCTGGCCGGCTGCCGCTCCCGAAACCGCCAGGGTGAGACACAGGCAGATCAGCCACACAATTCCCCTCTTCTGCGCTCGGTCACGGCGTTCCTGATGCAATTCATCTTGCGCAGAGCTGCCGACAGCAAGCCTGATCCTGCGATTTCCCCCTAAGAGCATCATGTCTCCTTCGTGTCCTTCGGATGCCATTCGAATGCGGTTTTATTGAAACTCCAATCCTCTTGACGCGACACCCCGTTCCGTTATTACAAGCACAAACATTTTTTCTGCAATACACGGTGTAAGGGACGGAGGTCCGCGTCGACAGGTGAATGCCTCCGCTCGCCAGCTGCATCACACACGAAATAAGGGGAGTAATCCAGCATGCCGCCAATCTATCTAGTTAATAAACCATTTCCGCCTGATGTTCTGAGCACTCCCTCGCGCCCGTACAAGAAACTTTAAAGTTCTCAAAGCTTTCCGACGATCAAGTCCGAGATGTTCACGGAAGGCGGAAATGATTCTTGGGGTCAAAATCACTCACTGAGTAACTAACAATGGCCACGAAAATCACTCAGAAGCTACTGTTGCCGTCACCCAAACTCAACCGTATGTACCTGTTGGAGTTAATCGGCCGCAACCCCGATATCACTCAGGCCGAGTTGGCTCAGCGCTGCAGCCTTTCAGTAGCTATGGTCAACAACTACATGAAGGAATTCCTTTCCCTTGGCCTCCTTGAGTACCGGAGGAAGAGCACCAAGAACATCTCCTATCACCTCACCGGAGAAGGAGCAGCGGCGGTTGAATCGATCAGCCAGGAATATGTAGAGGAAATGGTGTCGTTGCTTGCCGAAATCAAAGGCAAAATCCTGAATTCCATAATGAGCCAGGCTAATGGCCACTTGCAGAGAGTCGTCATATACGGAAGCGGCAATCTGGCGGAGCTGGTTTACCACGCGCTGGATTCAGCAAATATCGCTATCGTCGGGATCTGCGACATTCCGGTGAAAGAACACCGCGAGTGTTGCGGACGCCAGATCTTGAACCCAAGCCAGATCCGTTTCCTCGCACCCGATGCCGTGGTAGTGGCAACTCCTGAATGCGCGGATGAACTCTCCGAAAATTTTGGGCATTTACTCGAACGAGGCATTCGCATCATCCGCCTTGACGGACTCGGTTTGCAGCCGGTGCCCATGACCATGCCGGCAGCACAGCATTCGGCTGAAGTTACACATTGATATCTGCTGGTTATCGTCATGACCTGTTCGGCCACAATTCTAATTACAGCCAGAGATGCCGCATCAACTATCGAGAGAGCGGTAAGGTCGGCGTGCTTACAGGGCGATTGTTCGATCCTGCTGATAGATGACTTTTCGTCCGATGAGACGGTCCTTTTGGCTCACGCTGTCGCAGGTCGCCGCCTCAAAGTAGTGCGCCCCCCGGCGCACACGACTCTCGGAATCGCGAGGCAAACTGGGTTGACCGCCCTCGACACACCCTATGGAATGTGGCTCGACGCTGATGACGAGCTTCTGCCGGGGCGGCTGGAAAGCTTCATTGAAGCGATGGAGTACTCCTCCGCAGACATCGTGACCGACGGGGCTGAACTCTTCGATGGACCGAGCGGGATATTCCAGGCGATGCTTCCCATTCCCGGATTTCTCATCGGTCGGTCTCCCCTGGCCCGGCTGTTTGAACGCAATTATCTTCCAGTCACGGGCGGAATCGGTTTTCGGACCGAATTCGCCAGGAAGATCGGGTACGACCCGACACTGAACGGCGCGGAAGACTACGACTTCCTGCTGCGCGCGACTGCCGCTAATGCACGATACAGCCTTCTGGCAAGTACCGGATACCGCATATATGGCTATCCGCAGAGCCTGTCGCGCGATATCGGGAACCAGCGCGATATGTGCAGTCGGGCACTCGGCAAGCACCGGTACGAGGATGTGCGGGATCTGTATATCCAGGCAGGTTACGATGACCGGATTGCACACTGGGGACTGGTTTCGATGGCCATGTATCGAAAGCAGTACCAGGCGGCTCTCGAATTCCTGAAAAGAGCAGAACAATTGATTGCGGATCCAGACGAGGTGCTGGAACCGGATGG
>JAAYAM010000114.1 GCA_012719355.1 Acidobacteriota bacterium
CCGCACTCATTGAAAAATGCATATCTCTAAGCCACAGCGCAAGGATTCCACCGGTCATCGCAAACGGAACGCCGGTAAAGATCAGAGCGGACTGCCTCATCGACCTGAATGTCGAAAACAGCAGCAGAAAGATCAGTCCGAACGTTGCGGGGACTGCAATCATCAGGCGCAGTCTACCGGTCTCCATGTGCTCGAACGTCCCCCCCCAGGTCACTACGTACCCGGGAGGAAGATCGACCTCTGCGTCGATCCGTCGACGGGCTTCCTCGACAAAGCTCCCGATATCGCGCCCTCTTACATTCATTTCAATTGAGATTCGCCGGAACCCGTTCTCACGCGAGATTTCGGCGGGTCCCTGTTCGTGGACGATTTCGGTCAACTCGCTCAACGGGATCTTCTGCCCATTCGGCGCACTGATGAGGAGATCGCCGATTGCGGCCGCATCTCTCCGGGCCCACTCCGGGAGCCGCACGACAAGATCAAAGCGCATGAATCCTTCCAGAATCGTGGATGCCTGCGTTCCGGCGATGGCGGTCTGAATCATCTGTTGCACATCGGAAACGTTCATGCCATAGCGTCCGATCTTCTCCCGATCTATCCTGATCTCCAGCACGGGAAGTCCTGTGATCTGCTGAACCCGCAAATCCGCCGCTCCGGGGATTCCGGAAAGCACCCGTGCGGCCTTCGCGGCACTGGAGTTCATGACATCGAAATCCTCGCCGAAGATTTTCACAACGACATCCGACCTCGCCCCGACCCCCTCAAGGAGCTCGGCCATCCTGAACTTGATCGGCTGAGAAAAAGTGAAGTTCATCCCTGGGATGGCCTTGACGCGTTGCGCCAGCCGTTCGACGATCTCTTCCTGGCTACGCGCATTCTTCCACTGCGACTTCGGCTTTAGAAAGACGTACGTGTCGGAGTGTTCCGGCCCCATCGGATCTGTTGCAATTTCGGGCCGCCCTATCCTGGTTGTGACCGTTTCGACCTCTTCCTCTTCCATCAGACTCCGCTCCATCATGGAGATCATCTTGACCGACTGGTTCAGCGATACGCTCGGAAGACGACCGGTATTGATTGCTATGGCTCCTTCGTTAAGGTCCGGGATGAATTCGCTGCCGAGCCCGGTAGCGAGCAGCCCGGACAAGACGACAAGCAGTGCCACGCCCGCCCACACGGCGCTGGGGCGCGCGACTGAGAAGAGCAGCCCCTTTTCGTACACACGTGACAGGAATCGTACTACCGGATTTTCTTCCGGGCTCTTCTTGTCGTGTTTCGGTTCCCGCAGAAACAGGGCCGCGAGCGCGGGTATCAACGTAAGGCTGAGAATCAAAGCGCCGGCCAGAGCGAACATGACTGTCAGGGCCATTGGCCGGAACATCTTCCCGCCTATTCCGGTGAGCGAGAGTATCGGCAGGTATGCGGCGATGATGACCAGCTCTCCGAACTGGCTGGCTTTCCGGACTTCCAGAATCGCGGACCGGATGGTGGCGATGCGCTCCCCTTTTTCCAGCCGCCTTTTCAGCTCCCGCTTTCTCACAGCCAGCTGCCGGACGCAATTTTCTATTATGATGACCGCCGCATCGACGATCAGCCCGAAATCGATCGCTCCGAGACTCATCAGGTTGGCTGACACGCCGAAGTGCTTCATCCCGATGATGGCGATCAGCATTGAGAGAGGAATGGCCGAAGAGACAATGAGGCCGGCGCGCACCTGGAGCAGGAACAGGAACAAGACCGCCATAACGATCAGCCCCCCTTCCACAAGGTTGGTCGCAGCGGTCTTGATCGTTCTGTCGACCAGGTCGCTCCTGCTGTAGAAAGGATTGATCCTCACCCCGTCGGGAAGCGAGCCGGCGATTTCTTTTAGCCTTTGATCTATCCGTTGTGCGACCACGCGGCTGTTTTCGCCTTTCAGCATCATCGCGATACCCATGACCGTCTCGCCTCTTCCGTCGCGGGTGGCTGCACCCTGACGGACTTCCGCACCAAGGCTGACGTCCCCTATATTCCTCACATAGACAGGGGTCCCTTCACGCGAAGCGACGACGATGTTTTCGATGTCGCGTTCATTTCGGATCAGACCGACGCCGCGCAGAAGCTGCTGCTCTCCGCCTCGTTCGAGATAGGCTCCTCCGGCGTTTGAGTTGTTCTTCTCAAGCGCATCGATCACCTGAGCAAGACTCAGGCCGTAGCTCACCAAACGCCCGGGATCGACCATGACCTGGTACTGCTTTTCCTGCCCGCCGAAGGAATTGACTTCGATCACACCCGGCACGCTGCGGAGCCTCGGTTTGATGAACCAGTCGAGTATGGTCCGAAGCTCCATGAGCGAGTACGTGCGCGCAGCATCCGGATCCGCTTCGACCGTAAACTGATAGATCTCACCAAGCCCTGTGCTGATCGGGGCGAGTTCGGGGGTGATTCCTGCGGGAAGGTCCTTCTCCGCCGCGATGAGTCGCTCGAGCACGAGCTGGCGCGCCCAATAGATGTCGACTCCTTCCTTGAAGGTGACAGTAACCTGTGAAAGGCCGAATTTCGACAGTGAACGGACGTCTTCCTGTTCAGGGAGCCCTGCCATGGCCAGCTCGATCGGAAAAGTCACGTATCTTTCCATCTCGAGCGGCGTGAACGAAGGAGCAACCGCGTTGATCTGAACCTGGTTGGTGGTAATGTCAGGCACTGCGTCGATCGGCAGTTCAAGCGCAGAGTAGATGCCGAGCGCAA
>JAAYAM010000115.1 GCA_012719355.1 Acidobacteriota bacterium
CCCGAGCGGGCAAGGTAGATGACCAGGTTGTCTATGAGGCTATTCATCTGCCCGTAGGTGTAGCTTTCGTTTTCAAAAATCAGTGCTGTTTTTTCTGCATAGTGGAGCACGGCCCTCGAAAAGGAATCGGCAACGTTCATGGCACTCTCCTTGAAGAAGCGCGGTTTCGCTGCTACCGCCTGCTTCGCGGATTATACAGTAAGTCAATCCGTTGCCGATGCCTGCTCTACCGCCTTATCCCGGAAAGATGATTCGGAACTCACTTCCGCTTTCGGGGGTACTCGATATGCTCAGTCGTCCGCCTGCGCGGTCGACGAGCCGCTTCACGATCGCCAGGCCCAGGCCGTTACCTTCGATTCCCTTGGTTTCTCCCCTTTTTTCCCGGAAGAATTCTTCGCCCAGCCGAGCGAGGTTCTCGGGCTTTATTCCGATACCGGTGTCGCGCACCGCGATTTCTAATCCATCCGCCGAACGCAGCGCCCTGACTGTGACATCGCCGCCAGGACGGTTGTATTTGACCGCGTTGCCTACCAGGTTTGTCAGAATGGTCCGCAGATCATCGGCCGAAATCGCGCACGGCGGAAGGTCCTGCACCGCGTCGACGTTGATGTTCACCCGTACTGTTGCGGCGCGGTCGCGCCACAGCTCCGCCACTTCGGTGAGGATCGGACTGATGTTCAAAGGGGCCGCAGGCGTCTGGACAGCCCCATCGTGTTCGATACGTGACAGTGAAAGAAGGTCTGAGATGAGTTCGCTCAGACCGTCGATACGTTCATCGGCCCTGGCGAGAAACTGCATATAGGGTTCGAGAGTATCGCCCAGGCTCTTGTCCCGCATTACTTCAATTATCGATTTGACCGCCCCGAGCGGAGCCCTCAGCTCATGCACCAGCGTCCGGGTGAACCTGGCCTTCTCGAGCGCTAGCCGTTTCACCGCCGTGATATCTACAGCGGTAACGATGCGTCCGAGTAGTCCGCCGGCATCATCGTAGAACCCGCTGACTGTGACAAACAGGCGCTTCGGTGGTGCATCGGCTTCGAAGACGGCAGGAACCGGATTTCCCCTGTCGAAGGCGGCCAGTGCGGGTGAGAGAACTCCTTCAGACAGAACAGAGGATACCTGGCTACCGAGAAGTCTGCGCGCTTCGATTCCGAGGATCTCTGCCATCGAGCGATTCGCCAGGACAATCTCCCCTTCTCGATTGACTACGAGCACGCCGTCGCGCAGGCTGGCAACAAGGGAATGAGTCTGACTCTTTTCCGATGCCAGCTGGCGGAGGTTTGCCGCGTGAGCTGCCCGAAGACGTTCGGCTTCATCGCGCAGTTTCTTGTGCCCCAGAAGCGTGTTTACCGCGGCTATCATGTCGTCAGGAGAGAACGGCTTGGGGAGAAAGAAATCGATTCCCTGCCGGGTTGCGAGAATCGCCGTTTCGATGTTGGCGTACGCAGTGATCATGCACGTCATTACCCCCGGGGACTTCTGTCGCAACGACTGCAGCAGCGTGAGTCCGTCGACATCGGGCAAGCGGTAATCGATCAAGGCAATATCGTACGGCCTCTGGGAGACAAGTTCCTGCGCGACCTGTCCACAGTCCGCAGAGTCAACTGTATGGCCCTCGAGAGCGAGGATCTCGCACACGCCTGAACGAATGCCGGATTCGTCATCTACAACGAGGATACGCGCGGCCATCACGTCACCTCTCCCCCGGTGTGCACCCGGAGTGCTGAAGTCGTCGCTCAACAAGCGTGAGGAGCCGGTGTGCGCTCACCGGCTTGTCCACAAAATCGTCCAGACGAGACCAGCTTTTGAGGGAATCTCGTTCCTGTGCAAATCGCGCTCCGGTTTCGGAAGCCACCCCGGAAAGCATCACGAGGGGAATGTCGCGCAGTCATTCGTCCCGACGGACGCGGCGTGCCAGAGTAAATCCCGAATCCGAATGTTCCATCATCAGGTCGATGAAAATCATGTCGGGAGATTCGCGTTCAAGTATGCTGAGCGCTGAATCGCTTCCATCCGCCGTGAGAACCTCAAACCCGCGCGCACCGAAAAATGCGGTCTGGGCAGCCAGAAATGCAGGGTCGTCATCAATAAACAAAAGCTTCTTTTTCCGGTCGTTCATTATGTCATGCTCCTTATCTGGCGGGCCTGGCTGACGGGCAGCTCTATAAAGAAAGTTGCACCGCAACCCGGGGTCGATTCGAACCATATGGAACCGTGATGCATTTTGACAATGCCGTACGTTATGGCCAGACCCAGCCCGGTACCCCGGCCTATGTTTTTTGTCGTGAAGAAGGGCTGGAAGACGCGATCGTGATCTTCCGGCGGAATGCCGCAGCCGTTGTCGCGTACGGCCAGCCGGACACGATCCCGTTCTTCAGAATACGACAGCGATACTTCCACGCTTCCTCCCTCTTCGCCCAGCGCCTCGATTCCGTTCTGCACGAGGTTTACCAGGACCTGCGTCATCTGGTCTCGATCGATGTCGGCATCTATTGCCTCGGCTTTCGCTTCAACGAAACTGAGTTGAATCTTCTTTTCAGCGAGCGCTTCCGCATCGAATGATTTGCCAATCACTTCGGCGGTGAACTCATTCAATCGGCACCGGGAGAAATGCATGCGGTTCTGACGGGCGAAGTTCAGAAGCCCCGCCACGATCCGCTTGCAGCGCTGTGTCTCTCTCTGGATCAGACCGATGTCGTTGGAAAGGGAAGCGCCGCTTCCGAGTTTCCGTTCGATGAGGCCTGAATACAGCAGAATGGTGCCGAGCGGATTATTGAGTTCATGGGCTATCCCGGCAGCGAGTTGGCGGAGCGACGCAAGTTTTTCGGTGCACACCAGCTGTCGGTGGATTTCGCGCAGGTCTCTCCACGGCACATGGAGTTCGTGGCAGACTCGTTCGCCTGCTCGATCAGAAAGGGCAGGCACATCGCTTCTTCGGCAAGGCCATTGACGACGGCAGCCGCCTTGGCCCGGCAGGTGGGATATCCGCATGCGCCGCAGTTGAGTTCATCCTCTGCCGAAAAGTTATTCGTACGGGCGAGGACGTTGCGGATCTGTTCCTCGCTTGGTTCAACAAGCCGCCGATCCTCGGCGGTGAAGCTTCGGAGAAGCGCATCGTGTGTCTCACTCTCAACGGCGGCAGCGGCCCTTCGTGGCAGCCGTGACACATCAACGCTTTGACGAGGCGCGGCCTGATTCCTCCCTGCTCGAGGTCCGTGAGGATTTCTTCAGTTTCTGTCCGGCCGGTCGCCACTATGAAACGGTCGTCGAGTGGATCGGATTCGAGGCCGGCGCTGAGCAGCAGGCCTCCTATCAACGGAAAGGCTTTGCCGGTGCCGGCGCGCGGAGGATCCGGTTCCGAAGAAGCCGCCTGGCTAGGATCGATGCCACGTTGTGCAAACACACGCCTCAGTTCGGCAAACGTCAGCGCCTCGTCGACAACACGCGGCAGTAACGGGTCGCGAGCCTCTACTTTCTTCGCGATGCAGGGTCCGATGAAGACGCAGTTCAGATCGTCTCCATGCAGTTCGCGGAGTTCGAGTGCTGCCGCGATCATGGGTGAAACGATTGGAGCCAGACGGGGAAGCAGTGCCGGATGGTATTTCCGGATGCGTTCGACGATTGCGGGACATGCCGTCGCGATCCATGATCCATCAGGATCATTGCGCAACAGCTCTTCATATGCCGTTGCCACCAGATCGGCGCCCCGCGCCACCTCTACAACATAGCGGAACCCGAGCGTCCGCAGCGC
>JAAYAM010000116.1 GCA_012719355.1 Acidobacteriota bacterium
ATACCTCTGCTGGCCATCACAATCATCGCAACAGCAGGAATGCCCGCCCTTATCCAGAGCGTGACAAAGAAGATCGATTTTTCGGGGATCGCGACGGTAGCGGTTGCCTCCACCACCCTGATCCTCGGATTGTCGTTTGCAGGAACCACCTATCCCTGGGGATCAGTTGAAGTAATCGGATTGCTCTCGGTTTCGGCCCTGTTCTGGATACTGTTCCTGAAAGCCGAGTCAAAGGCCGAAGAGCCGATCCTGGACCTGAAGGTGCTTCGAAACCGCATCTTTCTTACCGCATCCGGCGCCGGCTTTCTCTCTTTCTTCGCCATCACCGCGATGATGGTCTACTACCCGCTCATGCTGCAGGGAATGCAGGGAGTCAGTGCGACCAACAGCGGGTACATCGTGATGCCGCTCGGCCTTCTGATGTCGTTTTTCGGCGTCCCTGTAGGGTTTCTTATTTCGCGCACGAAGCGCTACAAGTGGATGTACCTGGTCAGCTACGCTCTTCTCGCCGCGACCATGTCAGGCATGGTCTTCTACGATTCGAGCACGCCGCTCATCTGGGGGATCCTTGCCGCGATCATCGGCGGAATCGGGTTCGGCTCCATTCCGACTATAAACACCCTCGTGATCCAGTGCGCCATTCCGAAACGGCTTCTCGGCGTCGCGATGGGAGCGTTATTCTTCAGCATATCGATGGGGGTCGCGATCGCTCCGGCAATACTCGGGTCGGCCATGAACATCCAATACAACAAGACTCTGAAAGCCACCCTCCCTGCCGGACTCGATCAATCGTCAGACGAGGCGACTATGACTTCGCTCGGCAACCCGCGCGTGCTCCTGTCCGATTCGGCGATGGCCTCCCTGAAAGAGAGACTGGCTCCCATAGGACTGCTCGACGAGACCGTCCAAAGCATCCGAAGCTCGATGGATGCGGGGCTGAAGGCGGTTTTCCTGATTGGTGCGCTGGCGATGCTGGCCGCCCTCCTGCTCATCCTCACGATTCCCGAAATCCCGATAGACAGGGTTGCGGACGAGTAGCACGAGTAGCTTGAGCCGCGACGTTGTGGTATTGGTATCGTGATGGAGAGAACACGAGCCATGAACAGACCTGATCCGCATTCCTATTTCGATATAACACAGCCTCGCACGAGTCACATCCATCTGGACTGGTTCGTCGATTTCGAGCGGCGCCTGCTCGATGGCGCCGCGACGCTGGAACTCGAGCATCCTTCCTCCGGTCCCATGGATCTCGACACCAAAGGTCTCTCGATTCATTCGATCCATGCGCAGGAAGGCAGCGAAATCCCCTATGAGCTGGCCCCGGAGGAACCTGTTCTCGGAAGCAGACTGCGGCTGAATCTGCCCGACGGCACGAAATCCGTGGTTATCAGCTACACGACTTCGCCTGAAGCGATCGCACTTCAGTGGCTGGAGCCGCAGATGACTCTGGGAAAGCGACACCCTTTCATGTACTCGCAATGCCAGGCCATTCACGCCCGCACCGTTATGCCCTGCCAGGACACCCCGCGGGTTCGCATCTCCTATAAGGCTGCTGTAGAGGTGCCGGAACAGCTCACTGCTGTGATGTCGGCCGGACCCGCAGGACTCAATCCGGGCCGGAGGCACAGCACTCGCCTCCATTTTTTCGAGATGCCGCAGCCTATCCCTCCCTATTTGGTTGCGATTGCGGTTGGGGACCTGCAATCGCGCGATCTGTCTCCCCGGGCAAGAGTGTGGTCGGAACCGGAATTGATCGACAGGGCAGCATACGAATTTGCCGAGGTCGATAGCATGATCGAGACGGCCGAACAGCTCTTTGGCCCCTACGACTGGGAACGTTATGACATGCTGGTCCTCCCGCCGGCTTTCCCATTCGGCGGGATGGAGAATCCACGGATGACCTTTCTCACCCCTACGGTCATCGCCGGAGACCGCTCGCTGGTCGATGTCATCGCGCACGAGCTCGCACATTCCTGGACCGGCAATCTCGTCACAAACGCCAGCATGGAGCACTTCTGGCTCAACGAAGGTTTCACGACCTGGGCAGAACGGCGAATTCTCGACGCACTGCACGGCGGGAGAGGATCGGCGCTGCGATGGGCAATCGGGCAGAAGGCGCTCGACGAATCGATTGCACGCTTCGGCAAGGAATCTCCGCTGACGAAGCTGCGCACAGAGCTGGAGGGAATCGATCCTGACGACGCCTTCTCCTCAATCCCTTACGAAAAGGGGGCACGGTTCGTACGCCTGCTCGAGGAGACCGCAGGGCGCGAGAGCTTTGACCGGTTCATGCAGAAATACATCAAGACCTTCCGCTTCACCTCTATCACTACGGAAGAGTTCTGCGCTTTTGCGAATAGCGAACTTCCCGGGATCCTGGAAGCGGTGCAGGCACAAGACTGGCTGCTCGAAACGGGCATGCCGGCCAATGCGCCTGTATTCAAGTCTGAGAGGCTGGACCAGCTCACGGCCGCTGCGGACGAGTTTGCGACCAAACGACGTCCCGAAAAGGAACAGACGAGTTCCTGGATTCCTGGCGAGCTGCTGATCTTCCTGCAGCACCTTCCAAGGGAGCTCGACCGGGATGCTCTCGGCTGGCTGGAGGCGACATTCGACCTGACGGCAAAACGTAACTACGAGATTCTGGTCGAGTGGCTCACGATCGCGGCAGGATCAGACTACGAGCCGGTATTTGAACGGATCAGAGAAGTGCTTCTCGAAGTCGGCCGCATGAAATACCTTCGCCCGCTCTACTCGGCACTCGCACGGCATCCCAGGACTCGGGAACTGGCAAGGGAGATCTACGCCACCGCGAAGCCCCGCTACCATGCCCTGTCGCGCCGCGTAGTCGAATCGACTCTGGCAAACTCAAGCGATGGTGACATATCCAATGGCTGATCAATACTCGTAGCCGCTGGCCTTCAATGCCGCGGCATGCCTCTTGCGGCGCGCCTCGCGCCGGCGAATCTCTCTTTCATCCTTCTGGTACACGCCGGTTTTCGGGCGCCACCTGTCAATCGAAATCGTCTGACTCCAGACCATGTCAGTGGTGAACCAGAGCGCCTGAGTCTCTCCTCCCACCACTACCGAATCGATCAACTCAGGCCGGAAGTAGGGAGTGATCATGGTCTCGGGAGGAAGTTTCCACCATGTTGAAAACGGCTCGACACCATCGCGCGCAAGCGGATTCCCAAATGAATAGCCAAGATCCGAGCCGAAGAATTGCCCTGCCGGCATCTTGAAGTTGGCAGAAATCCATTCCGAGAGCTGGCGCGGCGTCTGGAAGCCCTGCTCTTTGAGATGCTTTGCGACGAGTGGATCCATCACGAAAGTGATCGATCCGGAGACGGCGGGAAACGCCTGCAGGATCAGGAGCATTTCCTCCTGCGCAGGGCGGCAGCAGCCGGCGGCGCCCATGCTGTTGATAGCGCTCCAGCCGCGGAAGATCGTTACGGCGCTCTCTTCCTTTTTGAACCCCCTCCGGACATGAAACGGCTCCCACACGCTTCGCTCTTCGTTCTCGGCGAAAAACATATTGTTGTAATTCAGCGGATTGCCCGTGGATCCCATGAATGTCTCGCCCAGACGCGAATCTCCGAGATTGATCGTCATGAGCGTCCAGGCCCTCCCAATCACGGCATTCGCATGATTGAAGGGACTCAGGGCGCCAAGGCCGCAGTTCATTCCGATCTCTTCGCGAATCGGGCCGTTCACAAACGCCATCCGCCCAAAAGAGGTTGTCGAACTTGGCATCGAACCTTCCTGGCTTGCAGCCAGCGCCAGGATCACCGGCAGATGTTCGGGGCCCGCACCTGCCATTACCGCATTGACCGCGACTTTTTCAACCGTATACTCGAGCTTCTCCTGGAGCGTCGTAATCGTCATGCGGCCGACGACTTCATTGGGATCTGCTGCGGTGCCGGTGAGCATATGCGCAACACGTTCTTCCGTCGGCATCACAATAGGCAGCCCGTCAGTCCAGTCGTTCTCAAGAAAGAGCCGCTGCAGGTTTTCTTCCGTATCAGGATTCAGAAGTCTCGGGCGGGGCGCGCCTCTCCCCGGCTTCGGGTTTTTCTCTTCTTCAGTGAGCGGTCGCGTCAATGCATCGACCACCTGCGGCATGAGCGGCCTGCCGGTGACAGGATCTCTCCCTTCGGCGTATTGACGAAGGACTTCTCTGGGCCTGCCAACCAGAGGATAAGGCGGGAAGCTGAACCGAAGGTTCATCCCATGGTTCTGCGAGTCTGTCGCCGCGAAATCCGCGAACCTCGCGCTGGCCATCGGAGCAGTAGGAATTCCGTATTTGGTCTCAATGCCTCTGCAGTGCTCGGCGACACTCGCCGTGCAGCCGTCTCAGCCGCCGACGCCGAAGATGACGGCATCTCCCCTCTCTGCAATCTCAGCAAAAAGCTCCGGATCGTCAAGGAACATGTTTCCTTTCTTGTGACGCAGCTCAGTCCTGACGGACGCTATATTCCTCTGCAACCATGCAGCCGCCTCCTGAAGGAATTCCCAGCCTCCTCCGAACCCGATATCGACAAGATAGACCGTCTTCCCGTCCAGCGAATCCAGCCGTGGAGCAAGTGACAGAGGCTGAATTTCGGCAGTTGGCTGGCCTCGCGGGTCAAGAACCGTTTGCAATGAACGTGTCGGCTGCTTTGTAATGGATGCCATATGTCGTCTCCAGACAGGACGAAGTGAGAAGTTCTACACCTGATGGTTCAAGGCTAATTCACTGCCGCAGCTGTTGTCAATGACCGACCCACTCCAAACGAGGCTGTTGACATGATATAACTGACCCATACATTCTGGCTCGTTACGACTATGAAAGGGGAATTGCTCATGTCAGCCGCGATAGAAGGATTGAAACCGGAACTGGTCTGGAAATATTTCGCCGAGATCTCCCGAATACCTCGTGGATCCAAGAACGAAGCCGCCGCAAGCAGGTATGTGCTCGATTGCGCCGAGAGACTGGGGCTGGAAGCGAAGTCAGACGAATCAGGAAACGTAGTCGTTCGGAAACCGGCTTCTCAAGGGCGCTCCCATGTCAGTTCTGTCGCCATTCAGGGACATCTTGACATGGTCTGCGAAAAGAACAGCGATAAGGCACACGATTTCACCAGAGATCCGATAGAACTCGTCAGAAAAGGAAATCTGCTGATGGCAAACGGTACCACCCTCGGCGCGGACAACGGGATCGCGGTCGCGGCAAGCCTGGCTGTCATGGAAGACCGCACGCTCGAACACGGCCCGCTCGAACTGCTGTTCACGGTTGATGAAGAGACCGGGTTGACGGGAGCCGCCAACCTGAGCCCGGATTTTCTGATCAGCAGAACGCTCCTTAACCTGGATTCGGAAGAGGAAGGCGCGATTTACGTCGGCTGCTCAGGCGGGAAAGACACGCTGGGAACCTGGAAACTCCGTTTTGATGAACCGTCGTCCTCGTTGACGCCCATCCAGCTGAAGGTATCGGGACTCAAGGGAGGGCATTCCGGTCTCGACATCGACAAAGGAAGAGGCAACGCCATCAAGATCATGAACCGGACGATAATGGCGCTGGAAGAAATAAACGCTCGGCTCGCATCCATCGCCGGCGGCAACAAGCACAACGCAATCCCCCGCGAGTGCGAAGCCGTCCTCCTTGTCAAGCCGAAATCGGTAACACGGGCCGAAAAGATAGTGAACGTTATCAACGAGACCGTGAGAAAGGAATTCGGTTCCGTCGAACCCGATCTCTTGATCAGTATCGCCGTTCTCAATACCGGGAACCAGTTCAGCCCGGTCCGAAGAGCAGACCAGAGACGGATCACGAAGACCATTTCGGCGCTTCCGCACGGCGTGATCAAAATGAGCTCTGATATCGCAGGGCTCGTCGAGACTTCCACAAACCTCGCCGTAATCGAGACCGCGCAGGATTCCGTCAGAGTCGCAACCAGCCAACGCAGTTCCGTTGCTTCAGAACTGGACGAGATAACCCGGACGGTCTCCTCGGTGCTCGAACTCGGCGGCGCGACGGTAAGCTATACGGACGCTTATCCGGGCTGGAAGCCGAACATGGACTCTCCCATTCTGAAGACAGCTAAGGACGCATACACGTCATTGTATGGAAAAGAACCGGAAGTGAAGGCCATCCATGCGGGACTCGAATGCGGCATCATCGGAGAGAAGTTTCATGGAATGGACATGATATCGTTCGGCCCGACTCTTGAAGGCGTTCACTCACCTGATGAACGGATATACATCGACACTGTCGAGCGATTCTGGAATTTCCTTTTGGAAATACTGAGACGAGCGGAATGAACTCCGTCCTGTCTGTCGGGATCTCTTACATGGCCTGTCGATCGGCTTTACAGAATCCCTGTCTCGCAACGGGTCACTCTGAAAGACGCAAACCATTCGAATAGAGTTATTTAAGCGGATTCAGCACCGCCTCCGTAATCATTGGCAGGCAATTTGCCCGTACATGTTCATTCGAAGGAGGTTGTGTGCATGTCCATGTCAACCAGGTGTGTTGCAGCGGTCATCGTCCTTTCAGGGTTCATCATGCTCCCGGTTTCCTATTGCTCATCCAGTCCTGCCCTCGCCGCAGTCAACGAGCACGGAACGATAGTCGTATTCAAAACCGAAGATAGTACTTCTCCTTTTGAAAGCATTTTCCCGGAGAACGGGACGATTGACGGCCGGAAGATATCAACGCTCAGTCCGACGGGAATGAACGCCCACGGCCGGGTCGTCGGACTCGTGACCGCCGAAGCCGAGGCAAGGTTTCCTTTCGTGCGCGAACCGGACGGCCGGTTCTGGCTCTTTATGACTCCCTCTCCTTCGGGACAGGGCGAATTCACCGATATCAGCGACAGCGGAAAAGCCGTAGGTGTTTACGAGAAAGAGGGCTCAGCAGCAACACTGGGGTTCATGATGGATTCCCATGGACAGTGGGCTATGGACATACAGTATCCGTCAAACCCCTGCCCCGCTTCCCGCTCACATCTGCACACGCAGCCGAATGGAATCAACGATAGAGACGAAATCGTAGGCAACTTTGAATGCACTGCGGTGCCCGGCGACGCGGATCCGCTTTTCAGGGGGCAAGGCTTTTACAGGGCCCCCGACGGCACGTTCTATCGTCTCCAGTATGAAGACGCAGTTCGCACCGTCGCGGGTAAAATCAGCAACACTGGGGTGATTTTCGGCTATTACGTCCTCGATGAGGACACATGGCTTCCATTTGCCGCACCGAAAGACGATCTGATCAGAGAGGTGATCCGCTGATCTGCACCGCGCCGGGGGACACCTGTACTACGGGCATCCTTCAAGCCAGTTCTTCGCTTCGTCTACGGATGAGAAGATGCGGGTGGTGACCCCTTGTGCGGAGTACTTGTCAGCCAGTTTCTTCAGCGTCAGTTGCCCGACGATCTTCTCGGGCATCACTATTGCCCAGTACTTCCATCCGCATCTGGCGACACGCGGAAACCAGTCCTCGTCGCCCCACTTCAGGTCTTCCGGAGTCAGGGCAGTCTCGGCCCTGTCGTCCGAAAGCCACTTCCGTGCGCCATACTTCTGGAATACTTCAACTCCTTTGTTGAGCGCATCCCGAAAAGGCTTGCCGTAAAAAAAGCGGTGAATCTGGTGATGCAGGATCTTGCTTTCGGGATAGTACCACATGCTGATGTTGGCATCATCCATGATGGTGATTGCAGCCATTACCACTCCTCCTGTCATTTCGCAGTTCTGATTCAGAATGTCTTCAAACAATGCTGTTGATAGCCTTATCGGCCCCTTCGGCGTAAACATTTCCAAATTCTTATTTTAAGGAGAATCCTTCGTTAAATCTTCGCAGGATCCGGCCGATCAGAAAAGAATAGTGAACAGGTATTTGCGGGGACGAACGTGGCGATTATATCGACGAGGGTCAGTCAGGATAAGAGGAATGTTTCACGTGTGCCCGCGCATCTGAAGTGCCAGGTCGTATACGATGGCAAATCGCACGACGCTACAATCGTCAACATTTCGCTGAAAGGGGCATTCCTGTCCTCGCCGTTAGTGCCACCCATAGGGAGCACCATTGTGCTTGTCGTGAAATCGCGGGAGTTGAAGGCACCTTTGCAGCTCGAGGCGACTGTCGTCCGCGGAACTCAAGCATTGTCCGACCACGGCATCGTCGGAAGATTCGGCGTACGGTTCAGTCGAAACGCCATGGAGCTGATACTGCTGATTGCACAATTGCAGAAAAAATATGCCTGATTCAGGTGGTCTAAAGTCCCGTCAGGGACGTCGATCTACCGAACCGGAAATCTCCCTTCCGGGTGATCTGCATCACTTTTCGGCAAACATCCCCAGCCGAAACTTAAACACAACCTCTAGAATGAAAAGGAGCAGACTGCCATGGGGGAATCCTCCCCGAATGAGAAGTCTCGGAATATCGGGAAATATGCGCTCATCGAGGAATTGGGCGAAGGCACCCTTGGGCGCGTTTACCGCGGCTTTGACCAGGATCTCGGGCGGGCGGTTGTCGTCAGGATCCTCTGCGAAGGGATAAAGTGGGACGCAAACATTGAAGAAGTCTTCAACCGCGAATGCCAGGCGATAGCCGCCCTGCAGCATCCCAATATCGCTGCGGTTTTCGAAGTGGGGAAAGAAGGAACCTCTCCCTACATGGTGATGGAATCGCTGGGCAGCGGGACACTGGCGAACCTGATCGCACAGAAGTCGGGCGTCACCGTCGAGGCAAAACTCTCGATCATGATCCAGGTTGCGGAAGGACTGGGTTATGCTCACAAGCACCGCATCCTGCACCTGGACCTGGACCCCGGAAAGATCCATCTGACACCGGGCGGCAGCGTCAAAATCAGGGATTTCGCGATCATCAACACTCTGAAGAACCATCTTCCGCATCCGGTAGTCCGCTGGGGGGTGCCGATCTACCTGAGCCCCGAACAGATCCAGCAGAAGAAGTGCGACGAACGAGCTGATGTGTTCGCGATGGGGACGATCTTCTACGAACTGGTCACCGGCGTCCATCCATTCCATGACCCGGACGGCAATAAAGCTCTCGACAATATCCTGCTTGACGCTCCGGTGAACACGTTTGAGGAATTCCCCGACGTCCCCCCGGGGATCTGGACTATCCTCCGGAAATGCCTGACCAGGAATCCCGAAGAGCGCTATGCTAATGTGGACGAATTTTCGAATGACTGCCGGGCTCTCCTGAAGAGCCTCGCCGAGGATACCAGGCTGATGTTGTCGGAACTGTACGCATCCATCTCGGCGCTCAGGAAGGCCGCCACACAACCGGACGCGTCTGAGAGCACGGCAGCGCTCCTTCAGGAAGCCGAAGCGCTGCTGCAACCGGGAAACGAGCCGGATTATGTAACTCTCGACAGGCTGATGACGCGCCTGCTGGAACACTATCCGGAAATCCAGGCGGCCTCTGCCACACCGCTGCCGCTGGATCCAATCTGCCCGCAGATTCCGACGGAAGTGATCGCCGCTGAAAGGCCCGACCCGGTCATCCTGACGCAGCCGGCGGCCGAGGAAAAGGCTCCCGTCCAGGAGAACGCGATAATCCCGGCACCGATGCCCGCTGAACCGGCGGTCGCAGAGGTTGAAGAGGTTGAATTGTCTGAGCCTCCATTGCCTCTCACTGTTGAACCGCCGACGGTTCAGGGGCAGCCCTCGCCGGTCGTAGGAAGACCGAAGGGTTTTTACTATCGCAAGATCCCGCGGCCCGCCTATCGCTATGCCGCCATTCTGCTCTCGGTCCTTGCAATCGCAGCCGCAGTGTACATTCTGCTGGAGACAGACGCTGCGGCATCCGTCCGAAAGCTTTGCAGCCCGATTTCAGACACAATTCTGAACGCCTTCTCTTCGGACTCGCAACAGCAGGCCTCGGGGATTTCAGCATCCGGGAGTCCGGGGAAGCAGGGAGCGATCGACCAGCAGTCTGAGGTCCTGCTCAAAGAAGCGCTCATCCTAGCCGATGAGAATCACCTCGAAGAGAGCAAGACCTTGATCCACAGGATCCTCGCCGGCAATCCGGGATACCAGCCCGCCATCCAGGCTCTCGAAGAACTCAAGGCGCGGCCGAACTCAAAAAGCGGCACATCGGACCACCCTCTTCAGAAAGAAGTCAGACGCGTCTCCGGACTGATCGATTCAAACAGGCTTCAGGAGGCGAAGAAGGAACTCGACAGGCTTGAGCGCACCTATCCTGGAACCGCCGGAGTCAATTCGCTGCGCAGGCGATTGCAGGACAGGAACGAGCTGAAGCTCCAGGAGGCGAGGCGGGCGGAGGAGGAGAAGCAGAGAACGGTCCTGCGTCAGAAGGAGGAGCAGTGGAACCGGCACATCGCCGAGCTGTTTTCGGTTGGAAAGTACAATGAAGCGGCCGGATTGCTGAGTTCCTGGGCAGCTGAAAATCCAGGCAGCATCAGGGCACAGGAATACAGCGCGCGGCTTCATGCAATCCAGGACAACCTTAAAGCCTATGCTTCAGCGTTTGAACAGGGGAAGTACTCTGAGGCGATCAGCGCCATCAGGGATGCGGAATCGCTGAATCCGACAGATCCGGGGCTGGCGGAGTTGCGCAGACAGGCGGAAACAAGGCGCGCAGCCGCTCGGGCCGTCCTGACGGTCCATCGGCTTGGCCCGAAAGCAACTCTCCTGCTGAACGGACGGCCGCTGGGAAAAGACGGGGAAGTACAGAATGAAAGGATTCCTATCGGCACCCACACTCTGGCCATTCGAAACAGCGGTGGGATAATAGCATCGAAAATGCTGGAGTGTTCAGATGGCCAGCGTCTCGAACTGGTCTACGACCTGATGACACAGTCGATTCGCGCCATGTCTGAACCTGACCGCGGACTGCTGGCAACGAGAAAAGCGATGGAGGAAGTGCACCGCTTCACACTCAAGCACGACCATGGCTTGTTTCGCGGCAGCTGCACGGGAGTGCTTTCGCTGGACTTCTACGACCTGGCCTACACTCCCCGCGAGGGATCACACGGTTTCAGGATACCGACCAAACAGCTCAAAGTCAGGACGTCAGGAACATCGGTTCATTTCTACTACATGTCGGACAATAGCAAATTTCAGACCTTCGAATTCGAGAATTCCCAGGAGATGGAGCGCTTCAAGCAGAAGTGGGATGAACTCCGGGCCATGATGCAGTGACATCGCAGATCACACCGCCAGTTCTTCATCGAATGCGGTGGCAATCAGGGGAGCATCCGGATTGTCTTCATGTTTGATGAAGACATATACATCCGTCCCCCCGCCAGTCCAGCTACGAATCTTCTCAAGCCACTCCCTGCGCAATTCAGCGGTGTAACCCGATCTGCGGAGTCGTACATACGCGAAATGCGAAGTGATGACCTCAGGCGTGGTCCCCTCGTCCGCGTCATGAATGCACAGGGCGGCGCCTGCGCGTTCAAGCGTCCTGTATACGTCGCCCCGAAACCATGATTCGTGGCGAAACTCAAACGCGATCGGGAGTCCGAGCGGCACCGAAGCAAGCAACAGGGACAGGCGCTCTCCATCGCATTTCAGATATGGCGGAAGCTGGAAAAGCAGCGCTCCGAGACGCGGCCCAAGTTCCGCAGCAACCTTGATGAACTGATCCAACGCCGACGACGGCGTCTTTAGGCGCTCGAAATGGGTGATCCTGCGGGGAGCCTTGAGGGAGAAACGAAAGCCGTCGGGAGTAGCCGCACTCCATGCGGCTATCCTGGCGGAATTCGGGATACGGTAAAAGGTGTTGTTCAGTTCGACCGCCCTGAATCGGTTCGCATAGTAACTGAGGAACCGCTTCCTTGGAAGATCACCCGGATAAAACCCCGGCTTCCATTCGACGTAATCGAAACCGGAGGTACCTGTGAAGGCTTGCGCCATGAGATGCTCCCCTGAATCGGGCCTACTGAACGGTCGTGCCGGTGGAAGGTTTACCTCCTCCCATCTGTTTGTCACGCTGTGCCTGCAGCGCCTGTATCAGGCCGTCGATTATCTGATTCGGGATGGCGATGACGGCCTTGACGGGCGCAGGAAGCGTCCCGGTCTTCTGCATTCTCAATGCTTCCTCTTCGCTCTGGGGACCGATGACGTCGCAGAACGTCAGGGTACAGTCGATCGGCGAAACGCTGACTTGAACGTAATTGGCGTAAATCCTGGACGAACTCAGGCTGTGGTCTGCAACGATCTGGACAGGCTTTTCTCCATTCGGCATTGTGTCCTCGCATTCGTGAAGCGGCCTCGAGACGAAGCTCTTAACCGGGAGGCCAGCCAAGAATCCTTCCACCAAGAAGGTGGATGTGCAGGTGAAAGACGGTCTGGCCCGCCTCCGCGTTGGTATTGATAACGGTCCGGAATCCCGTACCGTCAATCCCCTGCTCTTTCGCCATCCGGGCGACGACCGTCAGCAGATGACCGAGCAGAAGCTTGTCCTCCTCGAGATCGTCGTTGAGTGACGTAACGTGTTTGCGCGGAATGACGAGCAGATGGACAGGAGCCTGCGGTCTGATGTCCCTGAGAACGACGCAGTGCTCGTCTTCATAGACAATCGTCGCAGGTTTCTCGTGAGCAGCAACCTGGCAGAAGATGCATCCGAAAATCTTCATCATCCCTCTCTTATAAGCATAAAAAAACAGCTTCTTTATGGCAAAGGGAAGCATTCGATTCGATCCTGCGACTCAGTCGGCAAACCGTTCAATCCTTGCCCCCAGGCGGGCAAGTTTCTCCTCGATGCGCGCATACCCGCGATCCAGATGATACACCCGGTCCACCCAGGTGTCGCCATTCGCCACCAGTCCGGCCAGGATGAGAGAGGCGCTGGCCCTGAGATCCGACGCCAGGACTTTGGCACCGCTCAGCGGTTTGCCCCCTTTCACGACAGCCTGGCGCCCGTCGATTGTAATCTCGGCACCCATCCTGATCATCTCCAGCGCATGCATAAACCGGTTCTCGAAGATATTCTCGGTGATCACCGCACTTCCGTTCCCCTGCGTCATTAAGGCCATGTATTGCGCCTGCATGTCGGTCGGAAACGCCGGATAAGGATTTGTCGTGATGCTCCTGGAGATGATCTGGTCTCTTCCACGAATGCGAAAGCCGGTCGCTCCTATGCTTATATCGGCACCGGTCTGGCTTAGCTGATCCAGCACTGCGGCCAGATGGCTCGGCCTGCAGTTGACGACCTCCACATCTCCTCGGGTGATTGCCGCCGCGACAGCGAAAGTTCCCGCTTCGATCCGGTCGGGGATAATCGAGTGCGTGCACCCATGCAGTTCCTTCACTCCGCGGATCCTTATAGTCCTGGTTCCCTCCCCTTCTATCTGCGCCCCCATCCTGCGCAGCATGAAAGCGAGATCGCTGATTTCGGGTTCGCACGCCGCATTGTCAATGACAGTCTCCCCTTCAGCCAGAGTTGCGGCCATCATCAGGTTTTCGGTTCCGGTAACGGTCACGGTATCCAGCAGGATGTAGGCGCCGCGGAGCCCCTCGGTGTCGGCTTCGATATATCCGTGCTTGATCCGGCAACTCGCCCCCATACGTTCCAGACCCATGATGTGCAGATTTACCGGCCGCGCGCCGATGGCACATCCCCCGGGAAGCGAAACCCTCGCCTTTCTTGATCTCGCAAGGAGCGGCCCCAACACCAGAATGGCGGCACGCATCGTTTTCACCAGTTCATAGGGAGCCTGGTATGAACGCAATTGCGCGCTATTCAGGGTGGCCGTGCCGTCCGGCAGCACTTCGGCCTCCGCCCCCATCTCCTGAAGCAGCGTGCGTGTTGTCAAAATGTCACGAACATACGGGACGTTTTCCAGCCGCACAGTGTCGGCGGTAAGAAGTGAGGCCGCCATGGCGGGGAGAGCCGCATTCTTTGCGCCGCTGATTTCAATCCGGCCTGAAAGTGGAACGCCCCCTGTGATGCGAATTTTGTCCATTCTGCACTCCGGCGCTCTTACGACCCACAAGGCATCGTGGAATTCCCTGCAGGTCGTCCATTACTGTTTCAACCTGAATTCCAGAGATTTCGACGAGCCGGGACACTTCCGATACCTGTCCGGATCCCAGTTCGAGCAGGATATATCCCCCGGAAACCAGCCGGGGTGCGGCCTCCGGAATCAGTCGTTCGTAAATCT
This sequence comes from Acidobacteriota bacterium, assembly GCA_012719355.1. Lineage (GTDB taxonomy): Bacteria > Acidobacteriota > UBA6911 > UBA6911 > UBA6911 > UBA6911. The sequence goes on from JAAYAM010000116.1 coordinate 14,136, forward strand.
CCAACCCGGATCTGCCGCCGAACAAAGCCTGGTGCGGCTCGAAATCTCTCACGACCGAAGGGAGACTATCACAATCGTCGAGGGCAATATAAGGCGGATTGCACAAAATAAGGTCGAAGCACGGCACCGGCAGGAAACAGCTGAGAAGATCCGCCTGCACCATGTGGACACGGCCTTCGACTCCGTGCCGCCGCGCGTTCGCTCCTGCGATTTCAAGCGCTCGAGGCGAAATGTCGAGGACCCAGCCGACGGCGGCAGGGACATGGCGGGCAACCGTGACGGCAATGCAACCCGACCCTGTGCCCACATCGACAAATATCGGCCCCGGCGGCGGCCATGCCTTCATCAGATCGATGGCCTTTTCGGCCAGAAGCTCCGTTTCGGGACGGGGAATGAGGACCTCGGGAGTGACCCGGAAATCGAGTCCGTAGAATTCGCGCGTGCCGGTCAGATACTGGAGAGGCTCGCCGGACGCACGCCGATGTACCAGAGCCTGAAATTTCGACCAGATTTCATCCGGCAGGATGTCTTTTATGCTGGTGAGAACCCGCACCCTGTCATAGTCGAGCAGGAATGCCAGCAGCAGATCAGCGGTCAGAATCGGCGACTCTACCTCTACCCGCCTCAACTCCTCCGCAGCCCACATTCGCGCATCGCCGACAGTTGGCATCCCCGGTATTCCGCTTACACAGCCTCTTTCAGTCTTTCGGCCTGATAGTGAGTAAAGAGGGCATCAAGCACCGGGCCGAGGTTCCCGTCCATGAAATCGGGCAGGTTATGGACGGTCAGTCCGATACGATGGTCCGTTACCCTGTTCTGGGGGAAGTTGTAGGTCCTGATCTTCTCGCTTCGGTCGCCGGATCCGACCTGGCTGCGGCGGTTTTCTGCGATCGATTTCTGCTGCTCCTGTAGTGCTATGTCGTACAGTCTCGAGCGCAGTACGCGCATCGCCTTGGCCCGGTTCTTGATCTGGGACTTTTCGTCCTGACACGAAACCACGAGCCCCGTTGGGATGTGGGTAATGCGGACAGCTGAGTACGTGGTATTGACCGACTGCCCGCCCGGACCGGATGAGCAGAACGTATCAATCCTGATATCCTTCGGATCTATCGAGACTTCGACTTCGTCAGCTTCAGGCAGCACCGCTACCGTGACCGCTGATGTGTGGATGCGCCCGTTTGCCTCCGTGGCAGGCACCCGCTGGACTCGGTGAACCCCCGATTCATACTTGAGCTTGCTGTATGCGTTCTCCCCTTCAAGAATGGCAATGATCTCCTTGAAGCCACCGACCTCGGATTCATGCTCCTCCATCACTTCGACGCGCCAGCCGACCCGTTCCGCAAATCTCGAATATGCCCGGAAAAGCTCGGAGGCAAACAGGGTAGCTTCATTGCCTCCCGTTCCGGCCCGGATTTCCAGAAGCACGTTCTTCTCGTCATTCGGATCCTTCGGCATCAAGAGCACCTGCAGATCCCTCCTGCAGGCATTCTCCTGTTCCTGGAGGATCATGAGTTCGTCCTCGACCAGTTTCCGCATTTCCGGGTCGGTCTCAGAGGCGCTCAGCGCCTTCGCGTCTTCAATCCCCTTCAGAATCCCTTTGTATTCCCGGAACTTGTCCACCACATCACGCAGGTCCCGGTAGGCCTTGGCATGTTTCTGATAGACAGACTGATCCGCGATGACTTCGGGATCAGCCAGGAGAACGTTCAGTTCCTCAAATTTCTTTTCCAGTGAATTCAGCTTTTCAATCATGGGATATCCGTTTCTTGAGGATGAAAAGGTCAGGTGGCGGGCGCGCCCGCTAAGCTGCGCTCTGAGCTTCCCGGGCCTTGATGCCGTCGAGTTCGAGAGCTTCTTTCAGCGCTCGGATCGCAACTTCCAGCTGGTCGTCCGAGGGCTCTTTCGTGGTGATGCGCTGCAGCGCGAGACCGGGAGAAACCATCATGCGGAAGAACCCGCTGCGGTACCGGGAAGCCGAAAATCGTATGAGCTCATACGACAGGCCCGAGATCAGGGGCACCAGCAACAGCCGCGAAAGAAAAATGGCCCAGAATGAATCGAACTTGAACAGGGAAAAGACGATGATGCTGACGACCATAACGAACAGCATGAAACTGGTTCCGCAGCGTGGATGCAGGGTGCTCTTGAGACGAGCATTTTCCGGGGTAAGCTCTTCACCTGCCTCCCATGTGTGTACGACCTTGTGCTCGGCGCCGTGATACTCAAATACGCGGCGAATGTCTTTCATAAAGCTGATCGAGACTATATAGGCGATGAAGAAAACTACGCGAATGATGCCGTCGACAAGATTGAAGACCACCCAATTATGCACGGCGGGAATGTAGTCACGCAGCCAGCTCGTGATCCAGAGTGGGAGCAGAATGAACAGAAAAACTGCAGCAGCGACACCGACAGCCATCGACAGTACAACCGGAAGCGCGGAACCTTCTTTCGGGCTTTTCCCTTTATCGTCAGCGTCCACCATAGAGACATTGACGGAGAAGTTCAGTGCACGTATCCCTAGATACATCGACTGGATCAGCACCGCGAAGCCACGGACGATCACCCACGAGAGAGGCTTCCAGCTTTCCGACAGGCGCCTTACCGGCCCCGTCTTCACTTCGATCGAGCCGTCGGCACGCCTCACCGCCACCGAGTGTGCATGAGGCGTGCGCATCATAACGCCTTCAATAACCGCCTGTCCTCCTACGAGGATGTCTTCAGGCGATGCTTGCGATTTGGTATCGGCCATCAATATCTCAGGACTTGGCTGGATTGTCTTTGCCTAAACCATAGCGCTTCTGGAAACGCTCAATTCTTCCTGCTGTATCGACCAGTTTCTGCTTACCGGTAAAGAAAGGATGGCAGGCGGAACAGAGTTCAAGCCTGATCTCCGGTTTCGTCGAACGAGTCTCAAACTTATTTCCACAGGCACACGTCACGACAACGTTGTGGTACTTGGGATGGATTCCTTCTTTCATTTCGGCCTCTTAGCTCGGGCGCACTTCAACAACAGCCCGAAAGTAAAACAGTTAATATACCATCCGAATGATTTCCAGTCTACCGGGAATCCGGATTCACGTTGAAGCCTACTTCTTCCCCAGTTTGAAATATGAATCTTATTGTGGTAGTGTGTACCGTTCTTTTGGCTCCCCGGTCGCTTAGGGACTGCAGCGTAACTCGAGGTGATTCGTGTGCAGACCCTCGGGCTGGCTGCCCTGTCGCAGATGAGACATGCACTATCCGGAAGTTTATGGGGATAATGAAGATCTACTTTCACAACAACTGTTTCGACGGATTGGCTTCCGCCGCTGTTTTCAGTGATTTCTATCTGAAGAGAATCAGGAAGGACTGCAAGTTCGAATACGAAGGTCTTGCACATCGCGCCGGCCAGCTTTTTCTTGATGTGCAGTTCGACGGCGACGAAAATGCGATAGTCGATTTCAAATACTCCAGCGATCCCCGCCTGACCTGGTGGTTCGATCATCACCAGAGCGCCTTCCTCAGCCGTGAAGACGAAACCCATTTCAAAGCCGACAGAAGTGGAAGAAAGTTCCACGACCCCACCTACCGTTCATGCACGAACTTCATCGTTGATATGCTCAGGAAACATTTCGACTTTCATTCACGGGGACTGGAAGAACTGATCAAATGGGCAGACATCATCGACGGCGCGCAGTTCGAAAGCGCAAGAAAAGCGGTGGAGCTCGAGGAACCCGCGATGAAGCTGATGATGGTCATCGAGGGGGTACGGGATCGGGAGAAGATCAACAGCCTCATCGTCGAATTTCAGAAGAGATCGCTTGCCGAAATCATGGAATTGAACTGGGTGCAGGAGGTCTTCCGTCCGTTGTACGAACGTCACCTTCGTTCGATCGACATCATCCGCCGAAATGCTCAGTGTTCCGATGGAACGATTTTTTTCGATATAAGCGGTCACGACATGGAAGGCTACAACAAGTTCATTCCCTATTATCTGTTCCCTCAAGCCACCTACTGCGTGGGAGTGAGCCTGTCAAGTTTCCGGGCCAAGATTTCAGTCGGCTCGAATCCGTGGAGTCCGTACCCGCGCACCCAGAACCTCGCCGCATTGTGCGAACGCCATGGCGGTGGAGGACACCCGGTGGTCGGCGCCATCTCGTTTGCCCCTGAGGAACTTGCCCGAGCGCGACGGATCGCCAACGAGATCGTAGCCGAACTGCGACACGAACAGTAATCTGGAAGCCATGTCTCAACCCGATCATCAGTTGCGTCCCCGCCTTCGTCCGGTCGAGGCCTTCCCGGTCAGGATGAACGGCCAGGAGTATATCTGCGTTCGCGATCCCGAAAACCTGGCTGAACAACCGATATTTCTGGACCGCGCCCTTTCCTTCCTGGTATCACGCATGAATGGGGAGCGCAGCCTGCGCGACATACAGGCCGATTTTTTCCGCGCGACCGGAGAAATCCTCCCCATCGAAAGCCTCGAGAGTCTCGCAACCCAGCTGGATGAGCATCACTATCTGGAAGGCCCCTCGTTCACAGAATTCTTCCAGGGGATAGTGAAGGCGTACCGCGATGGGCCATCCAGGCCGGCTCGTCATGCGGGATCCGCATACCCGGCAACCGCCGACGCGCTCGTAACCGAGCTCGACGGTTATGTCGCACACCCGGAGGGTCCCGGTTCCGTGCCGAGGCCGGACTGCTCCGTCCCGCTGCGCGGTTTTATATCACCTCATATTGACTTCTCGCGCGGCGGACCTACCTATGCTCATGCCTACAGCGCCCTTGCCGCGAGCGATCCTGCAGAGCTCTACATCATATTCGGCACCTGTCACACGGCAATGCCTCTGCGATTTTCCATTTCCGACAAGGATTACGATACCCCGCTCGGACCGGCTGAAACCGATCGTGACTTCGTCCGTGAACTCCTGTCCCGGATCGGGAACCGCTACCTCGATGAATTCTCCCACAGGGGGGAACATTCCATAGAATTTCAGACGGTTTTCTTGAAATACTTCCTGCGCAATGGGCCACCGTTCAGAATCGTCCCGATCCTCGTCGGCTCGTTCCACGACATCTATTTGCAGGGGAAACGTGCCGCGGACGAGCCGGAGATTCAGGCTGTGGCGGGAGCAGTCCGGGAGTTGACGGCGAAAATGTCGGGGCGGGTCTGCATTATCGCAGGCGCCGATCTTGCGCACGTAGGGCAACGATTCGGAGACAGCTTCGGCCCGACGGAAGCCTCCTTGCGCAGAGTTGAAAGCGAGGACCTCGAGTTTCTCAGAATTGTTGAGAAAGGGGATGCCGAAGGCGTCTTCGAGTCGATAGCCGCAGACAACGACAGCCGCAGAATCTGCGGTTATCCACCGATTTACATGACGCTGCGCTGCCTCGACCGGCCCGAGGGGAAGCTGCTACAGTATCGCCAGTGGTCGGATCTTGAAGCCGGTGCGGCGGTAACCTACGCTGCCGTGGCGATTCACTGAAACACACCGCGCTGGCATCATCCCCGCGCCTTCATGTATAACTGACCCTATGAAATCAAGAGTTTTCGTCACGCGTGTGATTCCGGAAAAGGGGCTGGAGATGCTGCGGCAGCACGCCGACATCGAAGTCTGGCAGGAACCACTTCCACCTCCCTACCAAATCCTGATTGAAAAGACCCGCGGCAGGGATGGGTTGCTGTGTCTGCTCACCGACCGGATCGATGCGGGTTTCATCGCCGCGCTCGGCCCGCAGGTAAAGGTGATCAGCCAGATGGCCGTCGGAGTCGACAATATAGATGTCGCGGCCGCAACGGCGAGAGGAATCCCTGTCGGAAATACGCCGGGCGTCCTTACCGACACCACTGCCGATTTTGCATGGGCTCTTCTGATGGCTGCAGCCAGGCGTGTTGTAGAGGGAGACAGGTTCACACGCTCCGGCAGGTGGAAGACGTGGGGTCCGATCGATTTTCTTGGGCCCGATATTTCGGGTGCGACCCTGGGGATCATCGGGTTCGGTCGGATCGGTCAGGGGATGGCCAAAAGGGCCCGCGGATTCGATATGCGCATCCTTTACTTCGACAGGACGCGGAAACCGGAAGCGGAAAGAGAATACGGCGCGACCTTCACCGGACTCGACGATCTGCTGCGCGAATCCGATTTCGTCTCCCTGCACACGGATCTCTCCCCGAAGACTTACCATCTGATGAACGATGTCCGGCTCGGCAAAATGAAGCAGGGCGGAATCCTGATCAACACAGCACGCGGCCCGGTCGTCGATCCGGCGGCTCTGTACCGTGCGCTCTCATCCCGCAGCATAGCCTGCGCCGCCCTCGACGTCACAGAACCGGAACCCATCGACCGTAACGATCCTCTCCTGAGCCTCGATAACATCATCATCACACCCCACATCGCCAGCGCCAGCCACCAGACTCGGACGCGCATGGCAACGATGGCTGCGGCAAACCTGATAGCCGGCCTGAAGGGCGAGCCGTTGCCCAACTGCGTGAATCCGCAGGTTTACAGCATGATCGCGAAATAGAATCGATCATCTGCTGTAATCGTAAAAGCCCTTGCCCGTTTTTCTTCCCAGGTAGCCTGCATCCACATATTTCTTCAGCAGCGGGCAGGGCCGGTACTTCGGATCGCCGAAGCCCCGGTACAACACTTCCATGATGCTCAGGCACGTGTCGAGGCCGATCAGGTCCGCCAGCGCCAGGGGACCCATCGGATGATTCAGCCCGAGCGTCGCCACATCATCGATTGCTTTCGCGGTTCCGACCCCTTCGTACAGCGCATAGACCGCTTCGTTGATCATGGGGAGCAGGATCCGGTTCGCGATGAATGCCGGAGAGTCTTTGCTTTCGACCGGCGTCTTGCCCAACCGAAGGGCGAGCTGTTCCGTAAGATCAAACGTCGCCTGCGAAGTCTCCAGACCGCGGATGATTTCGACAAGCCGCATGGCCGGAACGGGATTCATAAAATGCATTCCTATGACGCTTCCCGCTCTTCGGGTGGCGCCCGCAAGCCGCGTGATCGAAATCGAAGAGGTATTGCTCGCAAGAACAACCTCGGGCCGGCAGATCTCGTCGAGCACGCGGAAAATGCCGATCTTGGTTTTCTCTTCTTCAACAGCAGACTCAACGACGAAATCGGCTTTCCCGATATCTTCTATTTTGGTGGTCGCCCTTATCCGGCCCAGACATTCCTTCTTCTGCTCCGCCGTCAGTCTCTCTTTCGCGATCATCCTGTCCAGGCCTTTCGAAATCCTATCGAGACCTTTCCGGACATGCTCATCAGCAAGGTCGCTCATGATCACTTCCAAGCCCCCCTGCTGCGCCGCGACCAGGGCTATTCCACTCCCCATCTGGCCGGCTCCTACAATCCCGATGATCTTCACTTCCATGGCTGCTCCTCCAGTGCTCAATGGGCGGTTTCGAATGACTTCTGCAAATCCTCCTTCTTCAACTGCAGTGTCTCGCGTATCCGGTGTCCGAGGGGGCCCTGCATGCCACATGCCTCCGGTATCGCCTTCAGCACTTCTAAAAAGACCCTGACGGCCTCCTCCCTCGTCTTCAAGTCCAGAAGCATGTCGCGCAATGCGTCTACAGCACGTTGCGGGTCGCACCGCAGAATCGCCGTCTGCTGCCGGAAGATGGCCTTGATTTCGGTTATCGTCACATCCCTGAAGGCGCTGTGCGACAGCAGGTTTCTGAAGACTGCGGGAGAACGGCTGTCGTAAACCCCGATGTCGAGCGATACAGCCGCGATCATGCGAAGAATCGCGGCAAGCTGACCGCCCGACGTCCACGCTGCATCCGGTATCGCGAGCGGTTCTTCCGGCGCAGCCGGAGCTTGTACGGGCGATTCCGGGGGGAACAGCGCACCCCACCCGAAGGGCCCGTATGCGAGCCGGAACGCGTATTCGATCCAGGTGTCGCGCACATCCCGGTATCCATCGAGCGCCGCCTTTATCATCTCCGATACAGCCTCTTCCTGGATCCGAAACAGGTTCTGCTCCGGCGCCGGCCGCCGATGTTCGCGGATGATCGGCGCCCACCATGCAACGGGCGTAAGAAACGGATTCAGCGCTGACCAGATCTTCTGCTGGACGCGCAGCGGCTGCACACTTCGGAGGATCTCAGCAGTAAACTCATTGGAAAAGAACTGGACCCAGGGGCGGAACCAGCTCCCGTATATGAAATCTCCTATTTTCGAAACGGAATCAACGGCGGCGAAATGACCCTCCTCCTCGCGGCCGTCATCAAGCGCATGGATGTCAGACATCGTGCGCGCCTCAAACCGCACCCTGTACGGTCCCGCGTGCAGGTCCTCCCAACCCGGCACGGGTGCCCCCGGCTCGATCATCATTTCATAAAGCCCGGGAGGAAGCGCATCGATCATCTCCATAGTCTCGACCAGCTGCGAATACTCCTTCTTCGCCACGCCGGCTGAAACGAACACCCCCAAATGGCCGATGCTTTCGTGTATCAGGTAGACGATCACTCTGCCGCTTTCTATCACAGAGCGCTCGCTGCCGTAGACATCCTCAATCCAGTTCAGTGCCTGCTGGGGCGGCGATATGTTGTCCCCTTCAGAGGCGAATATCACGAGGGGCGAGCGTATGTTGCGCAGATTGATGGCTGTACCGGAATCTGTCTTGATCATCCCGCGCGCCAGCTTGTTTCCGATGAAAAGCTCCGAGACGATGGCATCCATCTCACTTGCATTCAGAAGGAAATAGCCGGTCCACCATGTCTCGAAATCGAGAAATCGCTCCGTCTCGCTGTCGATCTTTGCATACAGGTTGTAGTACTTCGTCCAATAGGAATTGGACGGATTGAGATTCTCGAAATTCTGCACAAGGTGAATTCCATCAAAGAGTCCGTTGCCAAGATCGCAGGCAAGCGACTCCATCCATTTCCCACCCAGGAGTCCACCGGAATAGCGCATCGGATTCTTTCCCGAAGCGCCGCTCCAATACGCCAGCGGCGAACCGCTTAGGATTATCGGTCCCATGATCTCCGGCCGCACGGACGAGAGTGCCGCCACAGCCCACCCCGCCTGGCAGTTCGCGATTACGCACGGTTTGTCCGCCTCGGGATGGCGCCTGCCGACTTCCTCGATAAATGCCGCTTCCGCGGCACCCACATCCATGAGGGTTTGGCCCGGCTCCGGGCGCGGGAAAAAACTTACGAAATACACGGGATGACCTGCACGCAGCGCGACCCCTATCTCGGAATCATCCTTGAAGCCGCCGATGCCCGGGCCGTGCCCCGCCCTCGGATCCACAATGATGAATGGACGCATGCGCGCATTGTTTGCACCTGCATGCTTCGGCCTGATCTTCAGCAACACATAATTGACGGGACGGGGCAGCGTTCTCCCGTCCATTATCACTTCGTAGTCGTACTTGAGCACCGGTGGGTACCCCAGACGTTCGCGCTCCTGCGCAATGTCCCCGCGGCGGCGCAGTGTGTCGCAGAACAGGATTGCGCGCTGCCAGGTGTCCAGCGTGTAATCAAACGCATCAAAAAACAAATCACGCGCGGTCATAGCCTACGAGCCTCCATACCTGTTTCCTGCAACACCATCCGCCCTTGGAGCATCTCGGGATCGGCCGTCTCGACCAGCGTGCAACCCGATTCCCGGACAAGCTGCACAAGGTTGCGGTCATCCTTGTGAATGAAACCGGCCAACTCTGCGGTGCCTCGCTCACGGCAGTAGGAAGTGATCTTCCTGAGCATGATTGCACTCAAATCCGTCTCGCGCATGTCCGGCAAGGTCGCCATCGAGATGTTTGCCTTCGAGTTGTCCGACGCAGTCAGGGCACGCACCACCCCGAGAACAGCTCCCGCAGAATCCGTGGCAACGAAGGCCATCTGCCGGTTGTAGTCGATCTGGGTATGACGTGCTGCCGTGACCGGCAGCAGGCTTTCCTTTATCTCCAGACAGCCGGTTCCCGACTGATCCTTGAACCTCGAGAGAAAAGTGCCATACTCCGGCGCATCTTCCGGTCTTACCGGGCGGAGATTGATATGGACAGATCCGACCGCAACCCTTTCCTCCAGTTCGCGTGGATAAGGCCGGATAGCGAAACGCCCCACTCCTGAAGCAGCACCAGCCTGGATACGCATCCGCGCATCAAGCGCTAGAACGCCATTCTCGTCAGCCAGCAAAGGATTTATGTCGAGCTCGGCGATTTCCGGCACTTCAATCAGGAGTTGGGAAATCCTGCAGAGAACCCTGACGATTTCATCAATGTCAGCAGCGGGCCGGCCGCGGTATCCGGCCAGGAGTTTTGCCACACGGGTGCGGCCGATCAATTCGCGGGACAGCGCTTCGTTCAGCGGCGGCAATGCAATTGCGCGGTCCCTGATGATCTCGACGGCCGTTCCCCCCTGCCCGAAAAGAATTACCGGACCGAATATGGGATCAGTCGCCGCGCCGGCGATGAGCTCGTGAGCACCGGGCCGGCGCGCCATCTGCTGCACGGTGAACCCGGTAAGCCGAGCCGTCGGCAGAAGCGTTTCGAGCCGCTTCATCATGGACTCGGCTGCTTTCTGCAGTTGCTCGCCGTTCTCCAGATCGAGAACCACTCCTCCGACATCCGATTTGTGAACAAGATCGGGAGAAAGGATTTTGAGCGCAACAGGAAATCCTATCTCTCGAGCCATTACCATGGCCTCTTCCGGACTCTTTGCCACCCGCGTCCGTACGACCGGAATGCCGAAAGCTCCCAGAATCGTTTTGGCATCCGCCTCGCCAAGATGATATCTCCCCTCGCGGATCGCAGCGTCAACCAGCCTGCGCACGGATGACAGTTCGGGGACGAATTCTTCGGGAAGCGACGCCGGGGTCTGGATCCGTATTTCCTGGCTTTCACGATAGCGTGTGAGCTGCAGGAAGGCGTCAACGGCGTCCTCGGGCGCCGCATATGTGGGGATGCCGGCTTCGAGAAAGATGCGTCGGGCTTCGGCAACCGCGTCCTGACCGAGAAAACATGAGAGAACCGTGCGTGGACTCGATTGTATCGCCGGAGCCATTGCACGCGCGATTTCAGAACTGCCGACAATCGCGCTCGGCGCCTGGATGAAAAGGACCGCATCGCAGTCCGGACACTCCAGAAGGACGCGCAGAGCGTCCACATAGCGCTGCGGCGGCGCATCACCGACGATGTCGACAGGGTTTGCGCGCGACCAGTGTCGCGGGAGCACTTTGTCCAGTTCTGCAAGAGTCCCATTGCCCAGCGTCGCCGGCCGCCCCCCACGGAGAACCAGCGCATCCATCGCCATTACTCCGGGACCGCCGCCGTTGGTAATAATTGCAAGGCGATCGCCCCGAACCGGCTTTGCCAGCCCGAGAGTTCCAACCGTGTCGAACAGTTCCGGTATCGTTTCCACGCGAAGAATGCCGGCCCGCCTGAGCGCGGCATCGACAACATCGTCGGAGCCGGCCATTGCGCCGGTATGTGACAACGCCGCGCGGGCTCCTTCCGGAACGCGTCCCGACTTGACCGCGACGACAGGCTTGTTCATCGCCGCGGCACGTGCCGCCGACATGAATTTCGCCGCGTCCCTTATCGTCTCGATGTAGAGGAGAATGGCGCCGGTGGAATCGTCCGCCGCCAGATAATCGATGACATCCCCGAAATCCACATCAGCGCTGTTGCCGAGCGATACGAAACTGGACAGGCCGATTGCGTTTGACCGCGCATAATCCAGGACGGCTGTCGACAGGGCGCCCGACTGGGTCACAAACGCTACCTTCCCCGGCGCCGCCATCGCGTGAGCGAAACCCGCGTTGAGCCCGATTGAAGGATTCATCAACCCTATGCAGTTTGGGCCGAGAATCCTGACCCGGTGTTGGCGTGCGGCCGA
>JAAYAM010000008.1 GCA_012719355.1 Acidobacteriota bacterium
TCCTCCCAGCCCGATTTTGTGGACGGAGGAACGGTTTCACAGTACGCTTCAGCGGCGTGAATCTGGCCGCCGAAGATTTTGAATGAGTGCCATACATCCAGTTCTCCCTTACCCGAGAACAGGGAGCCTGGACCGAAATTCATCCTCACCGCCACCACTCCCAGTTCTTCGTCGACTGCCATAACCCGGTACCGGATTCCCGACAATCTCGGGATCGTCTGAGTCTTCATAACGTCGCAGTCTTTGAAGAAAGTGCAGCCCGGACCGGCCATGAGATTGCCGTTTTCGTAACGGTACGCAGTTGGAGTCATGGGAGAATCGACTTTGACGAAGCTGCCCACTTTCAGTCCTTCCGGGTAGGTTATTGCAATTTTGATCATCTCTTCGCGGGTATTCATCTGGTCCTTTTCGGGCTTGGCAAGCATCTCCGGACGGACCGTCTTGAGGTTGGCCGGGTTGAAGAGCATTCCCTCTTCCTTGTTCATCACGGCCGTGCTTTCAATTTCCGCAATCTTGTTGTCTACGATCTTCAGTCGCACTACGTAGAGAACCGGGGCGCTGTTCTCTTCCAGCACCAGAAAGGAGATCGCGACGCTCTGGCGAACATCCAGAATGTCCCTGCGGTACTGGGTCGGCTTGAGATTCTTCGTCCACATGCCTTCGCCCAGCTTCAGCTCTTTCGTGTCTTCAGTGAATTTGACATTGGCCGCCAGCGGCAGGGCGCCCGGATTCTTGGCCAGCAGCGCATCCACATACTGGGTGACGAATCCGGCAAGGCAGTCCCGGTCACACGGAGCGGCATCGGCCACATTGAAGAAAGCGGCCATAAACAGTGCGAAAAGAACGAGGGTATTTCTTCTGATCATTCCATCCTCCTTGGAAAGCTGCCTGACAAAAAGCGTGTACAGGATAGCTCAGTTAGGCCCCACGTGGTCGCCTATTTTTGATCAAGGTAGAAAAAAAGTTACGGGCACCAGAGGAAAATATAACACGGGTTGCATTGATTACGGACGAGGTCGTCAGAGGGGACTTCCTGGCGAGAGGCCTCTCATGCCGGATGTAGCATTTAAGGTTTTCATATACGGCGTTCTGGGAAGTTTACTTCTTTCTGTGCGGGTAAGAAACCCGCGGCTCTACTCGACACATCTGCGCCTTCTGGATGAGGTGTTCTTCAGACCCTCTGCAGCCGTGAACAGCATGTCTGATTGGACAAGCACGAACAACTCAATCTCTCAAGATCGCGAGCGGCAATTTTTGACCACGTTCCAAGAATCAGGAGGGTTTCAGAAGATTCATAGCTGAAGAACAAGGGCTGCAGTCTGCCTGGTAGTCTATCCGAACCTAACTGTGGGATCTTGCCTTTTGTGATGACCTCCGAGCGGTGGCTGTACCACGCAGGAGAGAGCCCGAAGAAACGGGAGGCGCAGACGAATAGCGTAATAGCATCATTGTTCCCACGACGTTTGGTTCCGGGAAGTCTTAGGTTAAGTCTTAGGTTTTATCGGAAGCGCACTCACGCACAACATAGCATAGCTCCGCCAGAATTCGGGTGCGCTTTCGATAAAACGACTTGAAGGGAGCCGAGGAGCGGCGGCGTGTGGGCCTACATCAACTGTGGGTATGTATTTTCAATAGTCGGCGAGCTGCTTGAAGGCTGCCAAATTGAATCGGGCTGCTTCCGGAATAAGCGGATGAAGATAAGATCGTGATACTTTTTCATCTGGAACGCGTTCATCATTGCTGTATAAGAGCTGATTACCCGTACTGAAGACACACGAATACTCCCTCCTGCCCGATTAAGGTTTGGAATCCGGCTCCAAAGCAAGCGACATTGGCGGCGGGCGCGGTCGCCACTTGGGAGCATATACTCGCAAAACCACGATCATAGGGGCGCCACATTTCGGACACTTGCAAAGGCCTTTTGTGTCTTCCGGCTGAGCTTGGTTATTGAATGCCTCGGGATCAGAGCCGAGACACTGGAAACAAAGCGGCAGTATGCGACCCCGGTGTCGACTCGCAAGAAATCCGAAATTGCGAATCCGTACAAAGCCCTTTGGAAGCACATGAAGCAGAAAGCGGCGCAGGAATTCCTCTGCGGGTAAAGACATCTCTTTTTGAACGTTTCCATGCGCACGGTCTCTCCAGGTGAAGGTAACTTCTCCATTCTCGAAAGAAACTAGGCGATGGTTGGAAATGGCCACTCGATGAGTGTAGCGGCCGAGATATTTGAGAACCTGTTCCGGTCCGCCAAATGGGCGTTTACAGTAAACGACCCAATGGTTCCGGTGGAGGTCGCGGATGAA
>JAAYAM010000117.1 GCA_012719355.1 Acidobacteriota bacterium
ATGAAGGATCTGAGGAAGGTATATCCACCCAACAGGGAAGTCCTGAAAGGAATCTGGCTCTCGTTTCTGCCCGGCGCCAAGATCGGACTGATCGGCGCCAATGGTGCAGGGAAGAGCACGCTGATGAAAATCATGGCGGGAGTCATAAAGGACTTTCTCGGCGAAGCCTGGCCGGCAGCCGGAGTGCGGGTCGGATATCTTCCGCAGGAACCGCAGTTGGATCCCGCTAAGAACGTGCTCGAGAATGTCGAGGAAGGACTCAAGCCGGTAAGAGACCTGCTTGAGAGCTTCGACCGGGTGAATGAGCGCTTTGCGGAGGATTTGACGGCTGAAGAGATGGATCGGCTCCTCGCGGAACAGGCGCGGTTGCAGGACGCCATAGATGCGTGCAACGGATGGGAAATCGACCGCACCCTCGACATTGCAATGGACGCCCTGCGGCTCCCTCCCGGCACTGCCGACGTGACAAAACTGTCCGGCGGCGAGCGCAGACGTGTTGCCCTGTGCCGGCTCCTGCTCGAGCGGCCGGACTTGCTGCTTCTTGACGAGCCTACGAACCACCTCGACGCGGAATCGGTCGCCTGGCTGGAACGATTCCTCAAAGAATACCCGGGGACCGTGGTGGCAATTACCCATGACCGCTACTTCCTGGACAACGTTGCAGGCTGGATCCTCGAACTCGACCGTGGAGAGGGTATTCCCTGGGAAGGGAACTACTCTTCCTGGCTCGATCAGAAACAGGCACGTCTCCAGGCCGAAGAGAAGTCGGAATCGGCGAGGAGACGCACACTGCAGCGCGAACTGGAATGGGTGAGAATGTCGCCGCGCGCCCGGCAGGCTAAAGGGAAAGCCCGTCTGAGTGCATATGAAGAACTGCTTGCCGAAGAGATGGAGGCGGAAAAGCGGGTACAGGCTACCGATCTTCACATACCCCCTGGGCCGAGGCTGGGAGATCTCGTGGTCGAGGCGGCAAATCTGAGGAAAGGCTACGGCGACAGGCTGCTTATTGATGATCTCTCGTTCCGGCTGCCGCCCGGAGGCATCGTCGGTGTCATCGGAGCAAACGGAGCGGGGAAGACGACGCTTTTCCGCATGATCGTGGGAGAAGAGCAGCCCGACGGGGGCTCGCTCAGAATCGGCGATACCGTAAAGATCGCTTACGTGGACCAGAGCCGCGACACGCTTGTCGGAGAGAGGCAGGTGTGGGAGGAAATCAGCGATGGCAGGGATGTCGTGCTTCTCGGCAAGCGAGAGGTTCCGGCGCGGTCGTATGCGGCTGCCTTCAATTTCAAGGGCGCAGACCAGCAGAAACGCGTAAAGGACCTCTCAGGAGGAGAACGCAACCGCGTGCACCTGGCGAAGGTCCTGAAAAGCGGCGGGAATCTCCTGCTTCTTGACGAACCGACCAACGACCTGGATGTGGATACTCTCCGTTCCCTGGAAGAAGCGCTTCTTTCATTCGCGGGCTGCGCGGTGGTCATCAGCCACGACCGCTGGTTTCTGGACCGCATCGCCACCCATATCCTGGCTTTCGAAGGCGACTCGAAGGTTGTCTGGTTTGAGGGCAACTACCAGGAGTATGAAGCCGACAGGAAACGAAGGCTGGGGTCGCTGGCAGACCAGCCCCACCGGATCAAGTACAAACCGCTTGTCAGGGAATGACCTCCGGGCATTATTCCTTCTTCTTCAGCAGGGCGCCGAGGCCCGCGAAGGGATTATAGGTGGATACGCTCGCCGGTTGCGTTCCGGGTGAGGCCTCATCATACCAGTCGGCCACGGAGTTCCTCGAATGCTCGTTCTCGTGACAGTAGACGCACAGGAGTTCCCAATTGCTGCCGTCCGGCGGATTATTGTCATGATTGTGGTCTTTGTGATGAACGGTGAGTTCCCTCAGCCTCTTCCCTTCGAATTCACGACCGCAGCGCCCGCACACAGGCGGGAACAGCCGGAGCGCCTGTTCCCGATAGCCGCGCATGCGCAGCTCCCGCTCCCGTCGGAGCCTGGCGATGAACTCTCTATCAGTGTCTGCAGACATAAACTCAATCTCCTGGAAGGATGATTTGACATCCATACTGCAGCGTATCATTGTTCCTGAAAGCAAGTACGCTTTTTCAGGAGGGTAATGTTCTATAATCGTGAAGCACTGAGGTGTCTATGAAAGAGATAAAGGTCGGTCTTCTGGGATTGGGGACGGTCGGCGCGGGCGTTGCCAAGGTACTCGCTTCTCACCGGGAGGAACTGGAGGAGAAGGCGGGCGCTTCAGTTGTACTGCAAGCCATTGCGGACAAGGATACGACCTCTCCGCGAAAAGGGCTGAAGGTGAGCGAACTCCCGATGTCGGCCGATGTCTCGAGTGTCCTGGACGATCCCTCAGTCGACATCGTTGTGGAGCTGTTCGGAGGAATCGAGCCTGCCCGCAGCTTCATCATGCGTGCCCTGGCCAACGGGAAGCATATCGTGACGGCAAATAAGGCGCTTCTTGCAACCCACGGCGAGGAGCTTTACTCCGAAGCCCGCCGCTGCGGCAGGATGCTGGCGTTCGAGGCCGCTGTCGCCGGCGGTATTCCCCTGATTCGGTCCGTCAAAGAAGGGTTGGTCGCAAATCGCATTACAACCCTGTACGGCATAGTGAACGGCACTTCGAATTATATACTTTCAAAGATGACCGATGAGGGCCAGGAATTCAGTCGGGTCCTGGCAGAGGCCCAGGCGAAGGGGTATGCGGAAGCAGACCCGACTTATGATGTAGAAGGAATAGACTCGGCGCACAAGCTTCAGATTCTGGCAACGCTGGCCTTCCGGACTTCGGTAAGGCTGGAGGACATCTATGTCGAGGGAATCACGAAGATCACTCCCGAAGACATAGGCCTCGCCCGTGAAATGGGGTTCCGGATAAAACTGCTGGCAATCGCCAAAGCGACCGATAGCAGCCTCGAACTGCGTGTGCACCCGACGATGATTCCGGAGAGTTCCCCGATGTCCGCCGTGTCGGGAGTATTCAACGCCGTATTTCTGAGCGGCGATGTGGTCAATGATTTGATGTTCTATGGAAGAGGCGCGGGCCAGATGCCGACGGCTTCTTCCGTTTGTGCCGACATCGTGGAAATAGCAAGGAGGATAGCCGCGGGCCAGGCGGCGGTGCCTCAAGACCTTCCGGTGCTCGGACGGAAGCTGCTCGCTCTGAAACCCATGGAGGAGATCTCATCTGCCTACTATCTATATGTTTCGGCACTCGATCAGCCATCGGTGCTGGCCCAGGTGACCGGAATTCTTGGCAGGCACGAGATCAGCATCGCCAGCCTCATTCAGAAAGTGCGGCAGCGCGCTAAGGCCGTTCCCGTGGTAATGATGACCCACGAAGCTCAGGAAGGCGCCATGCAGAAGGCGCTGCGGGAAATCGATGACCTGCGGGTTATCGTAGCTCCCACCCGCATGATAAGGGTCGAGGCCTCCTGACGCCACCGTCACCTCAATGTCGTTTTCAACCGCTGCAACGGGTTTCCCGCCTGTTTAAAGATTTGGAGGGTCACAGAATGAAAAACACCCGCTCTTCCGCGTCCGATCCTGGTGTCGGGAACCGGACCCCCCCGCCCGGGTCGAGAAAAGTATATGTTGCCGGCTCCCGAGGCATTCGCGTACCGATGCGGGAAATCTCGCTGCATCCTACTCCGGGTCTTGAAGGGAGCCTCGAGAACAATGCCCCGGTCAGGGTGTACGACACTTCCGGACCCTATACCGATCCCAACGCCGGGATTGATCTGCAGCGTGGACTGCCGGAATTGCGGAAGGAGTGGATACTCGAACGCGGACCGTACGAACTCGGCGAACAGTGCTGCACAGCACTCCGCCGCCCGCGAACGGTGCTGCGCGGCTGCGGTCCGGTCACCCAGATGCATTACGCAAGAAAGGGTATTGTGACTCCTGAGATGGAGTTCGTTGCACTGCGCGAGAACCTGAATCCCGAATTCGTGCGCGACGAGATTGCATGCGGCCGCGCCATACTGCCGGCCAATATAAACCATCCTGAACTCGAACCCGCCGCATTCGGGGCCGGTTTCCTCGTGAAGATCAACGCCAATATAGGCAACTCAGAAGGAGTCTCCTCTATCGAAGAAGAAGTGGAGAAAATGGCCTGGGCGATCCGCTGGGGTGCCGATACGGTCATGGATCTGTCGACAGGCACGAATATTCACGAGACAAGGGAGTGGATAATCCGGAATTCTCCGGTTCCGATCGGCACCGTTCCGATATATCAGGCACTTGAAAAGGCGGGGGGAAAGGCCGAAGACCTGTCGTGGGAGATATACCGCGAGACCCTCATAGAACAGGCCGAGCAGGGAGTGGACTATTTCACGATCCATGCGGGTCTGCTTCTACGCTATATACCGCTTACGGCCCGCCGGCTGGCGGGGATTGTGAGCCGGGGCGGATCCATACTGGCCAAATGGTGTCTCGCGCATCACAAGGAGAACTTTCTATACACGAAATTTGATGAGATCTGCGAGATCCTGCGCTCCTACGATGTCTCTTTTTCGCTTGGGGACGGCCTGCGTCCCGGCTCTCTCTCGGATGCAAATGATGCGGCGCAGTTCGCTGAGCTGGAAACCCTTGGAGAACTCACCCTGAAGGCCTGGAGCCACGATTGCCAGGTGATGATTGAGGGTCCCGGACATGTGCCGATGAATCTGATAAGGGAGAATGTTGAGCGGGAACGCGCCGCGTGCCACGGTGCGCCTTTCTATACCCTCGGTCCTGTGGTAACGGACGTGGCGCCGGGATACGATCACATTACCAGCGCCATCGGTGCGGCCATGGCAGGGTGGTACGGGACAGCCCTTCTTTGCTATGTCACTCCGAAGGAGCACCTTGGTCTGCCCGGCAGGAAGGATGTAAAAGACGGGGTGATCGCGTACAGGATAGCAGCGCATGCGGCTGATGTTGCGAAGGGACACCCGGGTACGGCCCTTCGGGATGATGCGCTGTCCAAGGCAAGGTTCGAGTTCCGTTGGGAAGACCAGTTCAACCTCTCGCTCGATCCGGAGACGGCACGACAGTTTCACGGCCAGACTTCTTCCGGGGAAGCGGCTCAGCTTGCTCATTTCTGCAGCATGTGCGGCCCACGCTTCTGTGCAATGCAGATCAGCCGGGAGGTACGGGAACCGGCTGCAGTCGAAAGCGGTCTGGAACAGAAAGGGCGCGAATTCCGCCAATCGGGTTCGGAGATCTACCGGAAGATCTGATCCGGATCTTTACATCCATCGGGCGGAAGACCAGCCGAGGTGCGCGTGCGAGTTGAGCAACCGCACCAGCGGGCGTTCTCCCCATTCCACGACCGTAATGGTGGCGGGATCGAGGAACAGCCTGCGGGATGCCGCGAGCGGGATATCCAGCACGGCTGCAAGGAGCGCCTTTATCGGGCCGACGTGGCTGACGAGCACTACGGACTGATTGGAAAAACTTCCCGCGAGTTCGTTCACGAGGCTGATCACCCGCATCTGGACGTGCTCTATCGATTCTCCTCCAGGGGGCGCAATCGAGGAATCCAGTTCCCAGCGCGCGAGCGTTTCGGCGTCGCGTGCGCTGCGCTTCAAAACTTCGTCGCGTGTGAGTCCCTCCCATTCCCCAAAAGAGCCTTCCACCAGACGTGAGTCCAGTCTAAGCTCGACCGCGCAGGCGTCCTTTATCCGCAGGGCTGTGTCAGCCGCGCGAACCAGGGGGCTCGAAAAGATGCCGCCCACCCGGATCGGAGCCAGAGCGGCCGCAACCAGTAGCGCCTGCCGCAAGCCGTTCGGTGTGAGAGGCTCATCCCGTATCCCAAGATAACGCATCTGTACGTTGTCTCCGGTTTCACCGTGGCGCACCAGGTAGAGCCGTACGGTTCCCTTGCAGCCGATACTCATAGACCGAACTCCATCGTCAATGTAGTATCATAACGCGAACTCTCGCGTGAAGGTAATCGATGACGCTGATTCGTGTGGAAGCGAGGCGGGCCGGTTTGCGCGGCCTGGCGGCACTGCTGAATTCAACGGATGTTCTGCTGATAGCCTTCTGGGTAGTGCTTTCGCTTGTCAGCATTGTGTTTCACTCCAGGATCGAGTTATGGCCAGTCCTGATTCTCGCCAATGCAGCAGCGAGCGCCCTGGTGATCTGGCTGGCGCATCTCGCCTGGAATCGCTCCGAGTCTGAGGTCCTGCGCTGGACGCACGAGTGGATAGCCTTTCCGCTGGTGGTTTTCACCTACAAACAGCTCTACTTCATGATTTCCCCGCTACACGGCGGAAGGGACTACGATCAGCTGCTGATCGCGGCAGACCGGGCGCTTTTCGGCCTGAATCCGACCGAACTGCTTGCACGTTTCTCCAATCCGGTTGTAACCGAGATCCTACAGATTTCATATTCGCTGTTCTACGCGATCTTCATCGCTCTCGGAATTGAACTGTGCAGCAGGAAGGACCTCGCCGCTTTTCGGCATTTCAGGTTCTCCATCGTCTACGGCTTTCTTGTTTCCTACCTTGGATACTTCTTCCTTCCGGCCCTGGGGCCGAGATTCACGATCCACGAGTTCTCCCGGATCGATCAGGAGTTGCCGGGCCTTATTCTCACCCCGGCCCTTCGCTGGTTCATCAATATCGCGGAGTCAATCACTCCCGCGATGTCCGATGCCGTTGCAATGGCCAGCTCGCAGCGCGATGTTTTTCCGAGCGGCCATACGATGATCACTCTCATGGCGATTGTGCTGGCTTACCGGTACCGGTGCAGAATACGACGGCATGTGGCAGTGCTGGGATGTCTGCTGATCATCGCAACCGTGTACCTCAGGTACCACTACGTAATCGATCTGGTCGGAGGAGCGGTGCTCGCGATCCTGTGTCTGCTTACTTCGGTGCGGCTCGAGAACGCATTGACGTTGGAGGCCGAAGCTCCGGAGGCTGCAGTATCACGCCGCTGACGGCGGTGGTGCGAGAGTCCGTCAACGGTTTCGTTGTTCAGGAAGCTTTCTGCGGATTCTTCATCAGTTCTATGAATTTCAGTGCTGCAGGAGAGAGCACCTGCCTGGTTCTTACGATAGCGCCGAGGGGACGGTAGAAAGTCTTGTCGAAATGAACCTGCACGAGGGTGCCGGTCTGAACTTCCTTCTGCACACTCAGAAGGGGAACGATCGATACTCCCGCACCGATTTCAACGCTGCGCTTTATCGTCTCGATGTTGTCGAACTCCATTACCACCCGCACCCGTATCCCGTGTTCCTGGAAGATCCGGTCGAGGGCGCGCTGGCTCGCAAGACCTTTCTCAAAGGCGACGTAATTGAGTCCGTTCAGTTTGCGTATGTCGACATGATGGCGCTTGGCAAGCGGATGATCGGGCGCGCAGATCAGGATGAGCTTGTCTGCCGGGAGCGGGATTATCTTGAGCCCCTTGCGGGGTTCCGGATAGGTGACGATCCCCAGATCCAGCGCTCCCCTGAGACAGTCTTCATATACCCGGGAGCCTTTGCTGTATTCGAGGTGGAGATTGACCTTGGGATAGATCTTGAGGAAAGTCTTCACGACAACCGACAATTCGTAGAGCCCTACGCTGTAGATCGTTGCGACACGAACGCTGCCGGCCATGTCCTGCCCGATAGATTTCATCTCGAGCTGCATGTGCTCAAAGCTGTCGAGGATGGCGCGCGAACGCTCGTAGAAAATCCTTCCTGCCGGAGTGGGAGTAATCGACTTCCCGTCACGGCGCAGCAGCTGCGTTTCGAATCGCACCTCGAGGTTTTTCACCTGCTGGCTGACTGCGGATTGAGTGATGGAGTTACGCACCGCGGCGCGCGAGAAGCTTCGGCTTTCTACAAGGTCGCAGAAGACTTTAAAGGTTTCTATTTGCATGAAATCCTCCAAACCTGTGAGTATCCGCGCCCGAGTAAATGTTCATTGCCCTTCAGAATAAGTTATTCTGATCCGAATATCAAATTCATTCATTTTGCTTGTCGTGAAAAACAGTGACGAACGGGGCCGGCTCCGGGCCGATCAGTTTCCGTAATCGGGATGGATTTCGGGAACCGAGTGCAGTTGATTGAGATACCGGGCCAGAACAAAGCAGAGATCGGAGAGCCGATTGAGGTATTTGAGAGCCCGCGGATCGACGTTTTCTGTCTTCGAAAGTGTCACACAGAGCCGTTCGGCGCGCCTGATGACTGTGCGGGCAAGGTGCAGTTCGGCGGCGGCACGCGTGCCGCCCGGGAGAATAAAGGCTTTGAGTGGTTTGATTTCTTCCTGGTAAGCGTCGATCTGGTTCTCGAGCCGGACGATGGACTCATCGGTGATCTGTTTTGCCTTCGGGGCGACTCCCTCCGGTGTGGCGAGCTGGGCTCCCAGCGTGAACAGGTCGTTCTGAACAATTGCGAGAACGCGGTCAACCCTCTCTGGGAGAGTATTGCTACGCAGAACACCGATCAGGGCGTTCACTTCATCCAGGGCACCGAACGCTTCAATGAACGGGGAGTCCTTTGAGACGCGTTTACCCCCGATCAATCCTGTCGTTCCGTTATCACCGGTTCTTGTATAGATCCTGGCCAACTCAGCCTCCCCCTGAAATCACCATTGGGGGGCATCCCAATGCCTAGGTCGGCGCGGTGCTGCTGCAGCAGTGTCCCGCCCGCACCATGGATGGCGACATCAGGCCGTCTTTTTCTCTTTGCACGAGATGCACACGGAGGTCCAGGGGACGGCATTCAGACGCGCAAGGCTGATCTCTTCTTCACAGATGGTGCATATGCCGTAATTGCCGTTTTCGATCCGCTCGATAGCCGCCTCGATTGCGCGAAGGAGCTTCGCGTCGATTTGCAGCAGGCGCAAGTTTACGTGCACTTCATTGTCGTCGCTGGCCTGATCCACAAAGTCGCCGTGGCGCGTGTCCTCCATATTATCCCAGTGGGCTTTCTTGGCCGTGGCGATAATGGCGTCACGCTTCTGCTCAAGGGCAGTTTTAAACCTCTTGAGATCCTTCTTGTTCATAGCAAACCTCGGGTGAAAAAGTGAAACTATAAATCAAAATTGTCGCTCTGTAAACTCCCTGATTCAGTTCTTTCAACGGGAGCTGACCGGCTGCGACGTAACGTGCCGTATTGCGGTTTCACGTACGTCAGCTCGAACGATGGAACGATCTCGATCGGGTGGTATGACTTCTTGGCATCACGCAACCCGGGGTCTCCGAGGTCCTCTTCGCGGTTGATGAACTGGAATCCACGTTCCGCAATCAGCCTGGATGTCTCCCAGTTGATCACCTGGTAGAGACCTTTGTAGCTGCGCAGCGCCCGCTCGAAATGTATCGCAACCGTTGTGGAACTTATCGGCTCATAAATTGAAAAAGCAACGGGTCTTTCTTCTACCTGGATCAGCAGTCCCTGCTGCAGAAGCTCCCGGAAGTGATGCAGCGTGAACTCCAGGGCGGCGATTTCCCGCTTCAGCATCCCCTCTATGCGCGGGTGTTCTTCCTCGCGTATCGAATCGAGCACGGCAAAGCACTCATCTACGAGTTCCGGCCCGATCGGGTGGCACGACCAGCGGTAGAGCCCGGAGGCCTGCGAAAGCAGGTTTCGTTTCTTGGCGTATTTGCGCCCGGAAAGCTGGGCGAGCATATGGGCACTGTAAAGGTAATTTGAGAACGCACGGTCCTCGACGACTGAAAACGACTTCAGGAAGTCGGGATACTGCTTCAGAAAACCGCTGTTGGTTCCGATGATTTTCAGGGGATAGTTCAATTCAGCAGCGCTCTCTGTCAGGGTGCGGGCGGTTTCAGCCGACATAGGGCCCACCGGCTGGAGGAGATGCCGGTTCATGTCAGATTCTAGTCTACAGGAGATAAGAAGGGTTTCGGGTTCGACGGTGACCCAGCCATATTGGTAAAAGGAGTTCCAGGCTGCCAGGGTCGCAAAAGTGTATCCCGCCAGCGGTTGCGGATGCTTTCTGAGGAGATCTGCGAGCGGACGGGGGTCGGTCAGGCTCACGGGTTTGAACCCGAAACCCATGAAGGAAAAATCAGTCATTATTTCTTGCCATAGAGCATGGGCTGGTAGTCAGTAAGAGGTCCATATCCGAGTTTTGCGTAAACATCCTGTGTTCCCGGCTCCGCAATCAGGCCGATCCAGGCGATCTTTCGGTCCAGACAGAACTGTGTCAGCCGCCTGACAAGTTCTGTTCCGATGCCGCGACCCCGGTAGTCAGGCAAAACGACTACGTCCTGGATGTAGGCATCGCTGAAACCATCTGAGATTACACGCGCAATTCCGACGATTCGACCGCTGAGCGAACGGGCCACCATGAAGCAGAGGCTCCCTCGAATCATTGGTGGTATGACGGCGCGTGCCTCTGGACTTTCCTGCCACCATCCGGCGGTTTTGTAAAGTTCAACTATTTCCTCGACTGGCGCAGCGGTTACAACTTCATACTCCACCGCTTCTCTCATATTTGTATCCTTTCTGTAGCGGGGGAAAAATCGTAATAGAGTGTCCGGTCCTGCCGGGCAGAGAGGTGAGACATGATTGCGAAAGTCCGCTGCGATCACTGCAAATAGAAAAAATCAGAAGGGAAGACGTTCGCCCACGCCGCTCTTTGCCGCCGCCTCGAAAACCTTTGCGGCAAGAGCTACATCTTCGAGAGCGATACCCTGCGATTCGAACAGTGTGATTTCGTCTGCGTCTTCCCTGCCCGGGAACTCGCCGATGACCACCAGACCCAGTTCCCGCGCATCTTCCCAGTAGAACGCCTCCACCTCGGCCGCTTGCGCGAGGTCGCCCGATTCGAGGCGTGCCTGCTCAAGGGAGTCGACGACGACACAGGCACTTCGTCGCACCGACTCGACGTCAAGTTCCCTTCTCTGGATGAAGTTGCCGCCGACAGCGTTGACATGAGTTCCCTTCTCGAGCCACTCGCCCCTGAACACAGGATCCTTCGAAGTGGTCGCGGTCACGACGATGTCCATGCCTCTGACCGCTTCTTCCGGATTCGATGCAGGCGTCACGCTGGCGCCGGTCAAATCGGACATCTCCCTGCAGAATGCGGCGCAGTTCTCCGGGTTTCTCGAATACGCCCGAACCGTCTTGATCGGACGAACGGCGCAGACTGCAGTGACTTGCGAGCGTGCCTGCAGTCCGGTGCCGAAGATGCCGAGCCTGGACGACTCCTCGCGGGCCATGTGCCTGGTCGCAACGGCCGTGGCCGCGCCCGTTCTCAACTGTCCCAACCTGTCGGCTTCAATGACAGCTTCGAGATTTCCATCCTTGTAGAGCATGACGAGGAACCTGGTTACTCCGGCGACGCTCGTATAGCTCTTGAGTCCGGCATACCCCAGGGAAGGCAACGATGCGCTCATTACGTGCAGCATGCCGTGGTCAAGTCTGCTGCGGCGCCGGGGGGCATTATCAGCTTTCTGTTCACCCTGAAAGCGGAAGGCCTGTTCGACCCCCTCTATGGCCATAGTCATTGTGGCCAGCTTCGCAACGTCTGATTCCCTCAGTAGAATTGCCATATGTGCCCCCAGCATGAATAACCAGAATGCCAGCGATGCTTCAGTCCTCAATATACTGGACCGTATCCGTTGCTCCAAGCCGAAAAACGAATATCGATCCGTCCTATGTTTGTAGAAGATTGCAAAATAGAACATTGTCTTTCCGGCCCTGACTGAAAACTGGGATAATGGGATCCGGGTGTATCGTGAAAGCCGACCTGATGCTGAAAACAGTCTTTGCGGCGAAATACGTGCTGGTTGAACCGGGGATCCTGCTGGAGGACTCGGAAGTTCATGTCTCTGACTCCGGCCGGATTCTGTCGGTACAGCGCAGGACTGCTTCAACACAACCGGGAGTGGAAATGGTTGACTGGGGGTCGGCGGTGATCATTCCAGGACTCGTAAACGCGCACACGCATTTTGAGCTCAGCTCCCTCCGCGGCCGGACGAGCCGGAGCGGTTCCTTTACCGGCTGGCTCGCGCAGGTGGTTGCCCAAAACCGGGCACGGCCGGATGAACTGTCACTCGAAGCGGCCCGCACCGGCATCCGGCTCGCGCTCGCCTCAGGCACCACGCTGGCAGGCGATGTGACGGCGAGCGGTATGGCTTGGAATGCGGCTGCTGAACGAGGAGGATTACGCTGCATAGTTTTTCAGGAGGCGATCGCCCTTGCGTCCAGCGCCGCGGGCAATGCGATTGCGCAACTGGAGCGGTCTCTCGATTCATCCGGGAATGCCCTCCTTGCACATGGGATATCTCCTCATGCGCCCTACACTGCTTCAGCGCAGCTCTACCTCGATGCCGCGGCGCTGGCACGCCGCAAAGGGCTGCTCCTGTCGACCCACGTTGCCGAGACAAAGGCGGAACTCGAGTTTCTGCAAACCGGGACAGGCGAATTTCGCGAGTTTCTTTCTTCGTTGTCTGCGCTCCCCGAAGACTGGACCCCTCCGGGAGTATCTCCGATAGCGTACCTGGACGCGCTGGGAGTCATGCGGCAGCCATGCCTCCTGGTTCACTGCAACTACCTTGATGAAGACGCAATCGCTGCAATCGCAGCCCGTGGAAGCAGCGTCGTCTACTGCCCGCGGAGCCATGCGTTTTTCGGCCACGAGGACCATCCGGTCCGGCAGCTCCTGGACAGCGGAGTCAATGTCGCACTCGGAACGGATTCACTTGCCAGCAACGATTCGCTCAGTATCCTGGATGAAATGCGCTATCTGTACAAAGCGCGCCGGGACATCACGGCAGACGAGATTTTTCGCGCGGCGACTGTCAATGGCGCCCGGGCGCTCGGGTTTGCGGAACTTTGCGCGTTGCGGCCGGGGCGGCCGGCCGATCTGACAGTGCTTGGGCTGCCGCAGGGTATCGCGTCGAACCATTTGCAGGAGGAGATTCTGCAGGGAGCCGGGGAGTGCACGGGCACAATCGTGCAGGGAGAGGTCGCCTGGCGCAAAGTACAATAATGCCGCTGCAGGCGGCTGGAATTCATTGAAAGTTATGATTCGAAAAACGGTCTTTTTCGGACTGACGCTAATCCTCGT
Organism: Acidobacteriota bacterium; assembly: GCA_012719355.1. GTDB lineage: Bacteria > Acidobacteriota > UBA6911 > UBA6911 > UBA6911 > UBA6911. The sequence continues at coordinate 13,035 of JAAYAM010000117.1, forward strand.
GATAGCGTTTGTGGCCCTGGTAATCCGGGGCAGGAAACTTGAGCGGCAACAGGCAGAGCGTCCTCCCACATTCCTGAGCGAGTCGAGTTCACCCGTGAGGGCCTTTGCGCCGAGCGATCTGGACATAGTCGGACTTCAGATGAAGCTCAAGCAGGACGGTACCGCCCGTCATGAATTCGAGCTCAGCAACGAGGGAAAAGTGACTTACCAGAGTGTCCAACTGGAGTTCGTCTATCGAGACGCCGCAGGGAGCCAGGTTGCGGCTAAGAGATATTCGGTCAGCCGCGTTCTCGAGCCCGGTCGGTCTGCAGAAATCGATGATGCCGTCGTGGGCGGTATTCCGCTGCATGCAGCGAGCGTGCATGGCCGGGTCGTGTTCGGGGAAATAGCTTCCGAAGGTGACCGGCAGTGAGCGGAGGGGCGGTCAAGGCTCCTATAGAGTTAATTGACAGCCCTTTTCTGCTGTGGTACCGTGGACACAATTGGGTGCGCGTGTGGGGTGCACCTGCGTCGAGGGACGCTGTTCGATGAAATATTTCTCGCGGTTCCTTATTTATTGCGGCCTTCTCATCTTCACCCTTCCTGCCGCCGCCGAGAGCGGAAAAGGTAATGGCCGTATAGCGGGCAAAATCCTGAGCGTCTCCGGCAATCCCCTGCATGATGCTGTTGTGCGAATTTTCCGAGAAGTCGAAGAAGGGGAAACCCTTACAATTGCGAAGACCGACGGCCGGGGCATGTTCCGCTCACCGGGCCTGGCCCCCGGAGTGTATCACCTGCAGGTCCTGCGCCACGGCTATCAGCCGGTGAAGACCGGAAAATTTATCGTAGATCCCGACCGCACGACGTCATTTGACATAATGCTCCAGGAATTCCTCGGCTTCATCTATAAAGAGGACGATCCACGGAACTGGGATCCCCGGACCGTAATGCGCAGCACGTCGGACCGACGCATGATCTTCAGAAATGGAAAGCCTGGTGAAGTACAGATCGGCGAGGGTTCGGCAGAGGCATTTCATCGTGGCGGTTGGATGAGCATCGCGTCGAGCACAACGTCTGAGAATGTGCTCTACCCCGTTCCTACCCAGATGAGCCAGACCGGCGTCTCGTCGAATTTTGCGTTTGCCGAACCATTGAGCCGCCGCAGCCGCATGATTCTTTCGGGACAGGTCGATTACGGAGCGGGCTCCTTCTGGAGACTGCGCAACACTTACAACTACCGCCCCGACAGAGACCACGACTACCGCCTGTCGGTAGGATACGGCCGTATGAATGTCAATTACCCGGGCTCACGCATTTCGTCACAGCTGCTGGCGGATGAGCCGAACGTGCGGAAATCCGGCGTCCAGACGCTCGCCTTCGGACTGGAGGGGAACAGCAACTTCATGGACCTGGTTTCCGTGAAATACGGCTTTGACTACTCGCGACTCCACTATGGGAGCTCCAGGAGCTTTTACTATCCTTCGATCGAGATTGTCGTCAACGCCGCCGCTGGGTGGAGCATCAAGACATCCATGAGTTCACGTCGCGTCGGCGATTCCGGGAGCGTTGTTCTGCCCGATGGTGAGGTTCTGTACGTGTCGGAACCTACCCTGATCACGATGTACGGAGATGAGATCAGTATGAGCCGTATCGCTCATTCCGAGATTTCCACTGAAAAGGAAATCGCTCCGGACACGACGCTCGAACTTGCCTTCTACCAGGACAGGATGCAGGGGCCCGGGCTTCCCCTGATGGTCACCACCATTACGCCTTCGGAACAGCAATCCCAGATCGTTGAGATGAATGAGGACCAGTCGAGGCAGCGGGGCGTGAGGGTTACGATCAGGCAGAAGCTGATCGAAAACCTGGATGGTTCGGTAAGTTACGTGTTTGGAGACTCCATGGGTATTGGCGGTGTCGAGGAACCGGTAACCGTCGAAAGCCTCAACAATAACCTGAGCAGCCATCTGCAACAGCGAAATCAACATTCCATCACCGGCCGACTTGCTGCGACACTCCCGATGACCAGGACGAAAGTGCTGGCAACGCTGCGATGGTATTCGGGGAATCCTCTGACGCCTGTGGACTGGTTCTCCGACCGGATGGACATCGGGACTAAGTCGGCTAACTTCGAACTTCGTCAGCCCATTCCTTTTCCCGAGTTTATGGGAACGGCAGGGCGCTGGGAAGTGACCATAGATCTGCGCAATCTCTTCAACCAGGGGAGAGAGGTGCTCCCCATGAAGGATGGCGAACTCGTCTTGAACCGCAATCCCCGCTCCATGCGTTTCGGCCTGAGCCTCCGTTTCGAATAGCCCAAGTTCCTGCCAGAGCGTCTTTTCCGGGTCGCGGACCTGATTCCCGTTGCAGTATGTGTCAAAGACGTCCAAAATATTGGATGTGATGATCCAAGTAGTTGGAGCATTGGCCAAGCGGCGGGAGCAGACGCCCGGGTGATGTGGCATAAATTGGCTTTCAACAACGGTTTAGAGAAAACAGCCGGACAGATCTCCGGCCGGCTGGTGGCATGTAAATTGCATTTGTCCCGCTGGAATCAATTCTGTAGGGATGAGAGTGTCCTTATGAATGCATTTCCCGTACCTTTCCGACACATTGCTGCTGCAGTGCTGACCTGCGCACTGGTGACGGTGGGGGTGCTGAATCTGCGCGAGCGCATTCAGTGGACGAGTCCCACGGATGGAGTCTTCTGGAGCGAATCCGGAGAGGGCCTTATCGCTGTGGCAGTCGAGGCGGGGGGGCCCGGGAGCATCGCCGGTTTGGAAGAAGGCGAGCGACTCCTTGCGATAAACGGGATAGAGGTTACGAATCTCGGCGTGTACGCCGATGCGCTGTTTGAGAGTGGACCCGGAGAGCCCCTAGCTTACATGGTGGAGGGGCGGCAGGGGGTGCGCCACCTGATTCTTGTCCCGGAGTCCAGGTCGAGCCTGACAGCCAGGGACGGATTTAGGACGCTGCTGGCTTTTCTTTACCTCGGCATCGGGGTGGCGGTTGCATTTCGCGGCGGCCGGCTCCCGCGAACATTTCATTTCTACCTGATCTGCCTTGCTGCCTTCGTTGTTTACCTGTTCAGCTACACTCCTCAGATGAGCGTACTCGACTGGTGGGTGTATGGGCTGTCGGTGGTTGCTTTCCTGGTGCTGCCAGCACTTTTCGTTCATTTCTGCCTCAGGTTCCCGACTGATGCTGTCAGCGGGAGCCGTCACATCCCGCTTCTGTATTTCCCCGGATTCTTTCTGCTCATGCTGCACTTCGGGATTTTCACGGGACGGCTCGCTTCCCTGGGACTCCCCCGTACAGCGCAGTCGATCGGCATTATCGACAATATTGAATTGATCTACTTCATTGCGGGATTTCTGGTCGGGGGGGGGTTGCTGCTGAAGCGGCACATCGAGACGCAGGATCTGGTTGAGCGGCAGCAGATGAAGTGGGTGGGTTACGGCACTCTCGCGGGCGTCGGTCCTTTTGCTCTGATCTATGTGGTTCCGGTGATTCTCGGAGCCCGGTCCACTCTGGTTATTGAATGGTCGATGTTGTTCCTCGGTTTGATTCCGCTTTCAATCGGATATGCGTTGATCCATTATCGGCTGATGGATGTCGAGGTGATTGCGCGCCGGAGTGCGGCCTATTTCATATCGAGCTCTCTGCTTCTCGCCGTGTACCTGGGGTTCGTGCTCGTTCTCGGCCGAGCGCTGCAGTTCATCGCCCCGCAGGCGGGGTACCTGGGCATCTCGATTTCGGTGCTGCTGATAGCGCTGTTGTTCGCACCGCTGCGCAACAGGGTCCAGAAATGGCTCGACCGCCTTTTCTACAAAGAGCAGTTCGAAGCGCGTGCGACGCTGCTCGATTTCGCACGCACTCTGAGTGCGGAGATCAGCCTCGGGCCACTCTCGCGCACCATCGTCAAGCGAGTCCTGAAGACGTTCCGGGTTGAGCATGCGGCCATATTCCTCACTGATCAGGCGCACCCGGGATTTTTCCGGATGGTGTACGGCTCGGATCCCGGGCTGGCGAACCGGTTGTACCGTGAGGATGAGCTGGCGGGTGAAACGGAAAAGACGGCGGATCTGTCGGAATTGAAAGCGGGTCCGGATCATTTGTATGCGGCGGGACCCGGCCTGATGGCCAGGGGGCTGCATTATCTGCAGGACCTGAGGGTGCATGGGCGACAGGTCGGCGTGATTGCGTTGGGACAACTGCCCGGCGAGAGCCATTTCTCGAGCGAGGATCTGGATCTGCTTTCGGCGCTTGCGCGCTACGCGGCGATCGCGCTGGAGAATGCCGGGCTTTACCGTTCGATCGAATCAAAGGCGCTTGAACTCGAACGGATCAAGACATACACGGAAAACATACTGGAGAGCATCAATGTGGCGGTGCTCGCGCTGGATTCGAGCGGCCGGATCACTTCCTGCAACCGGGCGTTTGAACAGCTGTATCAGAGCAGCCGGTCCCGGATTGTGGGTTCGTTCATAGAGAATCTCTTCCCGAGCGACGTGGTGGCGTCTATAGAAAGCGCCGCCGGCACAACTGAATGGGCGCTGCGGTCGCCTGCCAACATTTATAAGCTATATCTTGAAAATCATGCCGGGAAACGCCTGATAGTGAATCTGAGCCTGATACCGTTGCAGCAGGATGCGGCGGAAGGATGTCTCATCGTGCTCGACGACATCACAGAGAGAGTCAGTATGGAGGATCAGCTACTGCAGGCTGAGAAGCTCTCCTCGATAGGCCTTCTCGCGGCAGGAATCGCCCATGAGGTAAATACGCCGATTGCCGGCATTTCGAGTTATACCCAAATGCTTCTGAAACAGACGCCCGAAACCGACAGACGCAAGCAGATTCTGGAGAAGATCGAAAAACAAACATTTCGGGCGGCCGAAATCGTCAACGGTCTCCTGAGCTTCTCGAGAATGAATGGGAGTGAATTCAAGAATGTCGACATAAACCAACTGATGAATGAGAGCCTCACGCTTCTGGAACACCAATTGAGCAGCAGTCACATCACCGTGGAATCGCGGTACGATCAGTCGCTGCCGCCGGTATACGGGAATGCCGGGAAGCTCCAGCAGGTGCTCCTGAACATTTTGCTCAATGCCAAGGACGCGATGCCCTCGGGGGGTGAACTAGGGATCCGGACGGCCATGAACGACTCTATGGTCATCATCGATGTGACGGACACGGGCAACGGGATTTCCCAAGAGAACGTCAGCAGGATTTTCGACCCATTCTTTACCACCAAGGCCATTGGAAAAGGGACCGGACTTGGGCTTGCGGTGAGTTATGGGATAATACAGGAGCATGGCGGCAGGATTTTTGTCGACAGCGATTCAGGAAAGGGGACGCGTTTTACGGTGAAATTGCCGACAAGACTGAACTAGGAATGAGCAGGAACGGGACGAACGGAAGAATACTGATTGCGGATGACGAGGAGATAATGCGCGAGGTCTTGACTGATCTCCTGTCTTCGGAATCGTATGCCGTCGATCTGGCCGAGAACGGCATGCAGGCGCTCGAGATGGTCAGGAACCATGACTACGGGGTGCTGCTGCTCGATCTCATGATGCCGGAACTTGACGGATTCGAGGTGCTTCAGGAACTGCAAAAGCTGGAAGACAGTCCCGTTACTGTCGTTCTCACAGCCTTCGGGTCGATCGACAAGGCTGTACGGGCCACCAAACTCGGAGCGTTCAACTTCATCACGAAACCCTTCAAGAATGACGAACTGCTGCTGGCAGTCAGGAACGCGATAGAGCACCACAGGCTCCTCGCGGAGAACCGTGTTCTCAGACGGTCGCTGCGCGAGCGCTACAGTTTTCAAAACATTATCGGCAAGAGCTCCGCAATGCAGCAGGTCTTTGAGCTGATCAGCCAGGTCGCGCCCCGCCGCAGCACGGTCCTTATTCAGGGAGAGAGTGGTACCGGGAAAGAGCTTGTAGCGAAAGCCATTCACGCTGCGAGCGGGAGGCCCGACGCACCCTTTGTTGCGGTCAACTGCGGCAATATTCCATCGGAACTTCTGGAGAGTGAGCTTTTCGGTCACGTGCGCGGCGCCTACACCGGCGCGACCAACGCCAAGAAAGGGCTGTTCGAAGTCGCGGACGGGGGGACCCTGCTCCTTGACGAAGTGGCGACGATTTCACTCGAGATTCAGTCCAAGCTGCTGCGGGTGATTCAGGAGCGGGAGTTCCGGAGGCTTGGGGGACTTGAGAACATCAAAGTTGACGTGCGCATCCTGGCCGCAACCAACATCGATCTGGAGTCGGCAGTCCGTCAGGGGACTTTCCGGGACGATCTCTATTACCGCCTCAACGTGATCGTGATCAGGGTGCCGCCGCTGCGCGAGCGTACCGACGATATCCCGCTGCTGGCTGAGCATTTCATAAGAAAGTATGCAGAGGACGGACAGCACAAGGATCTGCAGCTCGAGCCGGAAGCGCTCAGGGTGCTGATGGACTACGACTGGCCCGGCAATGTGCGCGAACTTGAAAATGTGATTGAACGCGCTGTCGTGCTGTCGCCGGACAACAGGATCAGCGCAAAGCTGTTTCCAAAGAACATCACGTCTCCTTTTTCCCATCCGGAAACGGAACTGTCGCAGGACCGGTTCTCTCTGAAAGAGAGGGTCGGGAACTACGAGAAATCCATCATAATTGCGGCACTCGAAAAGACCGATTGGAACCAGAAGAAAGCGGCGGAACTCCTGTCGGTAAATGCGACCACCCTCAGCGAAAAACTGAAGCGGTTGAAGATAAAAGAACGCTGACCGTTTCCGGACCCTCAGTCCAATATCGGCTCCATTCCCGATTTGTTGACTTGGCGCGCCTTTGTCGTTACCTTTTAACGAATGCCGATTCTTTTCGGGGGAACAATGAAAGCATATTTGTCAGCAATCTTCCTGTCACTGTTTCTTTCAGTTCCTTTTTCGTACGCCGATTACAAGCAGGCTGTCGCGGACTACTCGCAGGGGCGTTACGAAAAGGCGATACAGGAGTTGAAGCCTGATCTGGAGCGGAATCCTGACTGGGAGTTCGGCCATCGTCTTCTTGGGCTCTGTTATCTCGGCCTGAACAACAACGCGCTCGCGGCGAATTCATTGAAGCGGGCGGTAGAGCTGAAATCCCCCGCCTTTTCGGCCTATTACGGCCTGGGGCAGGCCTATTTCAACATGAAGAAGTACAACGAGTGCATCGACGCACTCAATAAGGGCGAGGCGCTGGCGGCGAAGGAACGGGACCCGGAAAGGGAGCGGGCAAAGTTGAACCGGCTGCGCGGTACGGCGTACTACCGGATGAACCGGTACCAGGATGCTGTCTCGAGTCTCACGAACGCAATGCGCAGCAGCCAGTCGGACTGGACTGATTATTCGATGCTTGGGATCTCGTACCACAATCTGGGGCGCACCACCGAGGCGGTCGAGACTCTCGAAAAGGCTCTTTCGATGATGCCGGGTCAGAAGGACATTGCCGATATTCTGAGCAAGATCTATCTGAAAAGAGGAATCGACGAGCTGGCCGCCAGGCGGTACCAGCCTGCTTTGCAGGCGCTGATGAAGGCGAGAGACTATGATCCGGGCAACGGCTACATTTATTACAACATGGCGGAAGCATACCTGTTCGAGAAGAAGTACGCAGACGCCGAGAAGGCTTTGAACAAGACGGCAGAGTTGATGCCACGGAATCTGGATGTATACACCCGCATGGGTCTGGTGTACGAAAAGCAGAAGAAGTGGGATCTTGCGCTGGGCGCCTACCGAAAAGCGAACGAAATCAGCCCCTCAAAGGCGATCAAGGAAGCAATCGAACGGGTAACTGAAAACAGGAAGCTGCAGTAATCGCTACGGGTGCTGTTCGGGCCCGATCCGGTAGTGGCTGCTCCACTGCCGCAGGTTACCTTCCTCGTCGATTGCGGTAACCAGGTACCGGTACCGCCCGTGCGGGGAGTCTGGGTCCAATGGGATGGTGGCTACCACATAAGCGGTCCCGTCTTCGGTTGCGTGCTGAACCGGCCAAACCTTGCCGGTACGCTCATCCTGCACATACACACCGTCGGGCAGCAGGTCTTCCGTGCGGTCTCTGAAGAGCAGGCGGATCTGGATGCTGTCACCGGGTTCTCCCTGGGTGAAGGAAGACTTAGAGAGTTGAGGAACATCCTCGGCCCTGATGACTATCTCTTCCGGCGCCCTGTACTCCCGCACCCTGTTGATCCACATCTCTTCCAGTTCGGGAAGGGGGACTCTGAAAGTCGATGTAAGACTCTGCAGGAGGCTGTTGTACCTCTTGAACGACTGAAACAGCTTGATTGCCTTGTCTCTGCCGTAAGCTTCGCGGATGGTCGTAAGGAAGGTAATCCCCGGCGCGGCATTTCTCAGGCTTTGGGATCCAGTGGTGAAGGTGGACCACGAGCGCTGCGGCGTCAGGCCGAGGAGCTGCATCTTGTCCAGGTACTGAGAAATGAGCCAGGCGGCCTCCAGGCCGCGGGTGCTGTGCTCGAATTCGTGCGCCAGGAGTTCACTCATACCCTCGAAAAGAAATCTCGTGTCTTCCCGCTGACTTCCTCCGGAAAGATGGAGCAGTCCCAGTCGGGCCATTTCACGCGCAGCATGATGACTCAGGTAGCGTCTGACGTTTCCCGAGGCCAGTGGATTCCTCATGCCGATGGTAATAGTCGCGGTGCGAGGATTGATGGTAATCGTCTCAGTCTCCCAGTCCGCGACGATCAGAATCCTGCGCGGCAGACTCCCCCCGGTAGACCGGTTCATGAAGAGATAGCAGCGTTCGACTTCCGCGATGATGTCCCTGCCTAGAGAAATCCTCTCATACGGGAGTCTTATCCGGACATGCTCTGACGCAACCCCTTCTGTCATCTGGGAGGAAGCGGTATGGGGCAGAAGCAACCCTGCCAAGAATGCGAATGCTAAAACCTGCCTGTACATCTTCTTTGTTCAGCTCCATGATATCGGCAACTCGTCACGAGAAGCTGGAGACAGCGGAAGGCTCGTTGTCGTAAAGATCAAAAACATTGAGCAGTTTGGTGATGGTCAGCAAATCGACTATGCGCTGGTTGGCGGACAGGAGCTTGAATTCTCCTCCGATTTTCCGTAGCCCGGTATAGCATCGGATGATCTCGCCCAGTCCGGCACTGTCGATGTAAGGAACTCTGGCCAGGTTCAGAAGGAAGTTCCTGTTCCCTTTTTCCACGAGACGGTCGACTGCCTGTTTTATCTCGATGTCTCCTTCACCAAGAACGATTTTGCCCTCGATGTCTAGAATTACAACGCTCCCTGACTTCCTGGTCGAAAGCTTCATGATGCCTCCGTTTGGTCTGAAAGGAGAACCTAGCACAGCATCAGGATAGTGTCAATTTTGCCCGTCTTGCATGGGGGACACGCGCTCAATGGAGTTTGGATTTTAGCTTCTCAGTCTTTTGGGCGTATGCTATACATCAGGTTTACGAACTGCCCCGGGTGGTTGACTAAATTGGGAGAATTGGAGATGAAAGTGACGATCCGCTCAGTTGTCGCGAGGGAGATTCTTGATTCACGTGGGAACCCGACTGTCGAGACGGAGATAACGCTGGAAGACGGAACGAAAGGGCGAGCCGCAGTCCCTTCCGGAGCTTCGACTGGAATTCACGAGGCGCTGGAGCTCAGGGACGGAGACGCAGACCGGTATGTGGGCAAAGGGGTCCTGCGTGCGGTGGAAAACGTCAACACCATCATCGCGCCTGCGATTATCGGCGAGAGCGCGTTCGGGCAGCGGGCGTTGGACCAGATACTGATCAATCTGGACGGATCTCCAAATAAGGGGCATCTAGGCGCGAATGCGATCCTGTCGGTATCGATGGCGGCCGCAAGGGCCGCCGCAGCGGCATTACGAATGCCGCTTTTCAGATATCTCGGGGGAACCAACGCATGCATTCTGCCGGTGCCGATGATGAACATAGTCAATGGCGGCGCCCACGCCGACAATAACCTGGACATCCAGGAGTTTATGATTGTCCCGGCCGGAGCGGATTCGTTTTCAAAAAGCCTGCGCATGGGCGTGGAGACCTTCCACTCGTTGAAGGCGGTTCTGAAGAAAAAGGGGTATTCCACCGGCGTCGGGGACGAAGGGGGATTCGCCCCGAACTGTAAGTCAAATGAGGAAGCCATTGACCTGATTCTCGAAGCGATCCAGGGGGCGGGCTTCAAGCCGGGCCAACAGATCCACCTTGCGCTTGACGTGGCAGCAAGCGAGTTTTTCGAGAACAACAAGTATCACTTCAAGAAGTCGACCGGGGCGGAATGGGATGTTGATCAGCTCATACAGCTGTATGAGAACTGGACGAAGCAGTATCCGATTGTGTCGATTGAAGACGGGATGGCCGAGGATGACTGGCAGGGATGGGTGTCGCTTACGTCGACACTCGGTGAAAAGGTCCAGCTGGTGGGAGACGATGTCTTCGTCACCAACGCCAAGCGCCTGCAGAGCGGCATCGCGGACGGGGTGGGGAACAGCATCCTGATCAAACTGAATCAGGTCGGCACCCTGAGCGAGACAATGGATACAATTGAACTGGCGAAAGTGGACGGGTACACGACAGTCATTTCTCACCGGTCCGGGGAGACGGAAGACTCATTCATCGCCGATCTCGCGGTGGCGACCAATGCCGGCCAGATCAAGACCGGATCGGCCAGCCGGACGGACCGCGTCTGCAAATACAACCAGCTTCTTCGGATAGAAGAGGAACTGAAGAACAACGCACGTTTTCCTGGAAATCAGCTCTTCTAGCAAATCCTGCCTGTCACGGGTGATTCAGGAGCGCCAGCTCTTCAGGAAAGGGGTTGAAATACGTCTGGCCGCTAAGCTGAATGATTTTGGTCAGGCGGAGATAGTGTGTGACCAGGGTGAAGGGTACCAGGAAGGGAAGCGCGCGGTTGCGGTAGGCATCGAGACTCTTGAGAATTTCGCTCGTGGCGGCCGGGGTGAGAAACGGCCGGAGGATGGCTGCAGCCCGCTGCAGGACGGTTGCATTTCCGGCACGGGTTGCCGGGCACGAGATGATGCGCATGAATTCCGACTGATAGCGGCAACGGAATTGCAGCCGGGAGATATCCTGCGGGTTGGCGGTGAATCGATCAAGCCTGCGGCTCAGGCTGGGGGAATGCGACAGGCGGGTCAGTTCGGTGGAGGTGTGAAACTCCCGAAGGGTATGAACGGTCCATCGTGTGCTCCAGAACCTGTTGAGACGGTAGTAGGCGAACACGCGCTGAATCCAGTTCTCGCGGACCAGAGGATCCCGCAGTGCCTCTTCTTCCGCGACCGGCAGATCGGAAAAGCGACGCAACAGTGCCCTGGCGAAGAGTCCGGGTTCGCGACTGCGGCCGGGATGGACGGCGACGGCGAGCCCACAGGTGGGCGATCTGGTTTTGAGTATGTATCCGCTGAGTCGCTGATGGGCGAAAAGGGGAATACTCCGGCGGACATAGGATCGCATCTGTGGGGTGAGATCGCGTCGCGAGGTTAGCCCGATGAGCGAGATCGACTTTCCGTGTCTCTCGAGTCGCATCGGTTCCCGTGGTATGCCGAAACCGGCCTCGGTTTCCGGGCAGACGGGAATCCATTCAAAGAAGCCGGAGAGGATTCGGGAGATAAAGGGATCAAGTTTATGGCCGCCGTCGTAACGGACGTTCTCTCCGAGGAGGCATGAAGAGATTCCGATACGGACCGGCGGGTCGAGGCGGTTCGCCATAGTGAAATGTGAGGCCGGAAGGACTGGAGTCTTTCCGGCCGTCGCTTCAGGACGTTACGGGGGCGGTCTTGGGCGTCAACTCGTCAGTGGAGATTTGACCGTCGAGCAGCCGGATAATGCGGTGCGCGTGAAGTGCGATATCCGGTTCGTGGGTTACGAGAACTATGGTGTTACCGCGTGCGTGGAGAGAATCGAACAAAGCCATGATCTCGTAACTGGTGGCAGAATCCAGGTTGCCGGTCGGCTCGTCGGCCAGGATCAGCGATGGATTGTTCACGAGTGCGCGGGCGATTGCGACTCTCTGGCGCTGGCCGCCGGAAAGCTCGTTGGGACGGTGGTAGATGCGCTCGCCGAGTTCGACGGCCTGGAGCGCCTTCATTGCCCGTTCCTTTCTCTCATTTGCTGGGGTCCCGTTATAGATGAGCGGAAGCTCGACATTATGTAAGGCTGACGCTCTCGGAAGAAGGTTGAAGGTCTGGAAGACGAAGCCGATTTCCTTGTTGCGAATATGCGCGAGCTCATCGTCATCCATCTCGGAGACCAAGCGGTTGTTGAGCATGTACTTCCCTTTCGAGGGGGTATCAAGACAGCCGATGAGGTTCATCATCGTCGATTTTCCTGATCCCGAAGGTCCCATGATGGCGACATAGGAACCCCGCTCGATTTTGAAGCTGACGCCGCGCAGCGCGTGTATCTCTTCGGCTCCCATCTGATAGGTCTTCCAGAGATCCTCGATTTCAATGAGGATATCGCCTGAAGAGGCTCCGTTCGTTCCATTAGTACCAGTCATTCTATTCCCCTTGCTTCAAAATACGGTTTCTCAGCGATTCTTTTCCGACGAAGATTTGGAACTCGTGTCGACCCTGATTGCCGCTCCATCCTTTATCGTCCGGAGGGTCTGGAAAGTGCCGGAGACGATTTCTTCGCCCTCCTTGAGGTTCTCCAGAACCTCTGTATCAGATTCGCCGGTGATGCCGGTCTTGATCGGACGGAAGCGAGCAATCTTATTCTCTTCAATCACAAAGACGCCTTCAAGCTCCTTTTTCTCGGTCTCGGTGCTGTCGTCGGCGCGCGCCACATTCCCTTTGGTTCGAAGATCCGGGGGATGGTAATTGCCGTCCTTATCGACTTCGACATCGCGCACAGTAAGGGCCTGTCTCGGGATGACGAGCACGTCGCGTCTGGTATCAGTGGTGATGTCGCCCGTACAGGACATGCCCGGCCGGAGTTTGGGCGAAGGATTGTTGAGTGTGACGACGACCTTGAAATCCTTGGCCTCTTGGGTTGAGCCTGTGGATGCCTGAATCGGGCTGTTGCCGATCTCGGTAACTTCGCCCTCGAACACCTGATCGGGGAGGGCGTCGACAGTGACCTGGGCACGGTCACCGATGGTGAGGTTGACGATATCGGTTTCGTCCACCTTCAGTTCCGCCTGGATGACGCTGAGGTCGGCAATTGTCATCAAAGTTGCTTGAGGATTGGACATGATGCCCGGCTGTGCGCGTTCCCCTTTTTCAACGAGAAGCTGTGTGATGACACCTGATAGGGGCGAGACCAGGGTAGTCTTCTTGAGCTGGTCACTGGCGCGGGTCAGATCCGCCGCGGCGGACTGGGAGCGGGCCATCGCGGCTTTGGCCGCAGTCCGGCTCTGTTCGATGTTGTTTCTGGCCACCTTGAGTTGGGTTTCGAACTGTGCGACCTGCGCCTTTGCAACTTCGAGCCGGGACTGGGCCAGTTTGAGGTCCGTCTGGGCGGCTTCGTAGGCGTCGCGCGTAATCAGGCCCTCTTCATTGAGCTGCTGCTGGCGCCTGAAGCTGTTCTGCATGCGGTGGAAATTGTTCTCGGCCTGCTGCAGTTCGGCGCGTGCCGATCTGAGGGAGGCTTCATCGCGCAGGAGATTGGCCTCGGCATTCTGGATCACGAATTCCTGGGACCTGACCTCGGCGAGGGCCGCTTCATACTGAGCCCGTCTGGCCAGGGCGTCGGCCTCTGTCTGGATGGGGTCGATGCGCAGCAACACGTCTCCTCTTTTAACGGCGGCCCCTTCACGGACGGGAATGTCGGTTATGATGCCAGCAATCTCAGACTGGAGATCCACGAATTCCTTGGCGCGGATTTCACCGCTAGCCGTTATTTTGGAGGTCAGCACATCCTTCTTCTTGACCTTGGCAGTCTGGACGAGGACGGTATTCCTGCGGCTTGAATTGATGCTTGCGATAACTACAATCGCCAGCAGCGCAACTATGCCACACCCAATCCAGATCTTTTTCCGCTTGCTCATCTATTCCTCCCATTAGGGGCAATGTCGAATACTACGAGTTCTCCGAACGAAAGGTTTCATGTTTCGGGATGAAAAGAATATCCGAATCGTCCGGTGGAGTTCCAGTTTAACACGTGTCAGGGACCGGAAGGGGTTCTTGAGCCGTCATTTGCTTATACGGGTGAGGGGGGGTAGAATTACAAGTGCATCCCACAAAGCCCGGAGAAAACATGATGCCGGAAACAGAAATCAAACGTCTCATGAAGCATCTCGGGGAAGCCATCAACGAGACCCTGGCGGAATCTCCCAGGATCAACGACCGGATTCAGGACATCCGCAATGCGGGTTACGAGGTGTTTCTCGTCATAGAGGCTAAAGTAGGGTTCAGCCGCAAGGGGAAGGAAGAAGAACGTGGGGAGGCGGTCTGCAGCGGACCGACACGGCTGAAGATTACGTCGGAAGACGCTAAATTCTTGAAATCATTGAAGATAGCGGTAGACGAACCGTAGCCGCTCAGGCTTCGGCACCGGTGCTCCCCTGGCTCATGTTACAGCGTCCTTCAAAGAGGGCTCCCGCCTCGATGATGAGACAGGGGGAGAAGATATCCCCGAATACTTTTCCATCCTTCTGTATTTCGACTCTCTCGGATGCGCGTATGACTCCGCGGAACTCTCCTTTGATCACGACCTTTTTGACGTCGATTTCGGCTTCGAGCCTGCCGGTGGGTCCGATTTCGAGCAGCGCCTCGGAGCGGACTTTACCTTTTATAGTGCCGTTCACGCGCAGCCTGTTGGTGAAGGAGATCTCGCCGATCAGTTCAGCCCCTTCACCGAGGTGGCTCACGATTTCATCTGCCGATTTTCCCTTTTTGAATGGCATGGCCTGGCTCCCTTGAGATAGCAGTTTCAGTTAGGATCGTGTAGAGGCGCATCAACTCTTCCTGGCTGAAGTAATGGATCCGTATTTCGCCGGCCTGCTTGGACCTTGAGTGGATTTCCACCTTGGTCCCGAGCGCGAAACGGAGGCGGTCTGCTGCTGCGGCTTCATTCGGGTCCTGGATCTTCTGCGGAACGGAGGGCTTTGCCTGTTTCCTGGCCCAGTTCTCGACGTCGCGCACCGACAGTCCCTTCTCAATGATAAGGGCGGCCATTTTCCCCATTTCCGAAGCCGTGGCGGCTGAAGCGAGCAGGGCGCGTGCGTGGCCGGCCGACAGCCGGCCGTCGGCGACGAGCAGCTTCACCGGTTGGGGGAGTTTCAGCAGCCGGATGGAATTGGCTATGGTGCTGCGGTCCTTCCCAAGCCGTTCGGCGACCTGCTCCTGGGTGCGGCCGGTGGCCTCCATCAGGTGCTGATAGGCCTGGGCTTCTTCAATCGGGTTGAGAGGTTCGCGCTGTATGTTCTCGACAAGTGCGAGTTCGAGGAGCCGCTCGTCGGGGACTTCGCGCACGATCGCGGGTATCTTGAGAAGCCCGGCGCGTTGAGCGGCCGAAAGTCTTCTTTCCCCGGCGACGAGCTGGTACCTGGTTCCGAGAGGGCGCACCAGGATCGGCTGCAAGACGCCGTTTTCGCGGATGGAGGTCGCCAGTTCCTCGAGCCTCGCCGGATCGAACACCAGGCGGGGCTGATCGGGATTGGGGTCGATCAGGTCGATGTCGATTTCGCTTGCCGGCGGCTCGGGCGCCGCAGGCTTCACTTCCGGGATCAGGGCTCCGAGCCCCCTACCGAGTACCTTTTTTTTCATAGCTCAGAATTTCCTTTGCCAGCCGTATGTAACTCTCGGCGCCTTTGGAGCGGATGTCATAAAGAAGTGCCGGCCGGCCGAAACTGGGCGCTTCGGCCAGGCGGACATTGCGCGGAATCACGGTTTTGAGCACCTTGTTCTGGAAGTGGTGCATGAGATCGTCGCGCACCTGCGCGCTCAGGTTGGTCCTTTCGTCAAACATAGTCAGGAGAATCCCCTGTACGGCCAGGTGGGGATTCAGTGCACGGCGCACGCGCGCCATCGTGTCAAAAAGATCGGTAAGTCCCTCGAGGGCGAAATATTCGCACTGTATCGGGACGAGCACCGAGTCTGCGGCCACCAGGGCATTGAGCGTCAGGATATTGAGTGAGGGGGGGCTGTCGATGAGGATGAAATCGAACCTCCCCACGACCCGGGCGAGAAGCCGTTTAAGCAGATACTCCCGTTCCGGGATGTCTAGCATCTCGACGGCGGCCCCGGTAAGGGTCTTGTCAGCGGGGACTAGCTTGAGATTGTCGAGTTCGGTGTCGAGGATGATGGAATCGAGAGCTTCGGAATGGATCAAACCGTCATAGATACTCTTTTTGAGGGAGCCCCTCACGACTCCGAGGCCGCTGCTGCAGTTGGCCTGCGCGTCGGCATCGATGACAAGGACCCGCATATCGGCAATCGCGAGCGCCGCGGCAAGATTGATGGCGGTGGTTGTCTTTCCCACGCCACCTTTCTGATTGGTGACTGCAATTATCTTAGCCATGTTGGAAAGCGGGAGAGTAGCACATCAGGGAAGTGCGAAGCAAGAAATAGGAAGAATGTTTCACGTGAAACGGCGAAGGTCGGCTTTTACTCCGGGTCATGTTTCACGTGAAACACCGACAGATGCCAGTTGTCCCGCTCCGGAAAGTCCTCCCTGTGCGCCCGGCGGAACTTCTCATTCAGAACCTTCGGCTCCTGTACGGCCGGCTCCGCTCCGTGAAACATCCAGAACTCTGTCTGCTCATGCGCGTGCCGGCGCAGTCGGAGCAGGTCGCGGGTCTGCAGTTTCAGCGCCTTCCAGCTGATGCAGTCCCAGGTGCGGGTTTCCTTGTCGAGAAACTCCGCCAGGCGTGTGCAATGAACGCGTGTCCCGTCAAGCTGTAGCAGATCTGCGGCGCTCTCAAGGAAGGCGCATTTCTTCGAGCGGCTTTCCACCAAATCGATTGTCATCTGTGGCGCCAGGATCTTCAGCAAAAGAGCCGGAAAGCCGGCACCGCTCCCTATGTCAAGGTGCGAGCCGGTCTTTTTATGGAAGCGCGAGGCCCAGAGTGCTTCCATAAAAAGAGGGCGCAGGACGTGCCACTCGGTCGAGGCGGTCAGGTTGATGTGCGGATTCCACTTTCTGAGCAGAGTCAGGTACTCCGGCAGTTTCCTCGCTTCCCTGGAATCGGCGGGGATTTGAGCTTCCTGCAGCAGCTGTTTCAGTCCCTCGGGGGAGTTCACGCGCCGTTTCCTCCCTTATTGCCCGCGCCACGCCCGCTCTGCAGCAGTTCCAGATGCAGATTCAGAATCGATACCGCCGCCGGGGTGACGCCGGGAATGCGCCCGGCCATGGCGAGGTCGAGCGGACGCACCCTGCTCAGCTTCTCCTTTATCTCGCGGTTCAGCCCGTCGATGCCCGCGTAATCAAAATCGGCGGGAATGCGCCGGGCGCTCATCCGTTTCAGCCGCTCGGCTTCACGTACCTGCTGCTGGATGTATCCCTCGTACCTGATTTCGATTTCTACCGAGCGCCACACCTCCCCGGGTGCCGGGAGGGGGTGCAGTATCAGCAGCGGGGTAAAATCGCTCAACTCGATCCCGGGGCGGCGCAAAAGCTCCTCGATTGTGGCCCCCTTGACCTCTTCCACGTCGAGTTTCGCCGCAAGAGAGGGGCAGAACGCCTCGCTCGGGTTCCAGCGGTGCTGCCGCAGAAAGGCGCGCAGCCGCTCCACCTGTTCGTATTTTGCGCACAAAGCTCCATATTCCTTCTCTGATACCAGTCCAATGCGGTATCCGAGCGGACGGAGGCGGCGGTCGGCATTGTCGATGCGGAGCAGAAGCCTGAACTCGGAGCGGCTGGTGAACATCCGGTAAGGCTCGTCGACCCCGCGCGTCACCAGATCGTCGATCATGATCCCGATGTAGCTCTCCTGCCTGGGAAAATGAAGGGGCCCTTCTCCTTGAGCCTTCAATGCCGCGTTTATTCCTGCGACCAGCCCCTGCGCCGCCGCTTCCTCGTAGCCGGTGGTTCCGTTGATCTGGCCGGCGAGGAAGAGGCCGCCCAGCTTCTTGGTTTCCAGCGACGGGTCCAGTTCCGTGGGATCCACGTAGTCGTACTCGATCGCATACCCGGGCTGGAGAATTCGCGCCTGCTCGAGTCCAGGGATCGACGCGACCATCTCCTTCTGCACCTCAAGCGGCATGCTGGTCGAAATTCCGTTGACGTAGACTTCATCCGTATCCAGCCCCTCCGGTTCGAGAAAGATCTGGTGGCGCTCACGGTCGGCGAATTTCACGATTTTGTCTTCAATGCTCGGACAGTAGCGTGGCCCGATTCCGGTGATATACCCGCCGTAGAGAGCCGACCGCTTCAGATTCGCCCTGATGATCGAGTGCAGTTTCTCGTTCGTGTAGCCAAGATAGCAGGATACCTGCGGCAGCCTGCATTCCTTTGTACGCAACGAGAAGAAAGTCGGACTTGCGTCCCCCTTCTGTTCCTCAAATGCCCCGTAGTCGATCGTCCGCCGGTCAAGTCGCGGCGGCGTCCCGGTCTTCAGCCTGCCCATCCTCAGTCCGAGCTTTCTCAGCGATTCCGCCATCGGCAGCGAAGGCGCTTCACCCACCCTCCCCGCCGGATGGCTCCTCTCTCCTATGTGGATCAGCCCGTTCAGGAAGGTCCCGGTCGTGACAATCACCGCGCGCGACCGCACCTCCGTGCCGTCGGCAAGCGTAATCCCGGTTACCCTGCCATCCTCGATCACCAGGCCGGCAGCCTCAGCTTCGTGCAGCAAAAGGTTCGGCCGTGACTCGAGCAGGCTGCGCATCTCATTGATATATCTAGATTTATCCGATTGTGCGCGCGGTGCCTGGACCGCCGGGCCACGGCTGGCGTTCAAAAGCCGGAATTGAATCCCGGTTCTGTCCGCAAGCTCCCCCATGACCCCACCCAGCGCATCGATCTCGCGCACCATGTGTCCCTTGGCAATTCCTCCAATCGCCGGATTGCACGACATCTGGGCCAGGCGGGAGAGAGCCATCGTGCACAGCAGCGTACGTGCCCCCATTCCAGCCGAGGCCGCCGCCGCTTCACACCCTGCATGGCCGCCCCCGATTACCACCACGTCGAAATCCCTGAGATCTCTCACAAAAACCCCTGATGCTATTTCCCTACGCAGAACTGCGAAAAAATCTCGTCCAGAATATCCTCGACTCCGGTTTCTCCCGTAATCGCCCCGAGATGGCGCAGGCTGCGGTGAAGGTCAGCGAGTGCAAACTCCTCGGAAAGACCTGAATACAAAGCAGTTATAGAGTCGGTCAGCGCGAGTTCCGCCTCCTCCAGGTTCCTGCAGTGCCGCAGGTTCGTTACCAGAATCCCTTCCTGGCTCGAAGCTGCGGGACCCAGGAGGCGCTCCAGAATGACGTTGCGAAGCTCCCCAACGCCGTCCATGGTCTTTGCCGAAACCTCGACCGCAGGATTGAACCCGGCAAACTCCTTCTTCTCCAAAGCCGACCAGCAGGACGGCAGGTCCCGCTTGTTCAGCGCGGCAACGCACAGGATCCCCACAAGCTGCTCCTTCAGAACGAGGTCCTCCTCCGAAAGCGGTCGGCTCGTGTCCGCCACAAGCAGGACGAGATCGGCGTCGGCGATCGCCTGGCGACTTCTGTCGATCCCGAGTCGCTCGATTGCGTCATGCGGCTCCCGGATCCCCGCGGTGTCTGCAATCCGGACCGGGATTCCTCCAATACTGGTGAATTCCGATACCAGGTCCCGTGTAGTCCCGGGTACGTCGGTGACAATCGAACGTTCCTGAGCAAGGAGCGCATTGAAAAGGCTGCTCTTTCCTGCATTCGGTCGGCCCACGACCGCCATGCTGAAGCCGTTCCTCACGATTCTGCCGCGGTGAAACGAGTCGATCATGCGCTTGAGTTCCGCACGCGCTTCTTCGAGACGGTCCGAGAGCGTGTCGCGGGAAGCGACCGGAAGATCCTCTTCCGCAAACTCCACGGCGGACTCCAGCTGCGCAATTATGTCTATCAGGCTCTTCCTCAATGGGCCGAGGCGGCTGGCAAGCGATCCGGACCGCTGTCGTGCCGCCACCTGCGCCTGGTAGAGTGTCGTCGATTCTATGATGTCCCGCACCGCTTCGGCCTGGCTCAGGTCAATGCGGCCGTGCAGAAACGCTCTCATGGTGAATTCGCCCGGTTCGGCCAGGCGCGCTCCGAGGTTGCACAGCGATTCAAGCAGGGCGGCTGCCAGAACCGGACTGCCGTGAAGCGAAAATTCCGCCATGTCTTCGCCCGTGTAGGAATGCGGGGCGCGGTAGCTGATAAGAATCCCCTCGTCGATTTCAGACCCGTTGTGCGGATCGATGATCCGGCCGAGAAGTGCATGGCGTGAAGCAAAGCTTTCACACGGCTTTTGCGGCACAAAGATGCGCCCGGCCAGCGCAGCGCTTTCGGGGCCGCTCATCCGCACTACCGCGATTCCCGAACGGCCGGGCGGTGTCGACAGGGCGCAGATTGTGTCTGACAGGTCTCCCATATGGAACAGGGGTTCGGCGATGTCCGCGACAAGGCGCTTATGAAGGATAGATCGTGACGCTGCGGTTGTCCCCTTCTCCTTCGCTCTGGGTGTGCACCCCGTTTCTGTCCGCAAGGGCAAGATGCACGATCCGTCGCTCGCGCGGGGACATCGGCTGGAGGGTCAGCGGTTTGCGAAGCGCGGTCACTTTCTCTGAAGCCATCTGTGCCAACAGGATGAGCTCCGCCTCGCGGTGCTGCCGGTAATGGTCCGAGTCGAACACAATCCCCGGGGCTTCTTCCTTCCCGGCCCGGAACACGCGATTTACCAGGTATTCCATCCCGTTGAGCAGCGCCGCGGTGTTCGACAGAAGGTACGACCTGTCGGGCCCGGTCAAATTGACGCGAATGCTTTCGCCCTCTTGCGTCACCTCGACCGAGAGATCCAACTGCAGCTTCGACACAAGGTCACGGCAGAAAAGGTCAACCGCCTCGGTCGAGCGCTCCCGCCCGCTATTTCGATGGCTTTGCCCGGTCAGCTGACTTTCCGTCACTCATCCACCTCTCTGCAATTTTCTGGAATGTAACCTGGAAGATATTACTGCACAGGAAATACAGGTTCAAGCCGGCCGAAAGATTGAGGAACATGAACGTGAAGATTACAGGCATGATGTTCATTATTCTGGACTGCATCGGATCCGCACCCGGGGCCATCGGGGTCATCTTCTGCGAAATGAAGGCCGTGATTCCCATGACAATTGGTAGGACGTAATTCGGATCTTTCGACGACAGATCCTGGATCCACAGGATGAAAGGAGCATGCCGCAGCTCGATCGAATAGGCCAGCAATGAGTAGAACGCAAACAACAGCGGGAACTGCAGCAGCAGCGGCAGACAGCCGCCGAGCGGATTCACGTTGTGCTCCTTGTACAGGGCCATGATCTCCCGGTTCATGTCCGCGCGCTTCGGATCCGTCTTTTTGTATTTCCGGTATTTCTCCTGAATCGCCTTTACCTTCGGCTGCACGACCTGCATCTTCTTCATCGAAATCATCTGCTTGAGCCTGAAGGGGAACAGCAAAAGCGACAGCAGGAAAGTCAGTATAATGATGGCGTAGCCGTAATTATGAACGTACTGGTAAATCCACTTCAACGATGCCAGCAGCGGGAGCACGATGATTGAGAACATCCCGTAGTCGATCACCCCGGTGATATCAGCCGCCCTTACCGCCTCCAGATCCGACTGCTTCTTGGGACCGATGTAGAGTGAGTAATCAAGAGAACCGGAAACCGGCGTCGTCAGTCTCAGCAGATCCCGCGCGACCTCGCTGCCGTCATGCGCTACCGCCCTGACGGGCCTCTTCTGCAGCTCAATCTCCGGAAACGGCTGCGACGGAATCGCAACCATGGTGAAGTACTGCATGTCCAAACCGGCCCACCGGATTGTATCCGATATCCTCTTTATGTTCTCGTCATCGGGAGGCGACTGACGTTCAACCTCTCCATCGGCGTAATAGATCGCCTTGAGCCCTGCCGGATTGAGCACGTGTTCCTTTTCCGGTCCTATGTCCTGTCCAAGCAGAAATCTTCCTTCGAGAGGCTTTCCCCCTTTCTCAGAAGTCACCTTCAGCCCGACTATGTAGTTGCTCTTCTCGAAATGGTAGCGCTTCGTAATGACCAGATCGCCGCGCTTGAGCCTCAGGACTACGGTCGCCGGCGGGACCAGTTCATCCCCCGTGTTGCCGTTCTCGATCTCAACTTCATACAGCTCCCCGTTGGCCAGCTGCGTCGCTTTTTCATCCTCAAACAACAACGTCCCAGGATAGGAACGGTCTCGCCCGGGCGCTATCATCTCAAACGCCCGGTTCTTCTCCGACTGGTAGTGCTCCAGTTCCCAGCTTTTCAGGATCCCGCCCCTGTTGTCCAGCACGGCCTGGTAGCGTTCCCCCTTTACCAGCACGGTACGCGCCGCAGCGACTGTATCCCCAGCCGAAGAAGGGGCGGTCGTTTCCTGCACCGCCGGTTCAGGTGCTGCAGATTCGGGCTTTTCCCGGCTTATCTCGGCGGTCCGTTTCTGACTATCCGGAACCGAGGCCCTGCGGACGGGCATCTGACTCTGCTGGTAGAACTGAAAGCCTATCAATACCAGAACGGACAGGATTATGGCGATTATTGTACGTTTTTCCATGATCTGTGCAGAAGACGCTACGGAGCACTCCTCATTTATTTAAGATAACAATATATGTTGGACCAGATGAAGCCTGCCGGCCTGGTCTCAAGGAACCGGATCAAATCCACCGGCACAAAACGGATGACATCTCAGCAGACGCCACACGCCGAGAAACATCCCACGAAGCAAACCCCTCTTCTGGATCGCCTGGTACATGTAGACCGAACACGTCGGTTCAAAACGGCAGGCTCGAGGGAGAAAAGGCGAAATGAACTGCTTGTAGAACTGCAAGAGCAAAAGAGCCGGTTTCCTGATCCACTCGCGGAAGGACCTCTTCATGCGCATTATCACCAGTTTTCCGCCGGCGCCGATCCGCTCCGGCAGAGTCTCTGCGCCGCGGACAGGAATTCAGCCCGCAGCTCGTGGTAGCTCGCGTCAGCGCAGCCACTCCTGACATTGACCACGATGTCGTAATGCCCCGGGATTTCACCCGCAAACCTGCGGAAGATCTCCCGAAACCGACGCTTAATGCGATTCCGTGTTACTGCGCAGCCTACTTTTCTTGAAACCGTCAGGCCCAGTCGATGGCGCCCGACTTTATTCTCACGGCCAAACAGCACAAAACGCCTGGAAGGTACCTTCACCCCCTCCCGGTAAAGCATCCGGTAGTCCGAGGAACGTACGATCCGGGCTTCGTGGGGAAACACTTCGGAGGTTGTTTTAACCACTCACCGTCAGCCTTTTGCGGCCCTTGGCACGCCTGCGCTTCAACACCAGCCGCCCGCCTTTGGTTGACATCCTCTCCATAAAGCCGTGGGTCTTTTTCCGCTTGCTGTTGTTAGGTTGGAACGTCCTTTTCATGATACTAGTTTCTCCACGTGACTGCTTCAGCCCCGAATTTCAAAAACATAAATCATAGAAACTGCCCGTTGAAAAAGCAAGCGTTAACCGGCCTGGGGGGTGAAGTTGCGCATGACCTTTTTTCCCTTCTTCTCGTTGACATTATGAGTAAATCATACTATTTTGATCCTGGACCAAATCGGTACTGTATTGAGGACAGATCGGATGCTCAGGGTTACCAAACTGGCTGATTATGGAATTATAGTACTTACCTACTTCGCGAGGAATCGCGAGGCGGTCTGGAACGCGCGCGACATCGCCCAGGCGATAAAGCTGCCGCTCCCGGTAATCAGTAAAGTACTTAAGTTATTGAGCAAAGAAGGGTTACTAAAGTCACAGCGCGGCATCAAGGGTGGCTATTCCCTGGCGCTTCCACCCGAAGAAATCACCGTTGCTTCCATAATCCGCGCCGTCGAAGGGCCGATCGCCATGACCGAATGCACCTATACCGCGGGCGAATGCAGCCTTGAACCCCGATGCCCGGTCCGAACGAACTGGCAGATGATAAATTACGCGATCCATTCGGCCCTGGAACAGATCACGCTAGTGCAAATGACTCAGCCGCTGCAGTGTCCGACGATTACTCTCGTTCCCTGGAGTCAGTCGGCAACGAAGGGATTAGATTATGAAAACTGCTGAAAGCATCCATGAACTGGCCGAACGCGAGTACAAGTACGGTTTCGTAACCGACATCGAAACCGATATGGTCCCTCCCGGACTTGATGAAGATATCATCCGGCTTATCTCGGCGAAAAAGAACGAGCCGGAATTTATGCTGGAGTGGCGCCTGAAAGCCTTCCGTCACTGGAAGACCCTGAAGGAGCCGACCTGGGCCAACGTTCACTATCCTCCGATCGACTATCAGCGGATCTCCTACTATGCCGCGCCGAAAATGAAGTCCAAGCCGAAGAGTCTGGACGAGGTCGACCCGGAATTGCTGGCCACTTACGAGAAACTCGGAATTCCTTTGAGAGAGCGCGAACTGCTGGCCGGGGTTGCGGTGGATGCGGTCTTCGACAGCGTCTCTGTCGCAACGACTTTCAAGGAGAAGCTCGCCGACCTCGGGATCATATTCTGCTCGTTTTCCGATGCGGTACAGAACCATCCGGATCTGGTACAGAAATATCTCGGCGATGTCGTCCCTTATACCGATAACTTCTTCGCGGCCCTCAATTCAGCCGTCTTTTCAGACGGCTCCTTCTGTTACATCCCTAAAGGGGTGCGCTGTCCGATGGAGCTGTCGACATACTTCCGCATCAACGCCGCTTCGACGGGACAGTTTGAGCGAACGCTCATCATCGCAGAGGAAGGGAGCTACGTCAGTTACCTTGAAGGGTGCACCGCGCCGATGCGGGACGAAAACCAGCTCCACGCCGCTGTCGTCGAGCTGATCGCGCACGACAATGCGTCAATCAAATACTCGACCGTGCAGAACTGGTATCCGGGCGACAAGGACGGCAAAGGGGGGATCTACAACTTCGTCACCAAAAGAGGCAAATGCAAGGGGGTCAACTCGAAGATCTCCTGGACGCAGGTCGAGACAGGTTCCGCCATTACC
Source organism: Acidobacteriota bacterium (assembly GCA_012719355.1). Lineage (GTDB taxonomy): Bacteria > Acidobacteriota > UBA6911 > UBA6911 > UBA6911 > UBA6911. The sequence continues at coordinate 38,145 of JAAYAM010000117.1, forward strand.
TGGAAGTATCCCAGCTGCATCCTCATGGGGGACAACTCCGTCGGCGAGTTCTATTCAGTCGCGCTGACCAATAACTACCAGCAGGCCGACACCGGAACCAAGATGATCCACCTCGGAAAGAACACCCGCAGCACCATAGTTTCCAAGGGGATTTCCGCCGGCCGTGGTCAGAACACCTACCGCGGAATGGTCAAGATCATGAAGAATGCAGAGCGTGCGCGTAATTACTCCCGTTGCGACTCTCTCCTGATAGGCGACAAGTGCGGCGCCCACACCTTCCCCTACATAGAAGTGAAGAATTCGACGGCCCAGATGGAGCATGAAGCATCGACTTCTAAGATCGGGGAAGACCAGCTTTTCTATTGCCAGCAGCGGGGTATCGCACCCGAAGCCGCCGTTTCCATGATCGTCAACGGCTTCTGTAAAGAAGTATTCAAGGAACTGCCCATGGAATTCGCAGTGGAAGCGCAGAAACTGCTGAGCGTCAGTCTCGAGGGGAGTGTCGGCTGAACCGTTCTGGTGGAGAGGGGAAATAATGCTGGAAATCAGAGATTTGCATGTGTCGATAGATGGAAAGGAAATCCTGCACGGGATCAACCTCGTGGTCAACCCTGGCGAAATTCACGCAATTATGGGCCCCAACGGCTCAGGCAAGAGCACGCTGGCCAAAGTTCTGGCCGGACGCGAAGGATATACCCCGACAAGGGGCAAGGTGCTGTACAACGGGACGGACCTCCTTCAAATGCTGCCCGAGGACCGCGCGCGTGAAGGAATATTTCTCGGTTTCCAGTACCCTGTCGAAATCCCGGGAGTGAGCAACATGTATTTCCTCAAGACCGCGCTTAACTCGATCAGGAAGCACAACGGCCTTGAAGAGCTCGATGCCATGGATTTCCTGGTTCTCGCGAAAGAGAAGATGAAACTGGTCGACATGGATGAAGGCCTCATCAACCGCGCGGTCAACGAGGGGTTCTCCGGCGGCGAGAAGAAGCGGAACGAAGTATTCCAGATGGCGGTGCTCGAGCCGAAGCTCGCCATACTTGACGAAACCGATTCCGGACTCGACATCGATGCCCTCAGGACCGTAGCCGATGGAGTCAATGCGCTGCGGAGGCCGGACCGGTCGATAGTGCTGGTCACTCACTATCAGCGGCTGCTCAACTATATAGTTCCGGACAAAGTACATGTTCTGCTTGACGGGCGGATTGTCAAATCCGGGGGAAAGGAACTTGCCCTGGAGCTTGAAGAGAAAGGATACGCGTGGCTCGAAAACGGAACCGGCAGCAAACCGGCGGTGATGTCGTAAGAGGAACGATGATCGATCTGGTGGACGAGAAAAACAGCCATATCTCGAATTTCGCCGAGTTTGAACGCAGCATGAACGGGCGCCACCCGTGGCTTGCTTCCCTCAGGAAAGATGCGCTCGCTCGCTTTGAGGCGCTCGGTCTTCCAACGACACGCGATGAACAGTGGCGCTTCACCAATATCTCTCCCATAGCCGGAACCGCGTTCAGGCCGGCCGATCCGAAGCCCGACTCATTGACGGTCGCGGACATCTCCAGCTACACCCTGTGCGAAGCGCGCTGCACGCAGCTCGTCTTTCTCAACGGCTCTTATTCCGAGAACCTCTCGACGGTGAAGTTTCTGCCGAAGGGAGTCCGGATCATCAGCCTCGCAAAGGCGCTCGAGACAGACCGGGAGCTGCTGGAGCCCTTGCTGTTGAACAGCCTTTCGGAGGATGATGCGTTCCGGGCCCTGAACACTGCATTCATGTCGGACGGTGCCTTTGTCTATCTTCCTCCGGGCACGACGGTCAAAGAACCCATTCACCTCCTGTTTCTGTCGTCGAGCCGTACGGACCCGACGGCATCATTTCCGCGCAATATCATTGTTCTGGATGAAGGGAGTCAGGCCGACATCGTTGAAAGCTACGCGGGCCTCGACAGGGGAATTTATTTCACCGATTCGGTGACCCAGGTTCTGATTGGACCAAACTGCAGCGTGGGGCACTACAAACTGCAGCGCGAGAGCCCCTCTTCCTTCCACCTTACCACACTCCACGTAGTCCAGGATCGTGACAGCAGCTACTCCTCGCATTCCGTTTCGCTGGGAGGCGCGATTACCCGCAACAACTTCAATGTCGTGCTGAACGGCAGCGGCGCCGATTGCGAGCTCAATGGACTGTACGTCACAAAAGGGCATCAGCACGTCGATAATCACACGACCATCGACCATGCCATGCCCAACTGCACCAGCAGGGAACTCTACAAGGGAATTCTCGATGAGAACTCAACCGGAGTCTTCAATGGCAGAGTGGTCGTAAGGAAAGACGCGCAGAAGAGCAACGCCCGGCAGACAAACAAGAATCTGCTCCTCTCGAGGCACGCAGGGATCAATACGACGCCGCAGCTCGAGATTTTTGCCGATGACGTAAAATGCGCCCACGGGGCGACAATCGGACAGTTGAACGAAGAAGAGCTTTTCTATCTTCGGTCCCGCGGGATTGACAGGGACGCGGCGCGGACGCTCCTGACGTACGCCTTCGCCAGCGAGATGCTGGCAGCAATCAAGATTAAACCCATCCAGTGCCAGATCGACCTGGTGTTGATGAACAGGTTGTCGAGACACGAGACTACGCGGGGTTTACCATGACAGCGGGCACAGGGAAAGATACCGCGAGGCCGGAGTTGGCCTACGATGTATCAAGCATACGTGAGGATTTTCCGATCTTCAGAGAGCCGGTAAATGGAAGGAGCCTCGTTTACCTGGACAATGCGGCGACGACCCAGAAACCGCAGAGCGTGATCGATGCGGTGACACGGTTCTACACCCGGGAATGTGCCAACATACACCGGGGGGTCCATTACCTGAGCGAACGGGCGACGGAGTCCTACGAAAACAGCCGTTCAAAAATCCGCCGATTCATCAACGCCAATTCCCTTCAGGAGGTCGTCTTCGTGCGGGGGACGACAGAGGCTGTGAACCTTGTTGCCCAGACATACGGACGCACTCACGTCGGTGCCGGCGACGAGATTGTCATTTCGGCTATGGAGCACCACTCCAACATCGTCCCCTGGCAGCTCCTGTGTGAGGAGAAGAACGCCAGGATCCGAACGGTGCCGATCACGCGCACCGGAGAATTCATGCTTGACGAATACCGGGAGCTCCTTGGTCCAAAGACGCGGCTGGTCGCCGTGACTCATATCTCGAACGCGCTCGGAACGATCAACCCCGTGCAGGAGATAATCCGGCTGGCGCACGAGAGAAACATTCCGGTGCTTCTGGACGCCGCTCAGGCCGTGCAACATGTGCCAATCGACGTTCAGGCACTGGATTGCGACTTCCTCGCTTTTTCGGGTCACAAGATGTACGGCCCGACCGGAATCGGCGTTCTGTACGGAAAGGAGAACCTGCTGGAAGAGATGCCTCCTTACCAGGGGGGCGGAGATATGATCAGCTATGTCACATTCGAGAAGACTCTGTACAACCGCCTCCCATACAAATTTGAGGCGGGCACCCCTAATGTCGCCGGAGGAATAGGGTTGGGAGCAGCCGTCGATTACCTCGAATCGATAGGACTGGAGAACATCCGGGCTCACGAACACGACCTGATGAAATACGGCACGATGGAACTCTGGACGCTGGACGAGCTGACGATCATCGGAACCGCCCGGGAAAAAGCAAGTGTGCTTTCGTTCATCATCGAAGGGATACATCCACACGATATCGGCACCATACTCGACAAGGAAGGGGTTGCGATCAGGACGGGCCACCACTGCGCACAGCCGGTGATGGACTTCTTCCACACTCCCGCCACCGCGAGGGCGTCTCTCGGCCTGTACAATACCCGTGAAGATATCCAGGCCCTGGTTCATGGGCTCAGAAAGGTAAAAGAGGTGTTCCGGTAATGTCAGATCTGCGGGACCTGTATCAGGAAGTCATCCTCGATCATCACAAGCGGCCGCGCAATTTCCGCAGAATCGAAAATGCCAACAGGCAGGCGGACGGCTACAACCCGCTCTGCGGCGACAAGATCAGCGTCTACATGCGGCTGGAGAACGGAGTCCTCGCCGATATTGCATTCATCGGGACAGGCTGTGCCATTTCAACTGCTTCCGCTTCGATGATGACCGAACACTTGAAAGGGAAGACCGAAGCGGAAGCAAGAATAGTCTTCGATCAGTTCCACCGGCTGGTGACAAACCATTCCGGCGGGCCGGAATTTGCCGATATCGGGAAGCTTGCCGTCTTCTCGGGCGTACGTGAATACCCGGTGCGTGTGAAGTGCGCCACCCTCGCCTGGCACACGATGCACGCGGCGCTGAATCAGAAAGCCGAGACTGTCGCGACGGAGTAAAAACGATGAGCTCTTCAAAGAAGAAAAACAACGACCTGCGGGAGCAGGTTACTGATGTGCTGAGGGAAGTCTACGATCCCGAGATCCCGGTGAATATTTACGAGCTCGGTCTCGTCTACAGTGTCGATGTCACACCGAAAGGCGCGGTCTCAATTCAAATGACTTTGACGTCGCCGGGATGTCCTGTGGCGGTGTCGCTTCCGGTAGAGGTTGAAATGAGAGTGCGCGAAATACCGGGAGTCACTTCCGCCAAAGTCGACATTGTGTGGGATCCACCATGGACTCCGGACATGATTTCGGAAGCGGGCAGACTCCAGCTCGGCATTTACTAGCTAGGTCGCCGCAGGACCGTTCAGCCAAACCACCAGTTGCAAACGCATGTTGTAATTGCTACTGTTCAGTAAATGGTTCCCGAACACAAAGGGAACTCTGCAGCGTCGGGCCCCATACTTCCCGAACGGCTAAAAGACACTACAAACCCTGCTGCTTTGACAGCACCTCTGTTGCATTAGGCCGTGCTCTGCCACGGGCTTTTAGCCGGACGCCCGAGCGAAGAACGGAATGGATAAATGCGTGTACAATCTTCATTTCCATTAAAGAGCGGCATACTGCCCGATTTCGTGTGCTTTTCGCATCTGCGATGGGACTTCGTCTTTCAGCGGCCGCAACACCTGTTGAGCCGGTGTGCGCGTGAACATCGCGTCTTCTTTGTGGAAGAGCCTGTGTTTGAAAATGATCGCTCGAAGGCGACAATCGAGCTGAAGGAAGGTTCCGGCGGCGTACGGGTAATAGTTCCGCGACTTCCTGCCGGACTCGGCGCCTCACGTACCGTCAACGTCCTGCGCAGGCTCCTGAAGCAACTGTTCCGCGCCTGCCGGATCCGCGAGTGCATCGCCTGGTACTACACCCCGATGGCTCTGCCTTTTACCATCGATCTCGATCCCATCCTCGTGGTGTACGACTGCATGGACGAACTGTCCGCTTTCCGCGGCGCCCCTCCCGAACTCAAGGCGAACGAGGAAAAGCTGATGTCACAGGCCGATATTGTCTTCACAGGGGGAATCAGCCTCTATGAAGCACGTGCGAAGCAGCATCGTAACATCCATCCATTCCCCTCCAGTATCGATGTCGCCCATTTTGCCAGGGCGCGCGATCCTGTCGAAATCCCGGCCGACGAACTGAGGATCCCTCCTCCGCGCCTGGGATTCGCCGGCGTAATAGATGAACGCATGGATCTGCAACTGGTAAGGGAAATCGCGTCGTTGCGCCCAGGCTGGAGCATCATCCTGATAGGGCCGGTGGCGAAGCTGGCAGAGAACGAACTGCCGCGCGGTCCGAACATTCACTACCTGGGGCCGCGCCCGTACTCTCTGCTCCCTCAGTATATGGCCGGATGGGAGATCGGGATTATGCCTTTTGCACGGAATGAGTCCACTCGCTTCATCTCCCCTACCAAGACTCCCGAGTATCTGGCGGCCGGAAAACCGGTCGTGTCGACTTCAATCCGGGACGTGGTGCGGATTTACGGAAAACAGAAGGTTGTTGCGATAGCCGATTCATCGCACGATTTCGTATCTCAAGTCGAACGCATTCTGCAACGCAGGAACGATCCCGGCTGGCTCGAACGAGTCGACAGTCTCCTCTCTCGTAATTCCTGGGACGCAACCTGGACCTCGATGATGCGGCTGATAAAGAAGGCGCTTGCAGAGCGTACGGAACAGCGGCGCCCGGAAAGAGCGATCACCCCCGCACGGCAGGGAACAGTCGCGGGGGAGAGTGATGTTTGATTACCTGATCGTCGGTGCAGGTTTCGCCGGGAGCGTGCTGGCTGAACGGCTTGCCCGAGATGGCGGGAAATACATCCTCCTCATCGACCGGCGCAATCATATCGGCGGCAACGCCTATGACCACTACAACGAAGACGGTATTCTGGTCCACAAATACGGCCCGCACATATTCCACACCAACTCGGCGAACGTATTCGATTATCTGTCGCGTTTCACTAAATGGAGGCCGTACGAACATCGTGTCCTTGCTAGCGTCGACGGCCAACTGCTTCCGATCCCGATAAACCTCGATACGATCAACCGGCTCTACGGCCTGAACCTGACGTCTTTTCAGCTTGCCGATTTCTTCAACTCGGTCGCCGAGCCGCGGACGGGTGCAAGAACTTCCGAAGAGGTAATCGTCTCGAAGGTGGGACGGGAACTCTACGAGAAGTTCTTCCGGAACTACACGCGAAAGCAGTGGGGGCTCGATCCTTCCGAACTGGACGCGTCGGTAACGGCGCGTGTGCCGACACGGACAAATCGTGATGACCGCTACTTTACCGACACCTACCAGGCGATGCCGTTGCTCGGCTATACGCGGATGTTCGAGAACATGCTGGACCATCCGAAGATAAAGATTCTGTTGAACACCGATTACAAGGAAATAAGAGATTGCATACCGCACAGGGAAGTCATCTTCACAGGACCGGTTGATGAGTTCTTCGATTTCCGCTTCGGAAAACTCCCCTACCGTTCGCTCGAATTCAGGCACGAGACCCGCAATGTCAGGGTATTCCAGCCCGCCCCGGTCATCAACTACCCCAATGAGCATCCATTCACCCGCGTTACTGAGTTCAAATATCTGACCGGGCAGGAGCATTCAAAGACAAGCATTGTTTACGAGTATCCGTGTTCCGAGGGCGATCCTTACTACCCGGTTCCACGGCCTGAGAACAGTGAACTGTACGCAAGATACAAAGAGCTGGCCGGCGCGGCGACGGGAGTGTATTTTGTGGGGAGGCTTGCTACATACAGGTACTACAACATGGATCAGGTCACCGCACAGGCCCTGACTGTGTATTCGAAAATACGGAGCGGTTGGGTCAGCAGCGGTTCGGCGGCCAGGCTGCTTCATCTCCCACTTGAACGCGGTCACGAGGCTTCACTGAACAGATAGTAAATTGCATGTGAGGGATACCGTGTTCAGCAGTTTTTTCATCGCGGGCTTCGAGTGCACGACAGGGTTCAACCGCCACGGCCAGTGGATCGATCAGATAGCGGCGACGCGGCACGACGTGCAGATAGACGAAGACTACAGGCTGCTTCGAAAGGCGGGAATCCGCGCGGCGCGCGAAGGGGTGCGCTGGCGGCTGGTGCAGAAGAGATTCTATTACGATTTCACGACGGTGGACATTGTTCTAAAGGCGGCACGCAGGCACAATATCCAGCTTTCCTATGATCTGTTTCATTTCGGCTATCCCGAAGGTCTGAACCTTTTCTCGTCTGACTTCATCGGCCGTTTCGTCGATTACTGCGGCACTGTCGCGCTGCACATCACCCGTCACAGCGATGGACCCTACTGCTTTACCCTCATAAACGAGCCTTCCTATTTCGCCTGGGCGGCGGGAGAAATGGGCCTGTTTGCACCTCATGTGAAAGGCCGTGGGAGCGAGCTGAAAATCCGGCTCATCGAAGCCGCAATTCGTGCATCGCAGGCGATTCTGGACGTCTGCCCGGAGGCACGCTTTCTCACCGTCGATCCAATCTGCCGCGTGGTTGCACCCGATGACTCGCCTGAGGAGGTGCGCGCGGCTGAGAATTTCAACAACGAGGTAGTCTTCCAGTCATGGGATATGCTGGCGGGCCGCGTCCGCCCGGAACTCGGCGGGAGCCCGGAACTTCTTGATATCGTCGGGGTGAACTACTATTGGACCAATCAATGGGTGCTCAACAGGCCCGAAACGCCTCTGGAGGAAGACGACCCGCGATACTGCAGTCTCGGCCGGCTGATTTGCTCTGTGGCGGAACGTTACCCCGGAAATGAGATAATCATAACGGAGACCAGTCATGTAGGCGCTCGCAGGAGCGGCTGGCTGAACCGCGTCGCCGATGAGGCTGAATTGCTTCTGAACAGCAATATTCCGCTCCGCGGCATCTGCATCTATCCCATTCTCGGAATGCCCGAATGGCATGAACCGGACGTGTGGACCCGAATGGGACTGTGGGATTTGATCCGGATGGACGGCTGTTTGGAACGAGTCTGCTGCAGGCCGATGCTGGCAGCTTTGCGAAACGCACAGCGCCGTCTCGAAATCGGGAGAAGCTGATGCGCGTTCTGGTCACCGGAGGGGCAGGATACATTGGGAGTATCGTCAATGAGGAACTCCTCAAAGCGGCACACCAGGTGGTGGTGTATGACAGTCTTGTAAAAGGGCATGCCGGTGCCGTCCCCGGCGAAATTCCCTTAATAAAGGCCGATCTGAACAACCGCGCCGTTCTCATTGAAGCGCTGCTCCAATACGGAATCGAAGCAGTGATTCACATGGCTGCCGATTCGCTGGTCGGTGAATCGATGGCCGACCCGGGCAGGTACTACCACAATAATCTCGTTGCCGGAATTGCGCTTCTCGAGTCTATGAGAGAATGCGGTGTCAACCGCATCGTCTTTTCGTCCACCGCTGCGGTGTACGGCGAACCGTCAAAGCAGCCGGTAGACGAAGATGATCCTGTCTGTCCTCTGAATCCGTATGGAGAGACGAAACTGGCGTTTGAGCGCGCGCTCCACTGGTATTGCGCGGCATATGGCCTGAGCTACGTCTCGCTCCGCTATTTCAATGCCGCAGGAGCAAGTGAGCGATTCGGGGAATGGCACCAGCCGGAGACGCACCTGATCCCTCTCGTGCTCCAGGCGGCCCTGGGAATGAGGCCGTTCCTTCATGTTTACGGCGACGACTATCCCACCAGGGACGGGACCTGCGTGCGAGACTACATTCACGTCACCGATCTGGCCCGGGCGCACGTCCTTTCTCTCGCGGCACTCACTTCACGGTTCACCGGCCGCATCTTCAACCTAGGCTGTGGCGGCGCCGGCTATACGGTGCGGGAGGTAATCGAGATGGCAGAAGGGATAACGGGTAAGGCCATACCGGTTGAATTCGTGAGCCGGCGCCCCGGCGATCCGGCGGTGCTTGTCGCGAGTTCCGAAAAGATCCGCAGAGAGCTGGGCTGGAGGCCTGAGCGCCAGGATCTGTTCAAGATAATCGGATCTGCATGGGAGTGGCTGCAGGCACACCCGGAGGGTTATGCCGCATAATCATGCAGTTGGCTATATCAAATGTACTATATCAATCCTGTGTACCCCGGAAGCTGCCCTGACCCCTTCATCCTGAAATACTGCGGCGAATACTGGTGCTACTCGACCGGCTGGGCGTCCGACGGCCGTGTTTTCAACGTCCTGCATTCCGTGGACCTCGTTCACTGGACGAGCCTCGGAGGGGCGATGGACCCGCTCCCGGGTGATGCTCCCGAGTACTGGGCGCCCGAAGCGATCTACAGCAATGGCCGTTTCTACCTGTACTACAGCGTGGGTGACGGCTTCAATATGAAGCTCAGAGCCGCTGTCGCGATGTCGCCTGAAGGGCCGTTCCACGATTCAGGCAGGGCCCTTACCCGGGAAGCCTTCGCAATCGACGCCCACTTCTTCGAGGATGAAGATGGATCAAAATATCTTTTCTATGCCACGGATTTCCTGAATCATACCCACATAGGAACGGGGACGGTGGTCGACAGAATGATCGACGAGCTGACTCTGGAAGGGAACCCGCGGCCTGTCACGCTTCCGCGCTTCGACTGGCAGGTCTTCGATCCGCACCGAATCGAAAAGGGAGGTGTACGCTGGCATACAGTGGAGGGCCCGTTCGTCCTGAAACGCAAAGGCCGCTACTATCAGATGTTCAGCGGGGGCAATTGGAAAAACCCCAGCTATGGTGTAAGCTATGCTCTCGCTGATTCCATACACTCGCGCGAGGAATGGTCTCAGTTGGAACATAGCAGAGAAGTGCCGCTGGTGCTGTCGACTATTCCCGGCGTGGTTGTGGGTCCAGGCCACAATTCGGTTGTCCGGGGACCCGACAACCGCCAGCTGTACTGTGTGTATCACAGATGGGCCCCGGACGGGAGCGCTCGCCTCCTGTCGCTGGACCGGCTCGAATGGGTTGGTGACCGCCTGTCTGTTTTAGGCCCGAGTACCACACCGCAGGAAAACCCGAATGCTCCGCTGTGCCCGATCTTCCGGCAAACCTCAGGGCTTTGGCTTGAGAAAGAAAGAGAGCTGATTCATCCCGCGGCGGAAGAACCGGCCGAGGCCGGGACTGAATTGGCGTCGAGCAGTTTCATGATCGAAGTAAGCCTTGCCGCCTCGCCTGACGCGGAACCCGATCAAGAAGCCGAAATGGGCCTTCGTCTGTCACGGGGCGGAACTCGTCTGTTCACCATCGGATTCTCCCATACCGACGGATCTGCGGTCGTCTGCGCCGCGCCGGAGGAAGACATCAGGAGCAGAATCGAGCTTCCGCACGGATTCCCGATTTCGGTATTTCACGGATTGAGAGTCGAGGTAAATGGAGCCCGAATCGATGTTGAGATCGACGGCAGAGCACGCCGCTGGCGCGGCCGCCTGAAGGCGCCGCCCGACAGACTCACGCTTTTTTCCAACTCTCTCCCCTGTTCATTCAAGGCGTGTTCCATTACGTACGGATTCGAAGACGACTTTTACGGCATTGCCGGCGACCCTGACCAAGCCGAGTGGCATACTCCGGCAGGAATCTCCGGAGTATGGCGGATCGTCGACGGCGAGCTCCTCCAGGAAGAAGCGGGCGTCCAGAACTCACTCATCGTGAAAGAGCATTCTCTCGAAGACTATGAACTGGTTGTCAACGCCCGTCTCGTGACGGATGCAGCACCGGATTCGTGCTACGGTTTCTACCCGCTGTTGACCGGGGAGGGCGAAGGAGCCCTCCTGAGGGTTGAACTTCGCGAGAACTGGCCGCAGCTCGTCTGGCAGTGGCAGCGGGAAAGCGGGGCCTGGCCGCTTCCGGCCGGTTTCGATCTGCGTCGCGCGGAACAGTTCAGATTTCGCAGAAGGAAAGATCACTTGCAGGTATTTCGGGAAGGCGAGGCACTGGGAACTCTTGAAATCCCGTGCACTCCCGGTGGCATTGCATTGTATGTCAACAGAGCGCGCGCTGCTTTTGATCTTGTGCGCCTGACTTCGTTGAATCAGCCTGGATAAAGGAAGTTTGAAATGATTGAGCTGGGATCAGGCCCGGAGCATTTCGTCTGGGCCAGCGGCATTGAAGACACCTTCGTACCTCAGACGAAAACAGGGCACCGGTCGCTTGATGAGTATCAGCTGATGGGTCATTACGAGAACTGGCGCGAAGACCTGCGGCTGGCTGCCCGTGCCGGAGTCACGGCGCTGCGCTGGGGCGTTCCCTGGTACCGTACTGAACCGTTTCCGGGTGAGTTCGACTGGCGATGGACGGATGAAGTTCTTTCCTACATCGTGAAGGAGCTCTGCATCACCCCGATCGTTGATCTGATGCACTACGGTTGTCCTTTCTGGCTCCGCAGAGAATTCGCCAGTCCCGATTATCCGAAGGCGGTCACGCGCTACATCTCGGCCTTTGTAGAACGCTACGCCGGTCTGGTTCACTGGTATACACCGCTCAATGAACCGGTGGTCAATGCATTGATGTGCGGCAAGCGCGGTCTGTGGCCTCCATATCTCCGCGGCGACAGCGGGTACGTGCGCGTGATGCTGCAGCTGGCAAAGGGAATCCTGCAGTCTGTGGCCGCCATCAGGAAACTCGATCCGGAAGCGGTTCTGGTGCATGTTGAAGCAACCGGATTAAGCCGCGCGGCGCGCGCCGACCTGGAGATCCTTGCGACCGATGACAACCACAGGGGATACCTCTGCTACGACCTCTTGACCGGGCGGGTGGATCCCGAGCATCCGCTCTATCTGTGGCTGATTCGCAGCGGAGCTTCACCGGACGAGTTGCGGGAACTTGCGGAACAGAAGATAGATATCGACGTGCTCGGGATGAACTTCTATCCCCAGTGGTCTGCGAGGGAGTTTTTCATTACACCACGCGGCAAAGTAGGGAACCGGGCGATACAGCATGACGAAGCGGTCTTCGGCAAGCTCATCGAGGATTACTACGACCGCTACAAAGCGCCCATCATGCTGACGGAGACGAGCGCCTTCGGGCCGGATGAGGTGCGCGCCGGCTGGCTCAAATCGTCGCTCAGGGTAATCAAATCGTTGAGAAGCCGCGGAGTGCCGGTCATCGGCTACACCTGGTTTCCGATGTTCACCATGATCGACTGGCGCTACCGCTACGGCCGGCTTAAGATTGAGGATTACAGAATGGAGCTCGGCCTCTTCCGGCTCAGAGACAAGGTCGACGCCGGCGGCCGATGGCTGGAAACGCCGCTGCTCGAGCAGTTCCGGGAATGTATCGAAAACTGCCGGGAAACGATAGGAAGTTTGAATACGATGAGGCACGGCTATGCGAAAACGTCAGATCGAGCTGCCGGACGGCCGGTACTTGATTTATTATGATTTCAGCGACGAGAAACGCGAATCGAGTCCTTCGAAGAGAGAGAAAGCGGGCCCTGACCCGAAGAATGACAAACCGTCGGCGCCGAGGTGATCGGATTGTATGAGTGAACTCCGCTGGAATCCCCTGCTTGGAGAATGGGTCGCGACTGCTACGCACCGTCAGGAGAGAACCTTTCTCCCTCCTGAGGACTTCTGTCCACTCTGTCCGACGAAGCCGGGCGGATTTCCAACAGAAGTGCCTGAACCTGACTACGATATTGTGGTTTTCGAGAACCGCTTTCCAAGCCTGCGTCCTTCTCCTGACACGCCTGCTGTCGAGGGGAGCGACCTCTACCCGGTTCGGCCGGGAGAAGGGATTTGCGAAGTTGTTCTATATGCTCCCAGGCACCACTCGAGCCTCGCGCAGGAGAGTGTAGAGCAGATATTTAAGCTGATCCGTGTCTGGCGCGACCGCTTTGCCGAGCTGGGGGCACGCGATTATGTCCACTATGTGTTCATATTTGAGAACAAGGGCGAACAGATCGGCGTCACTCTGCACCATCCGCACGGCCAGATTTACGGTTATCCCTTCGTCCCTCCGGTCATCCGGAAGGAGCTCGACCGGGCGCGACGGCATCGTCAGGAATCGGGACGATGCCTGCTCTGCGACATTCTCCTTGAGGAACAAAAGGACGGCCGCCGCATCATCGTTGAGAACGATAGCTTTTCCGCTTACATACCCTTCTTTGCGCGCTGGCCTTATGAAGTGCACGTCGTCTCCCGCCGCCACCTGCAGGCTCTCACGGATTTCAGCGAAATCGAGGAAAAGGATCTTGCGTGTGTACTGAAATCCCTCCTGGTCGCATACGACCGGCTCTTCGATCGACCCTTCCCTTACATGATGGTACTGCACCAGCGGCCGAGCGACGGTGCCGAATACGACTACTACCATTTCCATATGGAGTTCTATCCGCCGCTCAGGGCCGCGAACCGACTCAAATACCTTGCCGGGAGCGAGACCGGGGCGGGCATGTTCATCAATGACACTCTTGCCGAGGAGAAGGCTGAAGAACTGAGAGGCCATATCGATCCGGTGCTTTGGCCTGCGAACGAACAATGATCGACATTGCAGACCTGGCGACAGCATTTCAGGCACGTTTCGGGATGAGACCGAGGGTGTTCTGTGCACCCGGGAGGGTGAATCTCATCGGCGAACACACCGACTATAACGATGGGTTTGTCCTCCCGATGGCCATCGACCGTGGAACCGCTGCAGCAGTCTCGCCGCGACAGGACGCCAAACTTCGCGTGTGGTCGTTGAACCTGGATGAGACGCTGGAACGGGACTTGGGAAATCTCGGTTCCGGGCGGCGTGGCAGCTGGTCCGACTACGTCGAAGGGATCGCGGCTGCGCTTGAGGATCGCGGCATACGGCCGGCCGGTGCGGATATCGCAATCAAGAGCGACGTCTCCATCGGCGGCGGGCTCTCCTCATCGGCGGCATTCGAAATGGCGCTCGGGACGGCACTCGCAGCCGTCTCAGGAAATACCATCGATCGGCTGTCGCTTGCGCTCGCCGGACAGACCGCAGAACACAACCACGTGGGAATCCAGAGCGGAATCATGGATCAGTTCATCTCCGTACACGCGCTTGAAGGTCACGCACTGCTGCTGGACTGCCGTTCACTCGAAGCCAGGCCTGTGCCTTTGCGTCTGGGCGATTACGAGGTTGTGGTCTGCGACAGCCGCGTGCGCCACACACTCGCTTCATCTGAGTACAACCAGCGCCGGCAGGATTGCCGCGCCGGAGTGGAACTGCTGGGTAATGTGCTTCCAGGCGTCCGGGCTCTGCGGGACGTAACCCTCCAGCAGCTTGAGAATCACCGGTCTTTGCTTCCAGAGACTGTCTATCGCAGATGTCGTCACGTTATCACCGAGAACTCAAGAACTCTGGCCGCCGCTGCCGCACTGGAAGGAGGCGACGCCGCCACTATGGGACGGTTGATGTCGGATTCGCATCGCTCGCTGAGGGATGATTACGAAGTCAGCTGCGACGAGATCGATCTGCTTGTAAGGAGCGCTCAGCAGCAGCCCGGGGTGTTGGGAGCGCGGATGACCGGGGGCGGTTTTGGCGGCTGTACCGTAAATCTGGTCCTGCATCGAAACTTCGACTCATTTCGGGAAAACGTCTCACGCGAATATGCGGACGCGTTCCGGATAGAGCCGGAAATATTCACGGTCCGGCCAAGTGCCGGCGCAAGGGAAGTACTGTTCTAGCGAGTTTCTGGAGGCGCCGAGCGGACTCGAACCGCTGAATAAAGGTTTTGCAGACCTCCCCCTTAGCCACTTGGGTACGGCGCCATAAGTCAAAGCAGAACCCTGAATTAAGGCAGAGAGCTATTGTAGTTGATTGCATCGGTTCGTGCAAGCTGTCAGGAACGGGAGATGATGTGTGTTATACCTTATCCTGAAAGTCCACTCAGGAATGGAGCATCAAGATGAAATCATATCGCAAGGTACTGGAAGTTAATATTCCATCCCGGATGGGTTTCCTGAACATCACCCCGGAAGTCAGGGAGGCACTGAAGGACAGCGGAATTAAAGAAGGCCTGGTGCTCGTAAATGCGATGCATATCACCGCGAGCGTGTTCATCAATGACGACGAGCCCGGGCTGCATGAAGACTACAAGCGCTGGTTGGAGGAACTTGCGCCGTTCGATCCGAGTCCCGAACGCTATCACCACAACCGGACAGGTGAAGACAATGGAGACGCTCACCACAAACGGCAGATCATGGGACGCGAAGTGGTTGTTGCGGTCACGAACGGAAAGCTCGATTTCGGCCCGTGGGAGCAGATCTTCTACGGCGAGTTCGACGGCAGGCGCAGGAAGCGGATCATGATCAAAATCATCGGCGAGTGAAGATCAGGTCACGAGCCCGCGCAGATCGAGTGCGTTGGCGATCGCATAGCCGTGAACGTCGTTGTTGAAATAGGCGAAGACGTCCTTGCGTTGTGCGAGGTACTGCTTGATCAGTTTCGCCTCCCTCTCGAGCTGCTGCCGGGAATAATTGCCTGAATGACCGGAAGTCCCGTGAAAGCGCTGATAGATCCAATCGGCTGTTTCCGGCCGCGGGTGATCCTTGATCATGTCGTGGAAACACAGCGCCGCATTGTGACGCCGCAGGATCGAATAGACATCCTCATGAAACCATGAGGGGTCGCGAAGTTCGATTGCCCACCGCTGGTTGCCCGGGACGGCGTCAAGGAAGTCTTCCAGCCTGCCCGGATCGATATGCCAGCGGGGTGGGAGCTGCACCAGGATTGGACCGAGGAAACCATCCAGCCGCGAAGCCAGGGACATAAACCTGAAGACCGGCTCCTGAGGTTCTTTCAGCTTCTTTAAATGAGAACCGTAGCGGCTGAATTTCAGGACGTAAAGGAATCCTTTTCTTGCCTGATCACGCCAGCTGTCAAAAGCCTGTTCTGAAGGGAGACGGTAAAAAGTGTTGTTGATTTCGACTGTGTCGAAGTGCTGGGAGTAATACTGGAGCCAGCGGTTCTGGGGCAGTTTTTCGGGATAGAAGATCCCTCTCCAGTGGTTGTACTGGTATCCCGATGTCCCGATACGTATCTCCGGGGTTCGTCGGCTCATCCACGCTTAGCTTCGAGCCTCCGGCCGAACGGCTCGGAGGCCCGATGTCCCAGATGCTATTTATGCAGCGCCTCGTGCACATGGCCGACCATCGAGGCTGAAGGGGTAAGGGTCACATCCCCTTCTTCTCTCCATTTTGACGGGCATGCCTCGTTCGTCTTCTTGCTCAGGTAGATATTCGCCTTGAACTTTCTCATCAGTTCATCGATGTTGCGCCCGAGGTTGAAGAAGTTCACCTCGGCGTTCAGCAGTGTCCCCTCGGTGTTTATGATGAACGTGCCCCGCAGATTGATTCCCTGCTGTTCGTCATAGACTCCGAACATGCGGGATACTCTGCCGCTGGGATCCGCTCCCATGGGGTACTTGACCTTCTCCAGCTCCTTTTCAGATCTTTGCCAGGCGAGATGCACGAATTTGGTGTCGGTGCTGATCGTGACGACCTCAACTCCCATCTTCTTGAATCGATCATACTGCTCTGCCAGAGCAGCGAATTCGGTCGCTCATACAAAGGTGAAATCCGCCGGGTAGAAGAAAAGGATGGTCCATTTCTTCTCTGCCATGGCTTTATCAAGGCTGAATGTACCGAAATCCCCAACAGATGGCTCGTATGTCTCGATCTCGAACGAGGGAACTTTCTGACCAACTTTCAAAGGAAGATTCTCGATCATACTGGTGCTCCTTTCTGAAGTATTGCGGGCGGATGAATGCCCAGGGGGGAGGGAAAAAAGGACTGCTTGAATTAAGATAAGCGGCAAAAGTCGGAGTTTCAATACCCCCTGGCTTTCTTTTGGCTCCGGACCCGGGCTCCGGAATCCTTTTTGTCTTTCTTGATGTGCGTCAAGGACTATTGCCGCGCCGGAAGGCACTATTACGGTGCAAGGCCGATGTGCCATCTTTAATGGAAAGGGAGAGGAAATTATGAGACGCAAGATCATCACTATCGATGAGGAAAAATGCAACGGTTGCGGTGCCTGCGAAAGCGGGTGCCCTGAGGGTGCCCTCAGGGTCATCGACGGCAAGGCCCGTTTGGTCGGTGAGTTGCTCTGCGACGGACTCGGCGCGTGCCTTGGTACATGTCCGGAAGGCGCCATTACCGTCGAGGAACGTGAAGCGGAACCGTACGATGAACTTGCGGTGATCAGAAATATTGTTCCCCAGGGACGGAACGTAATCCTTGGCCACCTGCAGCACCTGAAAGACCACGGGCAGTCCACATACCTGAAGCAGGCTGTCTCATACCTGCGGGAACACAAAATAGCGATTGATATGTTTCCGCAGATTGCGGATCATAATAGTGCTGGTGCTGCCAGGCAATGCCCGGGTTCGAAAACCCTCTCGTTTCCTGCGCAGCGAGCGATACCAGAAGGCGAGGAAATGCCCTCTCAACTTACACACTGGCCGGTTCAGCTTCACCTTATAAACCCGGCGGCGCCACATTACCGGAATTCGGATCTGCTTATAGCGGCGGATTGCGTCGCTTACGCCTACGCCGATTTCCACCGGACTTCATTGAGGGGAAGAACGCTGGCGATAGCGTGCTCCAAGCTCGACGCCCGTCAGGAAGTGTATGCCGACAAGATCGCCGCCCTGATTGATGAATCGTGCGTGAAGTCAATCCGGGTCATGATAATGCAGGTGCCGTGCTGCAGTGGCCTGCTGCGTCATGTCGTTGATGGCGCCGGCCGAGCCCGGCGGAGGGTGCCCGTTTCCTGCGTGATCGTGGGGATCGGCGGCGAGATTCTGAGCGAAACTCCCATCGACATCGAGTCGACGGAAGCGGTAGGGTAAGTCACTCCTTCACGATAACGGTGTCAAGTACGGCGGGCCGTCCTCCGAGAACGGCGTCGATGCAGCGCCGCAGTGCTGCGGGGAGTGTTTCCGGCTCCATTACCTTCTCCCCGTAGGCCCCCATGGCTGCTGCAATCATAGCGAAGTCCGGTGACGGGGAAAGACTTGATCCATTGAACCCGCTTTTCCCGGCGCAGCTCTCCGGCCCACCATATTCATCCAGATTCTCTTCGACCGCGCGGTACCTGTGATTGTTGTTGACGATGTACAGAACGGGAGCGGCGTACCGGCGTGAAGTCCAGAGTGCCGCTTCGGGATTCGAGAAGATCGCGCAGCCGTCTCCTCCGCTGGCGATCACAGTCTTTTCAGGCGCCGCCATCTTTATTCCTATAGCCCTCGGCCAGCTGTTGCCCAGATTAGCGGAATACTGCGCGAAGACATGTCCGGGAGGAGTCCGGTCTCCCTGGCCGATTGCGGCAATGTCCCAGAGTAGCACC
Organism: Acidobacteriota bacterium; assembly: GCA_012719355.1. Taxonomy (GTDB): domain Bacteria; phylum Acidobacteriota; class UBA6911; order UBA6911; family UBA6911; genus UBA6911. The sequence goes on from JAAYAM010000117.1 coordinate 56,813, forward strand.
GTGTTTTCATCCGAAATCTGGTTGACGCATTCACGGATCCACAACGGAGAGAGGGGATATGCGGCGCGGGCTTTTTCGATCTCCACCCGCCGCCGTGCGTCTGCCGCCTTCTTAGCAGCCTGCAGCGCCAGCCTGCGCTCATCGATCATCTTCTTCGTCCGCGAACTGATGAATTCCTCAGCCATCCTGGTGAGAAGGGGAATGGCCCTGGATGAGTCGCAGGTGATCGGTATATGGACGGGATATCCCCAAAGCGGCTGCTTGAGCCTCACCGGATCTGCGTCGAGTGAGATGATCTTCGCGGTCTTCTGCGGTCCTTCGCCGACCCAGGGGACATTGTGATCGACGATCAGGACAACATCGCGGTTTCGCAAATCGGGCTCTGACCGGGCCCAGTGCTGCATGGGAAAGTTCATGTAGACGTCGGTGGAAGCCACCGGGATTGAAAGCGTTTCGGCGAGCTCAACCAGCGCCGGCACAGCTTCGGGATGCCTCCCCATACTCTTGACGAGAATCACCGGATTGGCCGCTTCGACCAGCAACCTGGCGGCTTCGCGCAATGCCTCGGCATCTCCCTGCGGGGCAAGAGCCGGCTGGAAGTCGGCCGGCTGATACAGGGGAGCTCCGGCCTGCAGCCGTGCGGCTGCTACCTCGCGGGGCAGTGTGAGGTAAACCGGGCCGCACGGCTCGGAAGCCGCAATTCTGAAGGCGCTCTGGATGACCAGCGACGCATTTTCGACAGTTCTTATTTCGTAATCCCACTTCGTATACTGGCGGACGATCGCCGCCTGGTCGTAGACTTCCTGTTGCCAGTGCACGTGCAGGCTTCTCGAACCGGGCAGTTCGTTTGCCGTCGTCCAGGGCGTGCGTCCCGCTATCACCACGATTCCCGCATTCGCCTGCCATGCTTCGGGCCATGCGGCTCCGGCATTGATGGTACCGGAGTCGACGTGCAGCATAGTCACCTGCGGTTTTCCCGTCCACTGGAAATACCCCATGTTCATGTAGACGGCATTTGATTCGTGCGGCACCGTGACAAGATCGGGGACAGGCAATCCCGCAGCCCTGAATCTGGCTACCGACTCCATGAAGTAGAAATTATCGGTGCCCCCGCAGAAGAAGATCTTTCTGACGCCATTGGCTGCGATCGATTGCAGGATCAGTTCGTGCCCCTCGGAGCATTCGGTCGCGGTGGCAAACGGTGGAACTTTCCTCTTCATAATAAAGCCCCGTTCTTTCATTTATCCCGTAAGCATCTGCCCCGCAAACTATAGCGAAGTGATGCGCGGCATGTAAACGCCGATAGTCTCAGTAACTGTGCTCGGTGATCCTGACCTTGCCCCGAAACGCCCAATAGATCACGGCTGTATAGGCCAGAACGAAGGGCATTCCGATCAGCGCGATGACTGTCATGATTCCGAGGGTCTTTTCAGACGATGCAGAGTTGAAGACCGTCAGATTGTAATCGGGGGAGGTGCTGGAGACCACCATGTTGGGGTACAGCGTGAAGCTGAAGAGGAAGACAAGCGCAAGGATGGTAAAAGATGAGGAGAGGAAGGCATAGAATGGGCGGCCCAGAAAAATTGCCCGGGGTACATTGGCGAAGGCAAACACAGTGGCTATCACGATGAGCCACGACCAGCTGTGTTCACGAAAATTGCGGAGCGCCTCCGGCATCACCGCCATCGTGAAGATTGTTGCCAGCATATAGCTGATCAGGCTTAAGCCAAAGCCGCGCCACATCCAGCGATGAACGAGCTGCTGCAGCGCCTGCTCCGTCTTGAGATAGAGATAAATGGCTCCATGCATCACGGCAAATGAAACCGTCAGCAATCCGATGAGAATGGGGTAAGGCCTGAGAAGATCAAGAAACGCTCCCGTGAATACTCCCTCTGCGTTGATAGGTATGCCGATCAGGGCGTTTCCGGCTGCCACGCCAAACAGAAACGTAGCGAGCAGACTTGCGCCGAAGAACGAAAAATCCCAGAACCTCTTCCAGGCGGCAGAATCACGCTTGCTGCGGAACTCGATCGAAACGGCGCGAAAAATCAGGGCAAACAGAAGGAGCATGAATGCTACGTAGAATCCCGAAAACACCGTTGCATAGACGTTTGGGAAGGCGGCGAACATGGCTCCACCGAATGTGACGAGCCACACCTCATTTCCATCCCAGATCGGGCCGATGGAATTCATCATGATCCGTCGCTCGCGATCGTCCCGGGCGGAAAGGTGCAGAATGCCGACTCCGAGGTCGAACCCGTCGAGAATTGCATATCCGGCCAGGAGAAAGCCGAGCAGGATAAACCACAGCTGGTTCAGGTCCACAGAATGTGCTCCTCAATCTTTGTCTTTGGCTTCGGTCAATGAATCCGTATGCCCTGGATAGCGGGAAGCAACGTCGACGGCATCCCGTAGAGATCCTTTCGGCGGAATTGACACCGGTTCGGGTCCCTTCTGGATCTTGTCATTCAGAAGGTAGATCCATACGGCAAACAGCATCGCGTAAATAGCTCCGAACATGATGATGGATCCGAGCACCTGCGACGGAGTCAGATTCTGTGAGACGGCTTCACTCGTGCGGAGCTGATTGTAGACAATCCAGGGCTGTCGGCCGACTTCAGCCGCGACCCAACCGATCTCATTTGCTATGAACGGGCCTATTACGGAAAACACAAAGACCCAGAGCAGCCACTTCCTGTTGAACAGAGTTCCCCGTTTCAGGCACCAGAGCGCGTACAGCGTCACTACGATGAAGTAAATTCCCAACCCAACCATAAGATGAAAGGAAAAGAAGGTCAGCCCGACCGGCGGGATATCTGCTCCGAACTGGTCAAGGCCGGGCACTGGCGTGTTGAAGTCGCGGTGCACCAGAAAACTCAGAAGGCCCGGGATTTCGAGGCTGTACCGGACCGTCTTTTCTTCGCTGTCGGGAATGCCGATAACGTGGATGGGAGCTCCGCTGTCGGTCGTGTGGAAGATGCCCTCCATCGCCGCGAGTTTTGCCGGCTGGTGGCGCGCGACCATTCTTCCCTGCGAATCTCCCGAAATCAACATGGCAATCGAAGCCACCGCAGCCACCCATATCGCCGTCGTGAACGATTTCCGCGCGAAATCGACATGCCGCTCCCGCAGCAGGTAATAGGCGGAAACGCTCAGAACGAAGAAGGCGCCGAGGACGAATGCCCCTAGCAGGACATGGACCAGGCGGTCCACCGTCGACGGATTGAATAACACCTCTCTGAAGCTGGCAAGCTCGGCGCGCATGACCGTTCCGGCCGGGGTCGCGACTTCGCGCAGAACGAATCCTGCAGGAGTCTGCTGCCAGGAGATCGCCACAATGATCCAGATTGCGGAAAAGATCGATCCGAGTGCAACGAGGATCGTTGCAACGAAATGCATCTTCGCTGACACCCTGTCCCATCCGAAAACCAGAATCGCCAGAAAGCCTGATTCCAGAAAGAAGGCGAAGATCCCTTCGGCAGCCAGCGCTGAGCCGAAAACATCTCCCACATAGCGGGAATATGCAGCCCAGTTGGTGCCGAACTGGAATTCCATCACAATGCCTGTAGCAACACCAAGGGCGAAGTTCAGAGCGAAGATCTTAGTCCAAAACTTCGTCGCGGCTTCGTATTGGAGGTCCTTCGTCTTCAGATATCTCCCCTCGAGAAACACGAGCAGGAGACCGAGTCCTATCGTCAGCGGAGGGAAGAGATAGTGGAACATGATTGTAAGGGCAAACTGTATACGCGAGAGTATTACGACGTCCATAGAGCGAGTCCGGAGGCTACAGGTTTTTACAAGATTCCTACCCACAAGTTATATACAGGACGAAGCGCTGAAACAAGCTTCCTGCGTGAGAGCCAACCCCGGTTTTCCTTGGTCATGCTTTGCAAAGAGCAGTACGTGCTCCAAGGTGGCACACATGATGCATCACAAGCAACTGAAAGACTTGAAAATTCACGGGTGTAAATATGCAAAAGAACTTAAACGGGAAAAAGGTAGCCATCCTGGTTGAAAATGGCTTTGAGCAGGAGGAGCTGACAAAGCCAAGGGAAGCCCTGATTCAGAGCGGAGCCGAAGCCCTGATTATCTCGCCGGTCGAGGGTAAGGTCCGTGGATGGAATCACACGGAATGGGGGGACGAGTTCCCTGTCGACATTCCCCTGTCGCAGGCCAACAGCGGCGATTTCGACGCCCTGCTGCTCCCCGGAGGAGTGATGAATCCTGACAGGCTCAGGATGAACACTGCAGCGGTGGCGTTTGTGAAAGAGTTCTTCGACGCAAACAAACCGGTTGCGTCGATCTGTCACGGACCATGGACTTTGATAGATGCCGGGGTCATCAACGGACGCACCGTGACGTCGTGGCCCTCAATACGGGAGGATCTGAAGAACGCCGGTGCGCGCTGGATCGACAGCGAGGTAGTCGTCGACAACGGACTTGTAACCAGCCGCAAGCCGGCTGACATCCCCGCCTTCAACGAGAAGATGATCGAGGAATTCTCCGAAGGGATTCACGAGCGCAAGACCGCATGACTCGGTCGAGGAACTGACCCAGGGCCCGGCGTAACGAATACGCGCGGTCCTGAGGTCAGGTTCACTCTATTTTCTTGCCCGCTTGTTCTGCCTGCGCCTCTCGGCCAGGAAATCGGTCCTGTCGCTTTCCTCGTCCTCATGCGGGGTTACCATCTCTTCTTCTGCTTCACTCAGGCCGCCTGACCTTCCGAACGCTCCGGAGACCGGGGTGGTGCTGGGCACGGGTTCAGTATAATAGCGGGACTTGTCTTGCTTCTGTGAGCTCGATTGTACTCCTTTCTTCGAAGACAGGTGCAACTCGTTTGCATCAGCTCTGGAAATGCGGTCCTGTGCTGCTGCGCGAGTGGTGCGGCTTTCTTTCGATTTTCCGCCTGCCTTGGGGAGATCTTCCCCTCTTCGTTTCTCTGATTTACTGCTCATGCATGCTCTTCATGCAAACTTCATTCCCCATTTTGCCGTTCTCTTCGATCCTAAGCGTAAGCTTGCATCGACTGTGTTGATATGTCACGATTCGTTCAATCCAGCAGCAGATCTGAAGATCTGCGCCCCCTTTTGGCTTCGCGGTGATAACCCGGTCCTTTGCCTTCTGAGACCGGTCGCAAACCGCCCCATGGAGCTTCTGAGTTTGAATTCATTCGGGGGTCTCTGCCCCGTTTCTTGAAAGCTCCAGCAATGCTGTTGAGAGTAACAGTCGTATGGAGGTGGGCTTTTTCTGAGCCCAACGTGCAAACCTCTGCAATCGGCAGTGATACGAGCATGTATCGTTGTGGCCGGGCAGGGTGTCGCCGGTCTTGGACGAAGGAGTGTAAACGATGATGGCGAAAACAATTCTGATTACGGGCGGCGCCGGCTTTATCGGGTCGCGGCTGGCTGATGAGCTTCTTGAACACGGCTGTCGTGTCCGTGCATTGGATTGCCTGGCCGAACAGGTGCACGGCCCGGGCATGAACCGTCCGTCGTACTTGAATCCCGAAGTGGAACTCGTAGTCGGTGACGTGCGCGATCCATCGGCGGTTCGCCGGGCACTCGCCGGGGTCGACGCTGTCTACCATTTCGCCGCGACTGTCGGAGTCGGGCAGAGCATGTATGAGATCTCCAGGTACGTGGATGTTAATAACTGCGGAACCGCCGTGCTGCTGCAGGTTCTCATCGAGAGACCGGTTGAGAGGCTTATAGTCGCTTCAAGCATGAGTGTCTACGGAGAGGGACTCTACCGTCGTCCCGACGGGACTGTCTGCAGCGGTGTCGAAAGAAACATGGTTCAGCTCAAAGCACGCCGGTGGGAACTGGTTCATGAGGACGGCGGCATCCTCACCCCGATTCCCACGCCGGAAAACAAAACTCCTTCGCTTGCATCCATCTACGCCCTGTCCAAGTATGATCAGGAGAAGATGTGCCTCCTCGTCGGTAATGCCTACGGGATGCCTGCAGTCGCACTTCGCTTTTTCAATGTCTACGGCCCCCGCCAGTCACTGTCAAACCCTTACACCGGCGTACTCGCGATTTTTGCGTCGCGGCTGCTCAACGGGAATCCGCCACTGATAAACGAAGACGGCTTTCAGATGCGAGACTTCGTCAGTGTTCACGATGTCGCGCAGGCCTGCCGGCTGGCGCTGCAAGTCCCGGAAGCAGCCGGCAAGATCTTCAACATCGGGAGCGGAACGCGTTGCACCATCAGGGAAGTAGCGCTGCGGATGGCGGCGGCGCTGGGCAAGGAAGAAATCGAGCCCCGCATCACAAACAAGTATCGCGTCGGAGACATTCGCCACTGTTTCGCGGACATCAGCCATGCCCGGGCGGTGCTGAAGTACAAACCCGGAGTCAAGTTCGAGGAAGGGATCAGGGAACTCGCCGGCTGGCTGGAGCGCCAGATCGCGTTAGATCGCGGTGACCAGGCCCATGCCGAACTCGATGCCAGAGGATTGACCGTATGAAAAACACGCGGGACATGCAGGCCGGAACTCAGCCTTTCCACAGGGAGACCACGGTGGATTCGTCCGCCGGCGGGCCGGTTCTGATTACCGGGGGCTCGGGCTTTATCGGGACCAATCTTGCGGACCGGTTGCTTCAGTGCGGCCGAAAAGTGTACCTGTTTGACAACCTGTCTCGACCTGGGGTTGAAAAGAACCTGCAATGGCTCCGGACCAGGCATGGAAACCTGCTCGAGGTCGTAATCTCGGATACACAGGATGTGCAGGCTCTCTCGTCTGTTGTGAAAAACGTACGACAGGTTTTTCATTGCGCGGCACAGGTGGCGGTGACTACGAGCGTCATAAATCCCGTGCACGATTTTCACGTCAACGCCCGCGGTACCTTGAATCTGCTCGAGGCCATGCGCTCTGTTCCGGATCCCCCGTCGATTGTCTACACGTCTACAAACAAGGTGTATGGCGCGCTCGATGACCTGAGGCTGGTGGCGAACAGGAGCCACTACAAGCCGGCGAGCACCCGGATCCGGGCCGACGGGATAAGTGAGATGCGGCCGCTCGATTTCCACAGCCCGTATGGATGCTCAAAAGGGGCTGCGGATCAGTACGTCCTCGACTATGCGCGGACGTTTTCGGTCCCGGGAGTCGTTTTTCGGATGAGCTGCATTTATGGGCCCCATCAGTTTGGAACCGAGGACCAGGGTTGGATCGCGTACTTCCTTCTCTGCGCGCTGGAGAACAAGCCGATCACGATCTATGGAGACGGCAAACAGGTGCGGGATGTGTTGTTTGTGGACGATTTGGTCGACGCCCTCATACTGGCTCAGAAAAACATGCAAAGCCTTTCCGGAGAGGCTTTCAACATGGGCGGCAGTCCTGCCAACAGCCTCAGCCTTCTCGAACTGCTCGATCTCATCGAGGTCATTCACGGAGAAAGGCCGTCTGTCCG
>JAAYAM010000118.1 GCA_012719355.1 Acidobacteriota bacterium
GCCGCGAACGATTATTCCGAGGCTGCCAACGATTCCTTCAACGACAAAACCGAAGGGCAGGCGGCTGCGAATGACAAGTCGATTGCTGTTGCGGTAAAGGACTCGCTGAATGACAACAAGATAGGGAATGACGAGACCGAGGGTCAGGCTGCCGCCAACGACCATTCCTACGCCTTTGCTGCAAAGGACAATAAGCTCAACAATGACGAGGTCAAGGGAAAGAACGCTGCGAACGACGATTCGGAAATCAACAACGTTGACGGCGGCACCAATGCGGCCAATAACGGTTCCGAAATCGCCACGGACAGCTTCAATGACACCGTCTCGGCAACTGATGTGGCAGCCAACGACGGCGCCTTCGCCATCAGGATCAACGACGTGTTCATCGCCGCTTCCGTGGTGGAACTGGAGGGCGAAGTGAGCTACAACTTCGTCAAAGAGGCGTTCGCCAAAACCTATACCGGGGACAACTACGTGACCAAAGGCGATTCCAGCACATTCACCGTCAACGGTATCAATCAGCTCAACCAGAACACCGGCTTCAACAACCTGACTCAGCAGAGCAACAGCTTTGCAATCACTTTCCAGGCACCGACTACTGAATAGTCTGACATGTGGCGATTTCCGGCAGCGGCTGATCCGCTGCCGGAAACAATCATGCTAAAGGAGACGTGAATGAGACAGTCATCGGCTTTACTGGCAGCGCTCATGATCGGACTCGCAGTGATGATACTGCCGGCCGGAGCCGCACGGGCGGAGGAACCGGCAGCGATCTTTCTCGGCGAGAGCGTTTCCGCCGAGCAGCTGGAGGATCAGGCCGGAGGCCAGGACACCACGATTGAAAAGCTTTACATGATGCTCAATGACGTCGACATCGAAGGTGAAGTGGGCGACAACGTCCTCTTCAGCAGCGGCACAGGAAACAACTACCTGAGCGACAGCGCCTTTGCCGACTCAAACGGCATGAACACTGTTTTCCAGAACACCGGAAACATGAACGTTCTGCAGAGCAGTTACATCATCAATGTGACTATTGGCGACTGAACCGCGCCGGCCTGGTGGAACATGAAAAGCAAATTACTCAAAGCAGGGTTTTTCGCCGCAGCACTGCTGCTCTCCGAGGCACTCCAGGCCGGCACCGTACTGGTGCCGGGACTCTCCGGCAGCGGCATAGAAGTCCCGGTCAAAAGCAAGAAAGAAAAGCGGTTTCTGACGACCACACGCCAGCGGTTCGACTACAGTTGCGGCTCGGCCGCGCTGTCGACCCTTCTGACCTACCATTACTCAGATCCCGTCAGCGAAGAGACCGTCTTCCGATGGATGTACGATCACGGTGATCAGGAGAAGATCCGCAAGGTGGGATTCTCGATGCTGGACATGAAGAACTATCTGACGGCCCGCGGATACAAGGCCGACGGATATCGCGTGGAGCTCGACCAGCTGGCCCGCTATTCCCTCCCCGCGATCGTTCTTATCGATCTGAAGGGATACCGGCACTTCGTAGTCGTCAAAGGAGTCACAGACCGGCAGATTCTCCTCGGGGACTCGGCCACCGGGATCAGGGTCATGCCCCGGACCGAGTTCGAACCGATGTGGACCGGACTCGCCTTTGTCGTTCAGCCTTTGAAACTGAAACCGCAGTTTAACAGGCTCGACGAGTGGCGCGTCCGCGCGCCGGCTCCGTTCGGAATGGCGCTGCATGCCACCGAGCTCGCAAATATCACTTTCCTTTTGCCCGGACCTGGATCGGCAGGTCCATGAAGAGGACAACATGAAGACGATCAAATGCGTTGTATTGACGATTGCGCTTTGCATCGCCGCCTCTCCTGCCGCAGCCGAACTTCCGGACGGCTGGCAGGCCATCAGCAATGAAGAACTCGATTCCCAGCGCGGCGGTTTTACGACCGACAGCGGGATGGAAATATCGCTGGGAATCATGAAGAACGTGGTGATCGACGGAGTTGTTCAGTTCGTGACGACGTTGAACATTCCAAATCTCGCCACAACGACCGAACTACCGGAATTCAACACCGAGATGCCTCTCGACGGATTCGTAACAGGAGAGAGCAGTATCCTGGCAGACGCGGGAACCATAGTGCTGAACCAGGGGCTCAACACAGTAATTCAGAACAGCATGGACGGAAGAGTGATAGAGGTTAACACGATCATCAATGCCCAGATAGACAACATGAACCTCTTCCGCGAGATCGGGCTGATGAACCTGATCAATGAACAGCTCATGAAAGCCATGCGTTGATCCAAATTCCCTCCACTGCATTTCCCTTTTCTCAACGCGTTCGAATTGGGACGGCCGCAAAACATTCCGTCCACTTGGTCGGTCGTCCCTACCTTCTACTCACCCCACCAAAGCTGAATGGAAGACGAAAGCTGATCTGCACGTCGGGCGCGTCTTCGGTCAACCCCCCGGAGAGCGAAAGATTGAAATTCAAATTCGGCGATATCCTGTACGACACGCCGATCAGCAGACTCCCAAGAAAGGCCGAGCGGGCGTTGGCCAGCAGCGTTCCTCTCAGTTTCGTTTTCTGCACTACAGCGTGCTCATATCCCAGACTGAAAGAGGTCTTCTCGTTAATGGCATAGCCGATGCCGAAATTGGCGCCGATGGTGTTACCCGGCTCCACCTTTCCAAAGTCCGGAAACGATCTGTCGATGTTGTACAGATAACTTACCGATCCGAAAAACACCGCAGGATCGGAAGGGAAAATGACCGTCAGGCTGGGCTGCACGGCCCAGAATCCCGATCCGGTCGCCAGCTTGGTGGGGAGACTTGTCTGGGGATCGACAGGAACCTCGAAAGGTCCTCTTCCCGTGTCGGATTTCGCACGCAGTCCTGCTATGAAGATGTGGCCGCCTGCCTGCGGCATGTTGAGCTGATACCGCAGGCCGAACTCGACGTCTCCGAGCGAATTTCCGTAAGAGTTGAAAACCTCGTCGGGAGCGGCTGTCGCCAGAGGCTGCGCCGATGCAAGATCGTCTCGTACGACATACGGGACCTTCGCCTCGAGTTCCAGCCGGTTTGTGATTCCGTACCGGCCCGAAAGAGCGCCTATGTACGTGTGGCGGCTCACACTGCGCACGTCAATCAGCCCTACCGTGATTGCGGGTATGATCGTGTAGCCGAGCAGCGCAACCCTGGTGGAAGACGAATAGGAGTATTGATGCGACAAATCCAGCACCACCCGCTTCCTCGGCGTAAGAACTCCCTGACGCTCGAAAATCGTCTCGATCTCGCGGTACGACTGGTTCGGAGCTTCCGGCCGCTCCCCGACTGTTTCGGGACGCGACTCCGACTGGACGGCTTGCGCTGTGGCGGCTCTCAACAGCAGTACGGAGAACAAAGCAAGGCCCCTGAACACTCTTCCGTTCTTCGCGTACATATACTCAGCCTCACAGGATTGGTTGAAACTCGACCACTCAGATCTGCACGTTCAGTTTGCTTATAAGCCGATACATGGTCATACGGGAAATACCGAGATGGCGCGCCGCTTTGGAAACATTGTTGTTGTTCATGGCCAGGCACTGCTGAATCGTCTCCAGTTCCGCCCTTTGACGCGCGCGGTCGAGCGACACCACCTGCGGCAACCATTCCGGATCCAGCCCGAGGTCGGACACCGTGATGAGACGGTTCTCACTCAGGATGACCGCCTTCTGAACCCGGTTGATCAGCTCTCGCACATTACCCGGCCAACGGTGTGCGAGCATTGCCTCCAGAGCCTGGCGGCTGAAACCCTTCGCCCTGTGATTCCCTTCCCGGGTGAATCTCTCCAGAAACGTCCTCGCCAGGAGCTCTATATCGGAACCACGCTCTCTCAGGGGAGGAAGATGCAGAGTCAGAACATTGAGCCGGTAAAAGAGATCCTCCCTGAAGGCGCCTGTCTGGACGGCCCGCTCGAGATCCGCATGTGTCGCAGAAATGATACGGACATCGATCGGGATCGATTGAGTTGAGCCGATGCGCTCGATCGTCTTTTCCTGCAGAAACCGCAGCAGGTTCACCTGCAGTTCAGCCGGCAGATCGCCGATCTCGTCGAGAAAGACGGTTCCTCCCGACGCCGCTTCCAGACGCCCGATCTTCCTGTGGGTGGCGCCGGTAAAAGCCCCTTTCTCGTGACCGAACAACTCGGATTGAATCAGGGTGGCCGGCAGCGCCCCGCAGTTGACCGCGATAAACGGACCTTTGCTGCGCGCCGAATTCAGATGAATCGCCCGCGCAGCCAGTTCTTTTCCGGTGCCGCTCTCTCCCCTGATCAGAATCGGCGCGTCGCTGCGCTGAATCTTGCGCAGTTTGCTGTAAAACCGCTGCATCGGAACACTGGCCCCGATCATCTCACCCGAAGTCTGCGGTCTCAGCTGCAAGCGCCGTTTCATCCTCGCCTTGCCATACGCATGGCCGAGCATGACCGCCAGACGAGGACCGTCGATCGGCAGCGTGTGATAGTCGAAGAAGTTGTTCATTACAAGTTCGCAGAAGGAGGGGTTTTCAAGAGAACCGGCAGGAAGAACAACGACCCACTCCATGCAGCTGTCGAGCAGGAGTAATTCCTCAATCGTGTTCATCTTGCCGGCGTACTCCTCATCCAGGACGATCAGCCCGACAAGGATTTCCTGATTCTCTCGAATCAGAGCTCTGGCATCGACAGGATCGCGTGTTTCAAACAGGGTCCATCCTTCGAATCGATACCTGTCGGAAGTGCCGGGAGCGGTTGATAAATCGACAAACATGAGGCTGCGCAGCAACATACAGACTCCTACAGTAACTCAGTAGTAACCCGGTCAATCTATGTGGAAGAGTCCTTCGGCCCAGGCAATCCACCAGGATCATATTGGAGGGGGGAGTCGTATTCGTGCAGCTGTCCTAAAACATAAATCCTATGTTTCACTTGCTTCAAATGAACCATAGAATCTCAGATAGTAAATATCAGAATTTCCCCGGTGTCAAGGTCAGGCTCCATCGCTACACACGGCGTTGCGTGCCTGCAAGCGTCCCTTTCATCACCTCGGCCCAGAAGAAATACGGTTCCGTGAGAATGCCCGCCCAGAGATCGACAAGGAACCAGGCGGGAGTGACGGGCGCTTCCCGAGGTGCCGGCACCTGCGGCCGCGCGCCTTCGGAGCTCCGCTTCTCTTCCTCCCGAACGGGCGGCACCTCAATCCGGTTTTCCAACCCGACCGAAGCGAGTTCCTGCCGGATCTCGTCTTCAGGCAGACTCCCGATATTCGGCATCTCGTTCTCCCTCACCTGACGTTTTGGCCGCACCGGCTTGCGGTCGGACGGGCTGCGACCCGGCTTCTTTTCTCCTTTCTTCCTGCTCATGAAGGGACCTCCTTCTTCTTCCGGATTGTGGTCGCGCGTTGCGCGGGCTGGTCTCGCGTTACCCCGGCTGAGCCAATCTACGGCTTCGCTTCGGTCTTCTGCGGGGCGGCGGGGGGAGAGGGTTTCGACTTCCTGATCCCCGCTTTTTCAAGAAAGCGGTTCTTTATCGTCTCATCAAAGATATGCCACTTGCTCTGCATTGTGGCTTCGTCAAACTGGCCTGTAAGGAATCCAACCGGGATCTCGAAGCCTCCCGCTCCGCGCCTTCCGCCGCCATAGTAGTGGCCGGGTCCGCTCCCTCCGAGCGTGTCCTTCAGGAACATGTCGACGTCGATTGTGAGCTTGGTGGTGCGCATCGAGCCGTGGACCGATTCGGCCCCCTCCTTCAGCACGATTCCGTAGACGATGGCGGTATGGACGTTCTCTTCTGTCATCAGGAAATCCGCCGCCTGGGGAATTCCGTCCCTGTCCTCTTCCCTCAGATACCCGATGCCGGAGATGCTGTAGTTCTCCACCACCAGCCGGTTTGCAAGGGCATCGTGGATCATCTCCATTACGCGCTTGGATCTTTTCGTGTGAAGGATCTCCTTCAGAAGCGACGTATCCACGAGCGGAGCGAGATATGTGGCTGCATTGAAATCTTCCGCTCCCGCGAGAATCAGTCCGTCGGTTTCGCTTCGCAGACCGTGCATCAGAGCCGTCGCGAGCCGCACATGCTGCGGATTCGACCGGTTCAGTGTCAAAAGACCGTTGCGCAGATACTCCGTATAGATTGTTGCTGTTGCCCCGATCTTGCGGATGTCCTCGAACTCGGCCTTTATGACACCCTGCGGCTCGTGATGGTCGACAATGATGAGCGGTTTGACTCCGACCTTGTTAAGGCGCGAAGTCAACGTCGCGGTGGTCCCCTGGTTGTCGACAAAGACGCTGTGGTGATAGATCCTCAGGTCGGTTTCATCGGTGACCCGTACCAACGGCACTTCCAGCAGCTGCAGAAGCGCGAGGTTCTCCTGGTGGGAGACCCTCCCTTCGTACAGCAGGTCTACCTCTATCTCGCGCCTGGCGCAGATCATCCTGTGCGCCAGACCTGAAGACATGGCGTCGGGGTCCGGATAGTCCTGCAGCACAATTGCGTGCCGTTCCCCCCTGTGCCTCTCGAGAAGCTCTGCAAGCTGACGTGTCCGGCTTGAAGACAGCGACATCTCTTCGGGGTTTTCGGAATCCAGATATTCAGTGGCCATTTTCCACCCTGTCAGTCACCTTGATTATCCCTCTAAAACAATAACACGCAAGGTGTGAGGTGTCAGTCTTCCTTCCTGGCGGGCTGGTAATCGTAAGGCTCCATCGAAAAACTGCCGCGGCCCTGGGTGAGGGATCTCATGTTGGTCGAATAGCCGAACATTTCGGCAAGGGGAACGAGGCCGCGCACAACCGCAAAACCATCGAGCAGGTCCGTTTCACGGATTTCGGTCCGCCGGGCTCCCAAGTCCTTCATTATCGAGCCCAGAAACTCCTCCGGTGCCCGGACTTCAAGGGTCATGACCGGTTCGAGCACTATGGTATTCGATTTCGAGAGCGCGTCCCGCAAAGCCCAGCTCAGGGTTCCCAGCAAAGGCACGAGCGGGTCTGGTGGATCGTTGTGGCGGAATTCAAGGACATTCACCTTTATGTCGACCACCGGATATCCATGACCCCCTCCGGAGTTGCAGCCGCTGAGCAGAATTTCCTGCGCTCCTCTCGCCATTGCGGTTGACAGCTGGCGCGCAATCTTCGAAAGGTCGATCTCGACGGGAGCGACAGAGTGATCGCCAAGTGCCCTTGGCCGCGGTAAGACTTCGACCACGGCGCGGCCGCTGACCGGTGTATCGCCGATACGTTTCTCGAATTCGCCTTTCCCGATCGCGGGAACCGTCGCGGTTTCACGGTACGAAACGCGGGGCCGGCCAAAGAAAGCCTCCACATTGAATTCGCGCTGCAGGCGGTTCCGAGTCACTTCCAGGTGAAGCTCTCCCATCCCCGACAGAATCAGCTGTCCGGTCTCCTCGTCGGTCGAAACACTCAGAGTCGGATCCTCCCGCAGCAGCCGGGCCACGACTTCCTGCAGCCTGTCCCGGTCGGCGTTAGTCTGAGTCTCGACAGCCATGGAAACCACTGTCTGAGGGAAATGTATGGGTTCGAAGGTAATCGGATGCTGCGGGTCACAGAGAGTGTCGCCGGTCACGACTTCCTTCAGACCCTGCACGGCAACGATATCGCCGCAACGCGCCTGCTCGACAGGCTCAGTTCTGTCGGCATGCAGCCGCAGAATGCGCCTGAGCCGGAGACGTGTCCCGGTTCGTGGATGGTAACAGCGCTCTTCGGTCGTGAGCGCCCCCGAATAGACACGCAGCCACAGGTAGTCCGTGCTTGTAGTTGCCACCACCTTGAAGACCAGTGCGGAAAAGGGCGCCTCCAGCGTCATCGGCCGTCCTGCCGGCTCTCCTGTTTCCGGATCCATCCCCTTTGCGTCCGGCCGGTCGAGAGGCGATGGCAGATAGTCGCAAATGGCATCGAGCACCGGCTGGATGCCGAGGTCTCGCAGCGCGGCTCCGCAGAAAACAGGGATCAGCGTCCCGGCAAGCGTTGCTTCCCGTATCGCGCGCCTGACGTCCTTAGTCTCAATCGGCCCTCCTGAAAGATAAATATCGGCAAGCCAGTCGATGCATTCGGCAACTCTTTCGATCAGCCGGCTCCGCTCCTCTTCGACCGACGGCATCAGCTCTGCGGGCAGATCGCGCACCTGCAGTTCCTTTCCGTGGGTGGTGGCGTCGAAAACCACCAGGCGACGGTCGAGAAGATTTATGATTCCCCCAAGACGTCCCTCTGTGGTGTAGGGGATGTTGAGCGCAACGGCGTTGGCTCCGAGACGGGTCTTGATCTGCTGCAGCACACGGTTATGATCGGCTCCGGCACGGTCGAGCTTGTTGATGAAGGCGATTCTCGGAACCTGATAGCGATCGGCCTGCCTCCAGACCGTCTCACTCTGGGGCTCCACCCCTTCGACTCCGGAAAAAATCACTATTGCGCCGTCAAGCACCCTGAGGCTTCTCTCCACTTCAGCCGTAAAATCGACGTGTCCGGGAGTGTCGATCAGATTCACCTGGTGGTTGTTCCATGCGAAGGTCGTGGCGGCCGCCGAGATCGTGATGCCCCTCTCCCGCTCGTCGGCGCGGAAATCCATGATCGCAGCTCCATTGTGGACTTCACCGATCCGGTGCGACTTGCCGGAGTAAAAAAGAAACCGTTCGGTCGCAGTCGTCTTCCCCGCATCAATGTGCGCAATGATGCCAACGTTCCGAATACGATCGAGCGAGATCAAAGCCATTTCCATCCCCCCCAAATAGTTACTTCGACAGACCGGGTGGTCACGATGAAATGTCTCCGAATTTTCCCGGTTCGTCAAACTAAATCAATTGCCACAGATTATTATTCATTGCAGAATCTATCAGATAACAGAAGTCGAGTACGAAGTATGAGAAAGATAATCGAGCTGAAAGTAGACGATCTGACCCCTACCCGTATGGAAGTACTCGAGGCCCAGGGAATGGCGAACCGTCAGACTCTGCCGCCCGCGATTGAAGGGCTGCTTGAAAAGGCGCTCGACCTGTTCCGGAAACTGGCAGAACCTAAAGGGCTGCTGCAGGACGTGACGCTGCCGGATTTTGAGTCGATTTACGAAGGGAACGGCAATTGTGAAGCGCCCGTTCCCATGATCGTTCCGAAAGCGGACACACTCGCCCTTTTCGCCGCAACTCTCGGAAGCCCGCTGATCGAAGAGAGCAGCAATCTGTTCACCAAAGGGGGAGCGTCACTGGGCTTCATGCTCGATGCGGTAAATACCAGCGCGGCCGAACGAATGGGAAGGCTGATGTGCAGGAACTTCTTCGGGCTTCTCCCGGAGCAGAAGCGCAACGGCAATACCAGGGTTCAGTATTATTGCCCCGGCCACTGCGGATGGGAGATCGCGGGCCAGACAAAGCTCTTTGCGACATTGAAGCCGGAGGAGATAGGGGTGACCCTCAATTCACGGCAGGTCATGCAGCCGATCAAGTCGCTCTCCGGAGTGCTGATTGCCGGCAACCTCGAGATACACAGGTTCCAGCCGGCGTTTTCCTTCTGCCCGCAGTGCAGAGAACGGAAGTGCGTCAGCAGGCTGCGACTGCTCGAAAATGAAAATCTAATAACGGATGCGCCATGGAAAACATTCTGAAGCGTCTTCAGCGGGGAGAGGTCCTGGTGGGCGACGGAGCGCTGGGCACGATGCTCATGCAGCGCGGCCTCAAGCAGGGAGATCCGCCGGAAGAGTTCAATCTGACGAAGCCCCACATACTCGAGGAGATAGCCGCCCTGTACCTGGAGGCCGGCGCTGAAATCATAACCACCAATACTTTCGGCGCCTCGCCGCTGAGGCTGCAGCACTTTTCCCTCGAAGGCAAGGTCGGGGAGATCAACCGCGCCGCGGTCGAGGCCGTGCGCCGGGCGGTCGGCGACAGGGCCTACGTCTCGGCATCCGTCGGTCCATCATGCAAAATGATCAAGCCCCAGGGAGACACGGAACCCGAAGAGATCTACGCCAGTTTCGAGCGCCAGATCAGGGAGCTGTTGACGGCAGGACCCGACATCATCTGTATCGAGACGATGATAGATGTCAGCGAAGCCGCAGTCGCCATAAGGGCCGCAAAGTCTGCGGCCGCATCGATACCGGTAATCGCGACCATGACCTTCAACAAACTGCCGCAGGGCTTCTTCACCATAACCGGATCATCTGTAAAGACAGTTTCAGCTGCACTCGAAGAAGCCGGCGCCGATATAATCGGGTCCAACTGCGGCAACGGCATGGAGAACATGGTGCAACTAGCGCGGGAATTCAGGGAATACTCCAGCCTGCCGATCATAATTCAGGGGAACGCAGGCCTCCCCATCTCTGAAGGACCGGATCTTGTTTACCCGGAAACCCCGGAGTTCATGGCGCAAAAGGCATCTGAACTGCTGACACTCGGAGTGCAGATCATCGGAGGATGCTGCGGTACCACCCCTCTGCATATCCGGGCGATCAGAAAAGCAGCCGACAGCAGAAAGCAGCCGACAGCATGACCGCTTATTGGAAATTTGATTCAATGGAGGCGAGGTGACACCCCGCGCCTTCCCTCCTGCTTCCACCTTCGGTATCCTTATTCATTATGGAAACCGAAAAGCCACTTCTTACACGCTACAGGGAAATACGGGCCGCGACTGAAAACCTCGCTGAGCCGCTCGAGGTGGAGGATTGCGTCATCCAGTCGATGCCCGACGTCAGCCCGACACGCTGGCATCTCGCCCACACCACCTGGTTTTTCGAGACATTTGTCCTGAGCCAGGCGTTTCCCGACTATGAAGCGGTTCACCCCCTGTACAAATATCTGTTCAACTCCTACTACAACGCAGTGGGAGAGCAGTTCCCACGGCCGCGACGCGGGCTTCTTTCACGCCCGACGGTGGCGGAAGTCATGGATTACCGGCGCAGAGTCGATGACCGCATGGAAGCCTTCCTGCAGAAAGGAGGCGAAGCGGTCCGTGCCCTGGCATACATCATCGAACTCGGCATCAACCACGAGCAGCAGCATCAGGAGTTGATCCTGACCGACATAAAGCACGTGCTGTCGTGCAATCCCCTGTACCCGGCATACGGCCCGTCAGGAGAGCGGAAAGGAGAAGCGCTTCCGCAGCAGTGGAAACACTATCCCGAGGCGATCTACCGGTTCGGATACCAGGGAAAAGAGTTCTGCTTCGATAACGAATTGCCGAGTCATCGGGTCCTGGTCGGAAGTTTCGAGCTCGCCACCCGGCTTGTCACCTGCGGCGAGTACATGAAATTCATCGAGGATAACGGATACCGCCGGCCGGAGTTCTGGCTCTCGGCCGGATGGCAGCAGGTGCTGGCCGCACGGTGGCAGGCCCCGCTGTACTGGATCAAGAAGGATCAGGACTGGTGGCAGTTTACCCTTTCGGGACTGCGGCCGGTAGAGCAGGACGAACCGGTCTGCCACGTAAGCTATTTCGAAGCGGATGCATATGCGCGCTGGGCAGGTGCACGCCTCCCGACGGAGTTCGAGTGGGAGCTTGCGGCCGCTGGCATCCCGATAGAAGGAAATTTCGTAGAGACGGGACTGCTGCACCCGGCCGCAACAACGCGCTCAGACACGCCCGCCCAGATGTTCGGAGACGTGTGGGAATGGACGTCGAGCGCCTACGCCGGATACCCGGGATTCGCCCCGGCACAGGACGCACTGGGAGAATACAACGGGAAATTCATGTGCAACCAGTATGTTCTGCGCGGCGGCAGCTGCGTCACCCCGTCATCGCACATCAGGCCGACTTACCGGAATTTCTTCCAGCCTGAAGCGCAGTGGCAGTTCAGCGGCATCAGGCTCTGCCGCTGAAAATCAATGGTCGACCGCGATCATTACATTGGAGGCCTTGATAACGGCATATGCCTCTTTCCCTGCAGCAAGCTGCAGGTTCTGCACGGACTCTTTGGTGATGATCGATACGATTTCGATGCCCGACGCAATTTCAATGATGACTTCCGTATTGACGGCGCCGGGTTTGATCTCCTTGATTCTTCCCTTGAGCGTATTTCGAGCACTCAGCTTCATAAGATAACCTCCCTAGCCTGCCCGAATTGTAGCACAGCAATTTAGAATGTGTAGAAGTGTGGGGACGACCGAGGTTGAACGGGATGAATTTTTTCGGTCGTCCCTACGCATTATGAAAGGGTGCCGCTGCCCAGGCCCCGGGATTTTGGGCCTGGCTACTCCCCGTCGGGTTCCATCCCCGCAGAGCCTGACTACCGGATATCAGCAATTATGAAAAAACGCTCCTTCGA
>JAAYAM010000119.1 GCA_012719355.1 Acidobacteriota bacterium
GCCCTGCGCACGTTATGCTCCTTCTCAAGTCCATCGACCGAGACCACAAGGTGCAGGTCTGAGAATTTCTTCCATTCTTCCGGAATCGGCAGCACTGCACTGGTGACCAGCTGTGTCTCGATCTTTCTCTCGTGCAGCTTCCCGATCAACATCGTCATTTCGCGATGGCGCAGCAGAGGTTCCCCTCCGACCAGCGAAACGTGCAATGGCCGGTATCGCTGGACGAGTTCGATGGCTCTCTCTACGAGTTCGTCGCCACGGTACTCGTTCAAGCTCCGGAGACTCTGGCCGTTATTGAGGTGCTCAGGCTCGTAGGCATAGCATCCCGGGCACTTGAGCGGACAGTGTCTTGTGACCTCGATAGAAAGGAATGGTCGGTATCCTTTCAGAATCCGAGCCCATGCCGGGAAAATCGCAGATACACGCATCAGCTTTCCTTTCTTTCTTTATAACTGTTGAAAGACCTAATCTTCGAAAGATCCGGTTGTGTCGCGGAACCCGCGGATCGCCTGTCTAAGCGTCCACTTGATCGCCCGGCTCGCCTTGAAGCAGTATGCCAGATTGTGATTGAGCGTCGAAAAGCAGTGGGGCTGACATTCGCGCTTCAGCTTCTCCAGCTGATCCGGTTCCAGCAGCGGCTTCTCCACAGTCCCCCAGTCATGAGTGGCAGAATACATCGGGAAACAGGGCGCCAACGTTCCATCAGTCCTGATCACCAGTGAATTCTGCCCCGCCCGGCAGTTCCACTCCTGCAGCTTCCCCCGCATAAACAGCTTCATCTCGTTGAGACGGCGGACGGAATTCACCATCTTGTATCCGGACTTGTTCTTCTCGATCAACCAGTCGACAAGGTTGTCGACCTGAGGCCAGTCCTCTCTGGTTATGAACGTGCTGTTGGCGTCAGCGTGCTTGAAATGAGGCTGCTCGAGCATCGGGGATTCATTGATGTGGTAGTCGGTTGCTATGCCGTAGCTCCTCGCGATTTCCGTGAGTTGCCTCACGTCATCGAGATTGATGCGCGTGATGTTTATGTTGAAAAATACGGAAAAGCCGTACGCGTACTGCTTTCCTATAAGATATTTGAAATAAGGGAATATCGGCGTCAGAGCTTTCGGCAGTTCAGGGCGGTCTTCGACTGAATCCAGCGCGAGATTGACCGTCGCCACGCCTGCATCTCCTATCATGTCGATGACATCTTCGCTCATCAGTCGGCCGTTTGTCGGGACATAAACCCAAAAACCCTTCTTGGCGGCATAGTGGACCACCTTATGCACGAACCGCGGCCTGAGAAGGACTTCTCCCCCCATCAGCGCGAGCACCCTGCAGCCTGAATCATAGAGCCAGTCTATGGCGCGTTTTGCCACGTCTTCCGTCATACCCCGGATCTTGTTGTCGAATGCCCAGCAGTAATGACAGTCAAGATTGCATTTCCATTCGGTGAAAAGGTACGCGATGATCGGATGAAAATCCCCAGGCAGCACTCGCGCACGCAGATACGGATACAGCCATCCTCGCAGCGCTCTCTTCAGGATGAACGGGGTTACATGGGTATGGTACGGCTTTTCTTCGGTCGGCAGGAACTTCGGGTCCGGCTCCACATCTCCGCGCAATTCCGGATGCTGTGGATACACCGGTTCCGGGAGAGTCTCCGGAACCGCCGTGCGCGGCCTCGGCGTCGGCGGGTGTGGATTCTTCGTCAGGGCTTCATGAGTCTCGGTTTCGATTCTGAATCGTGGACTGTGCGATGTGGATGGCTCTCTCTGCAGCATGTCAAGGTCTCCGGAGCTTTCAGAAATCCTGAATCCTTTATGGACCAAAATCTTTACTAGTAAAAATACACGTCTTATTTCGAAAAACAATGGCCCTTCCCGATTTGCCGGCCGACGGTCCGTTCCGGGGATTTCCAATTGACAGGTCCCAGTGCCAGAGACGAGAATTGATGGGCATCTGGAAGCCCGATGGAGCATTGTCGCGTGATTTCAGGGAGGCCAATCGATGGGCGCAGCGAAGAAGACGGATTCTGGGATACCCATAATCGGCGAACTGCCCTGGGGAAGTCATTTCTGCCAGTTCTACGAAACGAAGAAAGACATGCTCGATATTCTCATCCCCTATTTCAGGGCCGGGCTGCAAAACCACGAATTCTGCATTTGGGTCACCTCGGATTTTCTGACCAGGGACGACGCCTTGAGAGCGTTGAAGAAGAGTGTGCCTGGTTTCGCTGGCTACTTCGAAAAGGGTCAGATCGAAATCTACTCTCATACCGATTGGTATCTCAAGAGAGGGAAGTTCGACCTTGAGCGCACTCTCAATATGTGGATGGCGAAGCACGACTGGGCGCTTTCCGCAGATTTCGCCGGGATGCGCGTGACCGGCAAGCCGTACTGGATTGACAACAAGAAGGACTGGGATGATTTTGCCTGTTACGAGGCCGAAATCAACAACATCATTGGCGGGACACGCCTTCTTGTGCTCTGCACCTATTCACTGAAAAAGTGCGACCTGCTTGAAATCCTGGACGTGATAAGAAATCACGAGTTTGTTTTGGCCATGAAAGACGGCGCGTGGCAGGTTGTCACGATACCCGGTTTCAGCCACGTACGATCCCGTCCCGCCGTATCCATGAAGTGACCGTGCGCGAAGATTATTGGGAGAAAAGAAAATCCGGAATTAAGGCACTCGGCCCCATTTTATTGGGGACACATTTCTGCCAGTTCTATCAGAACGAGAAGGATCTGCTCGAAATCCTGCTTCCTTACTTCAAGGCCGGACTGATAGCCAACGAGTGCTGCGTGCTGGTGGCGTCCCCCTCTTTCCCGGCGGGAGAAGCGGAGAAGAGAATCAAGAGAGGATTACGCCGGTTTGAAGACTACGTGAGAAGCGGGCAGCTGGAAATCGTCCCGCACGATGCTCGGCTCGCAGGAGCGCTAAGGTCGGGCAGAGCCGTAGTATCGGTTCTCGACAAAGCGGTTTCAAACGGTTTCGAGGGGCTGAGGCTGGCCTTCCATGCGTTCCCGCTCAGGAAAGCCAGCCGGTGTTGTGAAGAGATCAGCCGCTATAACGTCCTCGGCTTGTTTGGATATCCCCGCAGCGGCTATGACGCTTCCGGTGTTATGGATGCAATCAACCGCCATCGCTACGCGATCGTCCGCAACGCAGGCAAATGGGAGGCAATCGAGAGCTCCGAAGTCCGGATCGTCAGAGACGCGCTCAACCGAAGCGAGCAGAAGCTGCAGTCGCTGTTCAACAATATGTCCGAGGGATTCGCCTATCACCGGATCGTACTGAACAGCCGGGGCAAACCGTGCAACTACGTATGTCTTGAAGTCAACGAGGCATTCGAAAGACTTACCGGCATCAAGCCGGAGTCGATTATCGGTAAGCGTATTACGGATGTCATGCCGGGTATTGAGTCGGATAACGAGGACTGGATCGGCAGCTATGGGAAAGTCGCCCTGACCGGAAAACCGGCGCAGTTTGAAGCCTACTCACAGAAGCTTCGGAAGTGGTTCTCGATTTCCGCCTTCAGCCTGCAGAAAGGCTTCTTTGCCGTAGTCTTCAGCGATATCAGCGAACGGAAGCGAGCGGAGGCGGAAGTCCATCGCAACAGTGCTGTCCTGGAAGGAATAAACCAGATTCTGGGTGCGGCCCTCTCCTGCGGCACCGAGGAGGAATTGGGCCAGGCATGCCTGTCGGTGGCGCAGAGACTGACGCAAAGCAACTGCGGGTTCATCGGCGAACTGAACAGTCAGGGGTTTCAGGATCTCGCGATCAGCAGTTCTGGTCCTGATGACTGTGGGCTGACTGACGCAGCGGGGCACCGTTTGCGTCCCGGGAGCCTTAAGATCCGGGGGGCATACGGGCGCGTGGCTTCTGACGGAAAGGGACTCTTCACCAACGATCCTGCACGACACCCGGACAGCATCGGTTTTCCCAGAGGGCATATTCACATAGATTCTTTTCTCGGAGTGCCGCTCATGCACGAGGGCCGGAGCATGGGCATGATAGCGGTGGGAAACCGGCCGGGAGGCTACAGTTCCGACGAGCAGACGGTTCTTGAAGCGCTGGCGCCCGCCATTGTGGAAGCGTTGATGCGCAAGCGTGCCGAGGAGCAGCTGCGCAAGGCGCACGATGAACTCGACAGGAAAGTGCGGGAGCGGACTCAGGAACTGAGCAGGGTGAACCACACCCTGCTCATGATTTCCGAGTGCAACCAGACCCTGGTGCGGGTGAGAGACGAGAATGAACTGACTTCTGAGATCTGCCGCGTCGTGGTCGGAATCGGCGGCTACCTCTCTGCGTGGGTGGGCTATGTGGAAGACAGCGATGCGGGACGATTTCTCCGGCTTGCAGCTTCGAATGGACTTGATCCGGACTACCTGGCGGCTGCTGTCCCGTCGATGTCCGGCGAAGAAGAAGGCAATCCGGCCGGCCGCTGTCTCGAGACGGGAGAACTGCAGATTGTGCAGGACTATTCCGACGATGCTCAGCCTGCGGCCGCATGGCGGCTCGAAGCACTGAGGCGCGGCATCAGGTCTTCTATCACGCTCCCGCTGACATGCAGCGGAATTGTCTTTGGATCACTCAGCATTTACTCCGAAAAATCAGACTATTTTGACGAAAGCCAGGTTGCACTGATGCGTGAGCTGGCGGATGATCTGGCATTCGGGATAACCGCCCTGAGGGTCCAAATTGAGCGAGATCAGGCTCATTTGACGGCCGAAAAACGCACCCGGCAGCTTCAGGCTCTCGCGGCGGAACTCGTCCAGACGGAACAGAAAGAGCGGCGCCAGCTGGCCCGGATCCTGCACGACCACCTGCAGCAGCTTCTTGTGGGCGCCAAGATCGGAGCCAGCCTTATCAGGAACAAGGTGAGCACAGACGAAACCCGCCAGATTGCCGAAGTGGTCGTCGACACGCTCGATGAAGCAATCAGTTCCTCTCGTTCGCTGAGCGCCGATCTCTACCCGCCTATACTCCATGAAAAGGGTCTCCCGGCAGGATTGAAATGGCTTGGACGCCGAATGCAGGACAAGCACGGCCTGATCGTCGATGTGGAGATCGAGCGGGAGGACGCCGGACCTGTGGCTGAACAGATCAGCCAGTTTCTTTTCAGTGCGGTGCGGGAACTCCTCCTCAACAGTGTCAAGTACTCCCAGGTGCATCGTGCACGCGTCCGGATGCGCATGCTGGAGACGTCCGAGATCGAGATCACCGTCTCGGACAACGGAGTGGGCTTTGATCCCGAGAGACTTGGCGCAGACACGTCGACCGTAGGCGGATTCGGACTCTTCAGCATACGCGAGAGGCTCGACTATCTGCGGGGCCGCATGGAGATCTATGCGGCGCCTGGAAAAGGGAGCAGATTCGTGCTTGTGGTTCCCTCCCGGCTGCCGGAGATGCAGCGGCGAAGGGAAGAAAAGAAGGTGACTGTCCAGAGTGCCGGCGCCGGCGGCTCTGAAGACTCCACGCAGTCCAGGAAAATCGCCGTAGTACTAGCCGATGATCACCCCGTTGTGCGCCAGGGACTGACCCGGCTCATCGAAGAGCAGCCGGATATCAAGGTAGTCGGTGAGGCGGGAGACGGGAATTCCGTGGTCGAGATGGTGCGTCGGTTCAAGCCGGATGTTGTGCTCATGGACAT
Organism: Acidobacteriota bacterium; assembly: GCA_012719355.1. Lineage (GTDB taxonomy): Bacteria > Acidobacteriota > UBA6911 > UBA6911 > UBA6911 > UBA6911. The sequence goes on from JAAYAM010000119.1 coordinate 5,645, forward strand.
CAATCTTCCCGGGCTTGACGGATACAGTGCGACGCGCCGCATCGTATCCCAATTTCCGGAGACCTCGGTGATAGGTCTTTCGATGCATGAAGAACCTGATATCGCGATGACGATGCTCCAGGCAGGAGCCGCCGCCTACCTTACCAAGGGCGGTCCGACCGAGGATCTGATCAATGCAATCAGAGCCTGCTGCAGCAGGAATCGTTTCAACCGTGCGGTCGACATTTCCTGATTTCTTGACCTGCATCAAGTCCTGACGCTTCTCCACGTGGATAATCTATCCTCAAGGAGAACCAACATGGCCGATCAAGGAAATGGGATCAACAGAAGGAATTTCCTCAAGAGTGCCGGGGTTGTCTTCACCGGCGGGTTAACCGTCTCGGCGGAAGGGGCCGCCATTGATGCTGTTCCCGCCGTCACCGCCGTCACCCTATTCCGCTGTCCGGTCGATGGGGCGGATTTCGACACCTTTTCCGATCTGCAGAGTCACTTCGCAACTGCCCATCCCGGCGTTGCCGTGCCGGTCGTCACTTCACTCAACGTCAACGGCAGGCAGTACGATCTTGTCATCGAACCTCACTGGACGCTTCAGCGGACACTGCAGTACAAGCTTGGCCTCACCGGGGCCAAGCAGATGTGCGACCGCGGCGTCTGCGGCTCCTGCACTGTGATAATAGATGGAAGGGCCGTTCTTTCCTGCACTACTCTCGCAGTCGAATGCCAGGGGAAGAAGATCGAAACGGTGGAAGGGATCGCCGCAGATCCAAAGTGGCGTCCGCTGATCCAGTCGTACTGCAAGTGGGATGCTATGCAGTGCGGATACTGCACTCCCGGGTTTGTGGTTTCAGCAAAAGCATTTTTGGAAAAGAATCCGGATCCGACTGAAGAAGAGGCAAGAAAAGCCCTTGCCGGCAACATCTGCTGCTGCGGAACGTATCCACGGCACCCGGTCGCGATTATCGAAGCGGCCCGAACCATGAAACAAGACACGTAAATGCAGGGCAAGGAGGAAAGGGATGAGGTCGTTCCATCATATTAATGCAAAGTCCCTGGCCGAGGCGCGATCCGCCATGGCCGCCGGCGACGCTACCCTGATCGCCGGAGGGACAGAGGTCCTCGGGTTGCTCAAAGACAACATTCTGCCTGCGTATCCGGCAACCCTGATCAACCTCAAGAGCATACCCGGACTCGACTACATTGTCAGAGACCAGTCTGGAGCGCTCAGGATCGGCGCCCTCACCAGACTCTCCGATATTGCTGTGAGCCCGATCGTCAACCGGGACTACACCGCGCTGGCGCAGGCTGCTTCCAGAGTGGCGACGCCGCACGTCAGGGAGATGGGGACCATCGGCGGCAACATAGCGCAGCTGCATCGCTGCTGGTATTTCCGGAAACCGGAAAACCGCTTCCACTGCATCCGGAAGGCAGGAGACAGATGCTTCGCCATGATGGGGGACAACCGATATCACTCGATATTTGGCAGCGTGGACAAATGCATAGCCGTCAATCCGGGAGATACCGCTTCCGCGCTCATCGCCTTGAACGCCAGGATTGTCACGACTGCCCGAACAGTGGATGCCGAGCATTTCTGGGACGTCAAGGTGCCGGGCAACACCGTGCTCGCCCCCGGTGAAATCATAAGGGAGATAGAGCTTCCCGCGCTTCCCTCCGGGGCAAAGAGCGCCTTTATCAAATTCGCGATTCGCAAAACGATCGATTTTCCTATTGTGAACTGCGCCGTCATGGTGGGCGGCGGGTCTCCCCGTATCTGCCTCAATGCGGTTGCGCCGAAACCGTACAGGGCCGGCAAGGCCGAAGCGGCAATCGCCGGCAAGACCATCAATGAGGCGGTAGCCGAGGCCGCAGGAGCGGCTGCCGTCGAAGATGCGCGTCCGCTTCAGGCGTCCAGATACAAGGTGCAGATCGCCAAAACTCTGGTGAAGCGCGCGCTCCTTGCCACCGTCTGATCCGGCGTCATTGACGAATTGATTCTTGATGGTCGCGTTTGCATGCTCTACACTGTTCCGGTTAGGTAATTTTATGCGACCTATCTTCGGCTACATGACGATCCTGATCGCCGCGCTTCTGCTGCTCCCCAGCCCGGTCTCGGTGCTCTGCATAGCACCCGGGCATATCGCAATCGAGGACATTACGGCGGGATGCTGTGTGTCAATCGCCGGCGCTTCTTCAACGGACGAACTCGAAGCGGCAGAATGCGGCGAGATGTGTACAGACATCCTCCTTGCCGGAGCCGGGCAGGGCGCCGTTCCGAAGTACGATAGCGAGTTTTCGCCGGGCGCATCCGCGCAGCAGGAAATCAGCGCACTTCCCCTTCCGCCCGGAAATCCTTCCTCCACAGTCTCGCATCCTTCAGGAGCTTTCTGTCCCGCGCGGCTTCCTTCCATCATTGCTCTGCGCTGTTGATTCCAGTTTGCCAGCTCTGAAGGACCTCAATCTTGCACGGCCGCCGATGCCGGCGGTATTCCTTTTCTGAAGAATCCAGGAGGTCGAAATGAGTTCAAGCCGGGATCTCATCCCGTTCATGTTCCTGTCATGTCTTTTCGCTTTTGTATCTGATGTAGGATCGCAGGAAGCACTCTCGGTGGAAAAGATGGTCGAGCTTGCCCTCGCACAGAACGCGGACCTGATCGCTGCGCGCCAGCGGCTCGCCGAGGCCGAGGGTTTACTGCGGCAGGCGGGACTCCGCCCGAATCCGTCAATCGACATCACCGTGGGCAACGGCGACATACTCAACAGCGACGGTGAGCGTGCATTCGAGTTTGGATATTCACACACTTTCGAGCTGGGCGGCAAGAGGAGCCGTCGCGTCGAGGCCGCGCAAAAGACCTATGAACTGGTCGGAAGCGAAATCGCGAACCGGGAAAGGCTGCTTGCCTCGGAAGTCCGGATCAAATATGCCGAAGCGCTCGCCGCGATAGAGAAGCTGAAGAACGCGGACGAACTCTTCAAACTCACCAGCCAGACTTTTGATCTTGCAAAAGCAAGGGCGCAAGCAGGTGAAGCCGCACCCCTGGAACAGGGACTGCTTCAGGTTGAGCTCAACCGGATCAGCTCCGATCGCATGCTGTTTGCTGCCCAGGTGGAGCAGGCACTGCTCCAGGCCAGGCTTCTCGCCGGCCTGCCGCTGGATAACAAATTGCAATTGTCGGGAACGCTGGAACGTGCCGTCCCGGCGCCTGATCTGGATTGGGCCATCCGGACTGCGTTTACGAAGCGGCCCGACCTTGCGGCTGCAAGGATAAACGAAGAAGTCGCAGAAGCCGGTGTACGTCTGGCACTCGCGGGCCGGAGTCCTGATCTCGTACTGCGCGGAGGCTACGCTCACGCGCAGGCGGGTTTCGATCAGC
>JAAYAM010000120.1 GCA_012719355.1 Acidobacteriota bacterium
ATTGAATCCCGGGATCACCGATCGGGAGATCACCGGCATTATTGCGGAACTCGAGAAGCTTAGACTCATCAAGATTTCTCACCCATGCTGGGTGGAGCCAACGGACAAACGTCGGGAGATTCGACCATGATTGCACGGCCTGATGCAATGGCAGCTGTGAGCAAGGGGGTGGTATTGACGTGCGAAAGCAACGTCGCGTATGCTGGAGTTGTGCGCGGCGCTCTTTCGTATGAAGGACTGATGGTCTGTCTGAACCAGCGCTCTGGCTTTTCCGTCTGGTGCCCGATCGACTACATTAAAAGTTGACCATCATACCGATTTCGGAAACGGATGCCGCCGTTGGTACATGAAATCCTGCTGGTAATTGCGGCGCTGATATCGCTGAGCCTGACCGCTCTGATTGCGCTCATAGTGGTGGTGGCATATTCCTGCAATCTCGACAGAGAGACGTCCGCACGACGTTTTCTGGCCTTCATTCAGGGATATCGGTATCTCGGCCGCGACGGAGTGGTTTTTCAGAGGTCGAGTCAGTGTGCGATAGCATGTTACCGGATGCTTCTCGCACGATATGGCATCGGTCGCCCGAAGGACGACAATCTGGAGCACTATCTGACTCCAGCCGGTATGAGCATGCTCAACCTCCTGAAAGCTCTCAAAAGAGCGGGCCTCGATGTACGAGGAGTTCGTTTTTCAGGATTGGAGCAACTCACGACGACCGTTGTTCGCCAGCAGCCCGCCGTCGTTCTACTGTTGAGCGATGCGCTGTTATTTGGGAGACTCCGATGGTTGTTTGCACCCGGATGGGTGGTTGTACGAGCGTTTGCATGGAAGCGGATTCAGATGAACCATTGGGTATGTCTCGACAGCTGTGAACCAGAGGGCATCGTTGTGTCTGATCCGTTGTGTGGGCGAGTGTCGATCTCGGCCGCACGACTTCGGCGGATTTGGGACGGCCGGGCCCTCGTGGCTGCAATGGGAGGATCTCGTCTTCAGGATGCCGCTACCGGGTGTAAGTGAACATGGATCGGCATCGGACGTGCTGGCACCAGTTTGCTGCATCTGTTCCTTCCTAGGCTGCACCTGATGACACAGGAGCAGGGCGGTCTATGGGCGCCTGTGCTGACGCATTCTGGTCCCTGTGAGTCGATGACGAGGCGGCGCACTACACTACATGAATCGAGGTGGCCGGACTATTTCCCCGGGGGAGCAATACGGTGAACGGACCACTCAGTGGTTCGGCGCTTTGTGGATCCTGGTTCGGGGGACGGCTAGGCTTTTTTGCAGGAGAACCAGATGTCTGATACTCACGATGAGCTGAGCATCTTTCCCTTAGAGTTGCGCACTATTCGGAAGACCTACAGGAACGGCAAAAGCGCGCTCCACGATGTCTCGATTACGATCAACCGAGGCGAAATCATAGGACTTCTGGGTTTGAACGGAGCAGGCAAATCGACGACGCTGAAAGTTTTGGCTACGATTTTAAAACCGACCTCGGGATCGTTCACCGTTGGCCCTCGCCGTTCCGATGTATCGACGCTCACAGAATCGGAGTTGCTGGCCCTGAAGCAGAAACTCGCATGGTTTCCGGAGAGACCTCTCCTGTACAACATGTTAACGGCGAGAGAGTACATTCGATTCGTGGGTCGTCTTATCGGAATAGAGCGCGTCGAACTGGGAAGACGAATCGAGGAATTGCTGAATAGTCTTCGTCTCCTCGATGCTGCCGATGATTTCATTCGAACGTATTCTTACGGAATGCAGCGGAAAGTATCGCTGGCTGCTTGCATGATCAACAATCCGGATCTCCTGCTTCTCGATGAACCGACGTCCGGAATCGATCCGGAAGGGATTCAGGTGCTCGAGGACATAATACGTACGGCTCAGAAGCAGAACAGGAGCGTCATTCTTTCGACCCACGTGCTCGAAACCGCCGGCAGACTCTGCGACCATATCGTTATTCTCCATGAAGGACGATCGTGCTTTACGGGCAGTGTGGCGGAGCTTCGAAGCGAGCTCATGGCGCCCTCCAACGCAACTCTCAAGGATCTCTTCCTGGATTTGGTCAGACAACGAGAAGAGGCGGAACTTCCCAGTGGAGTCCAGCAGAAGAAGATATGAATATCACGAACATATGTCTTTTGAACTGGATCGCCCTATGGACAGACCTGAGGGCGTTGTTCTATTCACCTCGCACGTCTCGGGGACCGAGAGAGATACGCTGGTTCCGAATTTCGCTGATTATGCTTGTGTGTGTTGCGCTGATCTACGGTCTGCCTGTCGCCGCCGCCAGCTCAGTCCAGCAGCTTCTGCGAACCCAGGGGATTCCCCCGCACGGACTGGTCGCGCTGGTATGGCTTGTCATAGTGTTGATCAGCCTGCTCTACGGATTCATCGCCTCACTCGGCGCCACCCTGCAGCCAGCGCTTGCCCAAAGCTTGCCCTTGCTGATGTTTCCTGTCGCTCGATGCGACTTCGTGTTCTCCAGACTGCTCGCTCTGGTGGCCGAAGGGCTCTTCTGGTTCATGTTGCTCGGGGTCCCAATGCTCGTGGAAAGTAGTCTGATCTGTGGGGCGGGCATTCGCGAGCTCCTGGCAACCGTGGGGGTCTCCGCCGTGTGGGTTGTCCTGGGGACGAGTGTCGGAAGCATTTTCGGCAGCATCCTGTTGGTGGCGAGCGCATGCCATGATCGCTCAACTGTCGTTCAGAGGATAGTCCTGGGAGCGATCACCGGAGGCGCCCTTGTCGTCATGACATTGATTGTACTCGGCGTTGGCTCAGAAACCCTGTTGAGCAGTTCTCTTCACCGCCTTTTGACGCTTGCTGATTCATATCCATTCACCCGGTTGCTGAACGCTTCTGTCGGTGCGACGAATGCAAGGGTTGACATGCTCTCATTGTGGGTCGTGCCGCTGGCGCTCGGAGCGGCGGCATTCGTCCTTGCGTTTCGTGTCATGTTGTCGGCGTACGAGAGACTGCGGATACTGGAAGGTGAATAGTATGCGCTGGACCGTTCTCCTTGCAATGATTGATAAGGACTGGCGTTATCTATGCCGGAATGGTTCGGCGCTGTTCACCTTCGGGATAGAGATAGTCTTCTTCTCCGTCTTCATCTTCGTCGCCGCCGGATCATGGGAATCGGTGTGGGCCTTGCAGGGATTGTATCTCACGCCGGCGGTGATCGCCGGGAGTCTCTTTATGTGCTGGATGGATGTTGAGGTGCGAATTGCTTCTGCGCTGCATATGTACATGAGGAGTGTTTGCGAATTCCTTCTGGTAAAACTCGTGATCATGGTCGTCGTGACTTCGGTGCTGTGCGGTCTCGTGGCGCTGCTTCTCCAGATGTTTGTGCTTGATGCGAGCGGATGGCTGTTTGCCACGCGATTGCTCATTCTGTTCGTGGGATGTCTTTTGCAGTGTCTGTTGTGCTTGGTCATCGGATCGAACTTTGGACCGCTCGAAGCGAAATTCACAGGGGAAGATGCCACGGCGTCGCTGTGGCTCCAGGGACTCTACTGGGTGTCGATGATTCCTGTGCTGCTCTTGCTGTGGGCCCTCGAGCTTGCAGCAACAGCTTCGACGAGCGCCGTCCTGCCGTGGGGCATATCTTTGACCGAAGCCTCAATGTGGGCAGCGGCGCTGTTGTCCATCTTTTTTATCGCGGCAATTCTCCCTCTTCTCGCAAGAGGAGCCAAGCGAATAGCCGATTGCAGCTGAGCGGTTGCGGTAAGGCGCAATCTGGGATGTCGAATTCAACGTGGCGTGCCCAGGGCGAATCCACACCACAAGGAAACACAGATGATCAGCACAGAACACGTAATCCTGGTACAGGTCGGCACCGATTCGATCTTTCGTGAAACGGTTCAGACTCGGTACAATGATCTGCCGCCGATGGGACTGATCACTCTTGCAGGTTTTCTTCAGGCGAA
>JAAYAM010000121.1 GCA_012719355.1 Acidobacteriota bacterium
AAGGCTGTAACAGGTGTGATTCCTGCAGCGCGGGACTCGCGCTGCCATTGGGAACCCGGAGGATACAATGTCGATGCGACTCATTTGCCGTTTGCTTTTGTTTTTCGTGGTTCTGCCGTCAGGATTCATTGCAGCTCAGGATCCAGCGCCGACTCTCTCGGTCAAGGGGGACGTTCAAAAGCCTGTCCAATTTACGATTGAGGACCTGAAAACACGGTTTGCCGGCCAGGTGCAGAAAGTCTCCTTTACGGGCAGGGACAAGCAGCAGATGACCGGGACCGGACTTTCGGTTGCCGGCATTGTTCAGGCAGCCGGACTGAAGACGGATGCACAGATCAGGCATCACGAATTGAAGTTCTTCGTGATCTTCGAGGCTAAGGATTCTTACCAGGCCTTTTTTGCTCTGGCAGAATTGGTTCCGGTGCATGGTGGCAGTCCGAAGGCATTTCTCGTCTGGGAGGTAGACGGGAAACCGCTTGATGAAAAGGACGCGCCTCTTCGCCTTGTGCTGACGAGCAACGGACAGGCCAGAGAGATACGCGCGGTCACTTCAATCACGCTGGTGGACGGCGTCGAATTGGCAAACCAGCTGAAACAGAAGAATCGTTAGTTCCACTTCAGGATCACGCGTTCAGTACCCTGTGGGCCGCCTTCAGCTTTTCAGGGATCCTGAGTTGCTGGGGGCAATGCTCCATGCAGCTGCCGCACGAGACGCAGTCACTGGCCTTCCGGTCGAGATCCGCGTACAGAGCCTGCGCCTCGTCCAGATCGCCGTCATCGAGTGCGTAGCGTTCAAAGCGCAGTATTTCCGCGATCGGGACATGCTGGGGGCAATAAGGCTGGCATTGAGTGCACAGTCGGCAAGCGGTGCTGTCGGCCCGAGCGCTCATAAGCGAGATGGCCCGTGAATCGGCGGCCCGAAGCTCTCGGCCTGCTCCGGAATAAGTATCGGCGAATTCCTCGATGTTCCGGATCCGGATAATCGCCAAATCAATTTTCGATTCGGTGGTGAGCCAGCGAACGAGGGCGTTGTGTGGGGTTGTTCCCGCGGGCAGGCTTTTCATGAACTCCGGATCCTGTTTCATGCGTCCGATGCCTCTGGAGGTTTTCATGGCAATGGTGCCGAAGCCCTTCTTCCGTGCGTATTCGAGAAAGCTGTTGGTCGCCGCATCCTCGCCATAGCTGTACATGAGCTGGCCGTGTTCGTAAATTCCGTCATCAACCACGGCGGTCAGAATCTCGGCCGCGCTCTCGCCGCCCGGGACCCGCGAGTTTCCGGCGTAGCCGTGCTGTGAGAGACAAAGGTGTTTTACCAGTCCCTCTTTCTTCAAACGCTCGAATGCGCGGATGAACCCTCTTTCCTTCTTCAGTTCCGCGGTGCTGTGGTAGCCGAAATGCAGCTGCATGTCGTCGAAATATCCGAGTTTCGTCTGCTGGAGCATCTCCTTGACAAAGCGGTAGTGGGCTTCTTCGTCGATGCGGCCGGTCTCGTGGTTTCCGCCGACCCGGTCCACCGTCACCTGACAGTAGTGCGCGTCCCTGTTGTTCAGTATCGTCGCCGGCACTCCGGTCCGGGGCCACCTGTTGGACAGGTGCCAGTAGTTTACGCCGCATTTCACGGCGGCTTCGACCAGCTGTTCGTCAAGGCCGCCGTACCCGATCAGGACCGAAATTTCGCGGTTGCTGTACCCCAGCTTCCTGCGCGGCAATCGGCCGACTTTCTTCACCGCCTCTTCGAAAGGGTTATCGGCCGCTGAGAGAGCGGCGGAATTGCCCGCCAGTCCCGCGATTACGGCGACCGTCGAGCACTGAAGAAACTCGCGTCGCATCATCCGGTTCTTCTTCGTCATATGAGGGTTGCCTCCTTTTCGATTCCCGAATTTTCTCGGCTGTGCTTCAGCTGGTTGAGCGTATTCTACTTCGAAAGCCCCGGTACGAAAAACAGTTTGGCACAGCAGGCGAAGCTCTGCCGAAAAAGCTGTATGCCGCATCCCGGTTCTAGCATAGAATCGGAATTTTGGGGTGAACATCTGGTCAGCCCTTATTGCAAAGCCGGGATGGAAGGGAGCCTGACCCGGATGGCGGCCCATCTTTCCTGTTCCTCTCGTGAGTGCCAAAAGGGGGTTGAATGAAACAGCTTAGACTCAGGGCGAAAGTATTGATCGCCGGCCTCTTGGGAATGACCGCTCCGGTCATCGTGATCGGCATAGTTGCCGCGCTGCAATCGAAAACGAACATCGATGATGTGGCAACTATTCTCGGTGCGGCGACCATTTTCCTTGTCCTGGCTTCGGTGTACCTGTTCTTTTTTGCCGGGCGCCTTACGCGTCCTCTCATCCAACTGGTGCAGGCTTCAAAGAAGATCACCGAGGGAGACTTGGATATCACGGTGGAGGGAGAGAACCGGCAGGATGAGATAGGTGAACTTTCTCGCGCCTTCCATGCGATGGCTGTCAGTCTTGAAGAGGCACGGAAGGAAAGCGAGAAGAACGACTGGCTGAAGACGGGGATTGCACGATTACATGAGGTCATGAGAGGTGATCCGGATGTGAGTTCCCTCGCCGCAAAAGTCATCGCGGAGATGGCGCGGTACCTGGACGCGCAGGTGGGCGCTCTTTATGTATTGGATAACGATAAGCAGCCGGTCCTGTCACTCAGAGGGAGTTATGCATATAAGAAGCGCAAAAATCTATCGAATGTCTTCAAGTTGGGCGAGGGATTGGTCGGCCAGGCGGCGTTGGAGAAGCAGCAGATCCTGATCAGAAACGTTCCGGAGGACTACTTCAAAGTAACTTCCGGCCTGGGGGAGTGCGTCCCGCGGTTTGTCTGTGTCACTCCCTTTCTCTACGAAGGCCGCCTTAAAGGTGTCGTCGAGCTTGGAACCTTGAGTGAGATGACCGACAGGCAGTTGGAGTACCTCGACCAGACGATGCGTTCACTGGCTTTTGCCGTAGAGAGCGCCGAAAACAGGGGCAGGCTGCAATCATCGGAACGGGAAGCCATGCTGCGTGTGAACTACCTGCAGGGGCTCAACGAGACAGTCATGGCCATCGACAATGACTTCACCGTCATGTTTATCAATACCGCCGGACTCGACCGCCTGGGACTAAAAGAAACGGCCATTGTGGGGCGGAAACGCTACGAATTGTGGAAAACCCAGGACTGCCACACCGAACGATGTGCTTGCGCCAGAGCCATGAGAGAAGGGACAACGGCCGTGGCCCGGACCATCGCCAGAGCGAAATTGACCAGCGACAGGAGGCTGAGTTCAGGCGCCGACAGGCCGAGCTCGAGGTTCTGGCGGCGACTGAACGGGAGCAGCAGCGGATCGGCGGGAATCTTCATGACAGCATTCAGGGCGGCCTGGCCGGTCTCGTCATGATGCTTGAAGTGCTCAAGACAAGCGCAAAACCCGACGCGCTTATTGACGAGCTTATCGGTGTGACGAGGGAGCTTATTCGACAGACGCGTGAACTGGCGCACAGCCTCTGCCCGGTCGATCTTGCGGGGGAAGGACTACCCAAGGCTCTCGAACAGCTGGCAACTTCCTCTCATCTCTACTACATTTCGTGTGAGGCTGTGAATAACGCGCTCAAACACGCACAGTCGGAGCGAATCGTCATAAGCCTGCAGGGCGGGTCCGACGGCCTGACTCTGTCGATAGAGGATGATGGAATCGGCTTGCCGGCCGATCCTCCGGCCGGCGGCATGGGCCTGCGTACGATGGGATACCGTGCTTCGGCTATCGGTGTTGTCTTGTCGATTCGCCGGGCCAGGAAGGCCGGGACGATTGTGGAGTGTTACTGGCCCTACAGGAATGCTGCAATGAAGCTGAAGTCCGAGGTGCGAGCCAACGCTACTCGATAAGAGATAACAGGAGTCGCTCTTCAGCAGATTTTGTCGACAATGTCGATGAATCCTGACCGGCTTCGTCTGAACCCAGCACCGCTTCCAAGAAAGTAGAGATGCCGACCGGGCAGGCTTTCGATTTCCTGCAAAGTGCGGTCCACCGGCTGCCGGTAGTACGACCGCCCTCCCTTGAAAAACGACGTTTTGTAACAGAAGGAGCAGTTGTTCGGACAGCCCCGTGATACGGCAATCGAATTTGGGACCAGGTAAAGCCGTCGTTTCAACAGATCCCTTCGCGGGAAAGGGAGCTGTGCCAGAGTGCGCGTGCCGGATCGGTAGACGCTCCGTGGCGAACCGGCCCTGTAGTCGGCCAAAAAGGCCGGCCACGTATCTTCTCCGGGTCCGAGAAAGATGGAGTCGGCATACCGCGCCGCTTCATCAGGCAGTGATGTCACGTGCAGCCCGCCCAGGCAGACATATGAGCCTCGGGCACGATAGTGATCCGCAAGCTCGTAGGCTCTGGATGCCGACGTGATATAGACCTGAATGACGACAAGTTCGGGACGGTCATTCGTGTTGATGTTCTCGACATGCTCGTCGCAGATCGAGACTTCATCGTCGGGGTCAAGGTAGCCGGCGAGCGTGGCCAGTCCCAACGGAGGGAACAGGCTGTATTTGATCGGGCGCCAGAAGGGGCTCTTTGCCTCGGTCAAAGCCGGCAGAATCATCTTTATGTTCATTCGACACCATTAAGAATTGCCGTATTGAGGAGCGGGCGCTGCAAGCGCTCCGAATTTCCGGGTACGGGAGTAGTAATCGTCGAGAATGTTTTCGAGGTCGGACTCATCGAAATCGGGCCACAGCTTGGGCAAGAAACAGAGTTCGGCGTAAGCCGCCTGCCACAAAAGGAAATTGGAAAGGCGCCGCTCTCCGGCCGTCCTGATGATGAAATCAGGATCCGGCACTTCGTCGGAAGATATGGTGCGCGAAAACAGGTCTTCTGTGATTTGATCGATCTCGATTCTTCGCTCGAGCACAGCGCGCGCCAGACTGCGTGCGGTCTCGACGATTTCGTGGCGGGCGCCGTAATCGAGCGCGATGCGAAAATGGAGCCTGCTGCACTTTTCAGTCGCGGATTCAGTGGCCGCCAGGACCTCGCGCACGATTCCGGGGATACGGTCGCGTCTCCCGACAGCCGAGATCCGTATCCCGTTGTCCAGAAGGTTCTGGCGTTCGGAGACGAGATATCGATGAAAGAGGGTGAAAAGCATCCGGACTTCTTTTTGGGGGCGTTTCCAGTTTTCACTCGAAAAGGCAAAAACCGTGAGGACCGGTATGTCCCTGCGGCATGCTGCTTCGATCAGGCGCCGCACGGCTTGCATCCCCATTTCGTGCCCTTTCCAGCGCGGCAGTCCGCGCTGCTCGGCCCAGCGTCCATTTCCATCCATGATGACTGCGAGATGCCTCAATCTGTTCATGTCGCACCTGCCATCCAGAAAGTACTTTGCATTATAAAGTTACATGGCGCAGCAAATCCTGCCGTTTCATCTGCGGAAACCAAATCTAACTGGTTGAAGGAAGTGGATCGATTGCGCGCGGCAGTTCCCGTTGGCCCGCATTCCTTACCCTGTCGATGTCCGGAAGGAGACTCGTCAGTTTCTCGAGGTACTCTTCGAGCGCCGCCCGTCCCACGGGGCTGAGCCGGTAAGTGCTTCTTGGTTTTCTATCTTCGAATTGCTTATCGCATATGATGTAGCCGGCGGATTCCAGCCGCCGGGCCTGCACGCTCAGATTTCCGTCGGTCGTCTGCAAGAGGTCGCGCAATTCGGTGAATGAAATCGATTCCTGGACAGCAAGTACGGAAAGAATCCCGAGACGCAGGCGCTCGTGGATGATGGGATCGAGTTCATTTGGAGAAGGGGGAGACGCTTTGCGCTTCTTAGCCATGATACCTCCGGACGATGTAAGCTCCGTAAACGATATGGAGCCAGCCGAACCCGAGAGCAAGCCACGCAAGGCCGGCTTCTGTGGGGCTCAAGGCCGCTCCTGCTGCCGCAATCAGGAAAGACAATCCCATGTAGCGCACCGGCGCAACCGAGACCTGAGCTCCACTACTTACAGCCGCTCCGTAGCACCCCAGCCAGATAACGGGCAGCCATTCGAGATCAGTCGAGCGGATCGCAAGATAGGTGAGGACTGCGCCGAGAAAAAGAGCGGGACACAGGCTCCAGAGCAGCTTTCTTACCAGCGGTGCCTGTATCGGGGCCCCCATCCGCAGGCTCTTTTTGTAGAATCCCCTGAGTACGACGGTAATTGAGATGACCAGGACGACAAACCAGACCGAGAGAGCCGGGTAAGGATCATCCGCACGCCACGGGACCTGAGTGACGTAGTGATTGAGCGCAGTTCCTCCAATCGCGATCAGTCCTGTAGCGATCAGCGATTTGCCGGAGACGGCCGTCAGCTGGCCTGCCGCCTCCAGAGTCCTTCTGATGTAGAGCAGATTCTCCCGAGCCGTTTCCAGACTGTGCTGTTCTGTCATCTCTCCGCTGCCCTCCGCCCTCGAATCCTAATACCGCTCCGAATTCAGTGTCAAGTACTTTACGGAATAAAGTGACTTCCGAAATCTGACGCACGATGAACGCGTGGCAAGGCTATGCTCCTGCCTTTGCAGGCGCGATCACCCCGTGCTTGACAAGGTATCGGGAGCAATTAATATGGAATAGCAAATTGCAAAATAACTGGCTTGGGGCAGCGATTGGCGGGAGCTGATCTCCTCCAGCGAAGCCGGCGTTTTCTGTCAGCACGGGAAACGTTGACTACCGCCGAGGCCCGTTAAATCCGGCTCCTGGCCGCGATGGTAACCGTAGTGCAGCAGAAAGGGCTTGCATGAAGATAAGGATCATTTCAGGTAGTTTGGTCATGCTCGCGATCGTGTTGGTAGCTTCTGCATTTGCCGGCAGTGCCAATCACTTCAGTTCGGCGGAGCTTACCATTGTTGGCGGTGAAACGGATAAGAGTATCGTAATCACCCCAGGCGACCCCGTACAATTCCGTCTGGATGTGACGGTAAGCCGTAGTTCGTATCCCAAAATTTACGTTGTGCCCATGGTGATTGCAGAGGATGGGAAAACGGGAGAATCTGTGGAAGCAGTCATCGGCGGCAGATTCCTTACCGGCATCACCGGACTCAAGGGCATGGGTAATGTCCCGAAGTCTGATTCCGCAACTTTTGCGTCGGATGACTTGGGAGTGGCTTTCTCGAAATCAAATACCTACCGGTTTTTCGTACAAGTTTGGGACGAAGGAAAGCTTCTCAGGACGTCAAATCCAGTCACGATCACTGTCGTCGAAAAACCGTTCACCGGAGTCGTATTCACGGCAAAGCGCACCGCCGTATACAAGGCTCCATATGTTGTCGATTTCTATGACTGGTCAGTACTTATAGACGGTCAGGAACGGGTTGTCAGAATCCACCCTTCCGCATATACGTTTGATGGAGTGTTTCTGACCGCCTCTACCGGTGTATATAGACAGACTCCGGAATACGCCGAGGGATCTTCTGTCACTGAAAAAGTAGTCGCCTATCCTGGCATCATTGATGGATACGGACTCAATCCTGCAGTCGGCAGCACAATCAGACTCGGGGTGAAAGCTACAGAGTATGAGTTTGCAAAGGACGCCAGGATCTATCGGCTTGACGTGCCGGCCGCCGGTGCGGGATTTGAGATTAGGATTGAAGACATTCCTTACAGCTGGAATGGACGGTACTGGATGTTGCTGAATTCGTGGGGAGAAATCCGCTATCTCTTCATCTCGTACACTGATGGAACTTCTCCCAATCCCGATCTGGTCAATACCATTCAGAAGTTTAACCCGGCTGTCGGGCCCGCCGACCCTGAGACAGGGCTTACGACTGAGTACGTGTACTTCAAGCCCGAGAATTCCAGTACGAGCGATAATGGCAAGTTCCCGCTGTTTATCTGGCTGCACGGGTCGGGCCAGGGCGCGAACGCCTGGACTCCTCTGATCAACGATTGCAGTCCTTTTTATGGACGTGGGATAACCAAGTTCGCTGACATATACCAGCCGCTGTTTCACGGAGGCGGGGCGTACATCATGATTCCGCGATCCAACGAGGATTTCGCCGAAGGACATGGGATGCGCTGGAATACGCTTCAGTTGGGTGCGTTCTTTGCGGCAGTCGACGACTTCCTCGCGAAGAATCTTGAAATCGACCGCGACAGGATTTACGTTGGAGGCTTCTCCATCGGCGGCGGAATGGTTTGGTCGGTGATTCGCGAACGTCCGGACTTCTTCGCTGCAGCTTTGCCGGTGGCGGCTCCAGGACGCTTCATGCCGGATCCGAGCAGTCCAGAAATCTACAACTTCGTTTCGCTGCCGATCTGGACGGTTCACAGCGTGGAGGATACCATCGTGCGGGTTGACGTCGACACGCAGGTGACGCCGAATATCCCCTGGGGTTCACGCCCGGTGATGAACGCGATTATTCCATTGGCCACGGCTGCGGGCACAGACAGCCGGCTGACTCTCTTACACCCGGTTTACTATTTGGGAGCGCACCTGGAGTATGTTGCGGTGTGCAACAACATGGTCAACCCGTATTTTACGGACGGACGGCTCTACGCAAACGGCCTTACGATGTCTGATCCGTACGATTATGTAGAAAGCACGGTTATCGACTGGCTGAATGCTCAGACCGCGTCGGCCAACGCATCCAGAAGGTAGCTCCGCAAGACAACGCATCCCGTTGTTCCCAGGGTTGAGGGCCGCCTCAACCCTGGGAACAGGATACTTTCCTGTTCACCCTCCCTTGACAACCGGCATACGTGTGATAACAAAGATGACTGAATTGGTAATCTATTGGGAATTCCGCCAATGATCGGGATCAGCCGTCACACGGACTATGCCATGCGCATCGTCCTTCACCTTTCGGCTCTGCCGGAGAGCACCCAGGTCACTGCAGACGAAATCGCGAGGAAACGGCTTCTGCCGCGCGCATTCATGCGCCGGATAATCGTCCGGCTGGCGGAAGCAAAGATCCTTCGTACCGTCCGCGGCGCCGGTGGCGGAATCATGCTTGCCCGTCCCGCCTCGGAGATAAGCATGTTTGAGGTCGTCGTCGCCATGGAGCGGGAAGTGACGCTTAATCCGTGCGTCGATCATCCGTTGTCTTGTCCGCTTTCGGTCTCGTGTCCGGTCAATCGCGCCTGGGAAGGCGTGACGAAACAACTCCAGACAACCCTTTCCGGCATTCGATTTGATCAGCTTGCGAATGCCATCGAACCCAAATCCGCCAAGGCCGGTTACACGGATCCCCCCTCCGCGGGAGCCGGCAGGAAATCCGCGAAAGGAGGCAGACGTGGACGTAGTTAGCCTGTCGCGGCTGCAGTTTGCAGTAGCGACATACTTCCACTTTCTTTTTGTTCCTCTTACCCTCGGACTCTCAATTCTCGTCGCCATCATGGAAACGATCTATGTCAGGAACGGAGACGAGGACTACAAGAGAGCCGCTAAATTCTGGGGGAAGCTGTTTGTCATCAACTTTGCCATCGGTATTGTAACGGGAATAACGCTTGAGTTTCAGTTCGGCACCAACTGGTCGCGATATTCGGCGTTTGTCGGAGATGTCTTCGGATCGCTTCTGGCAATCGAGGCCACAGTTGCGTTCTTCCTCGAATCAACTTTCATTGCGGTGTGGGTTTTCGGGTGGAAGAAGCTGTCTCCAAAAGCACACGTGTCCTGCATATGGCTTGTTGCGCTGGCATCGAACATGTCGGCGTTCTGGATTCTTACCGCCAATGCCTGGATGCAGCACCCTGTGGGCTATACGATCCGCAATGGCCGTGCCGAGCTCACAGATTTCATGGCGGTCGTCACCCAGAAATTCGCGATCCTTGAATTCATACACACGATAGGAGGCGCCTACATCCTGGCCGGCTTCTTCGTTGTCGGCATCTCGGCGTGGCACCTGCTGCGCAAGAACGAGGTTCAGTTATTTCAGAAATCGTTCCGGGTGGCTCTGGCTTTCGCCCTTGTGTTTTCGATCTTCGAGATTCTACAGGGACACATGAATGCAGAGATTCTCGGTACCACGCAGCCGGCAAAACTGGCGGCAATGGAGTCGCACTGGGAAACCGGCCGTGGAGTTGCACTGAATCTGATACAGTGGCCCGATGCCGCGAATGAACGCAACAGCATCCAGGCCATGCCGATACCAAGACTCCTTTCGCTGCTCGGGTTCTACGATCCGAATGCGGAGATAAGAGGGCTGAGGGAATTTCCACCTGACGAACGTCCGCCGGTCCTGCCGAGCTTTCTCTCATTCCGGGCCATGGTCGGTCTGGGATTCTTTTTCGTCGCCGTCACCGCATGGGCCTGGTTCAGACGCGAGAGAATCATGAACTCGCCCGTGCTGCTGAAGATTCTCGTATGGTCTATTCCGCTTCCGTACATTGCGTGTCAGCTGGGATGGACTCTTGCCGAGGTGGGCAGACAACCGTGGATCGTCTACGGAGTGATGAAGACGACCGACGCCGTTTCTCCGATCGCCGCCACGCAGGTTGGTTTGTCACTCATAGCCTTTATCCTGGTTTACGGCCTCCTCGGCGCGGCCGACTTCTACCTTCTCTTCAAATATGCTCGAAAAGGACCCGTGCCGATCTTGGCTCCCGCAGCAGCGGGCAGGGAGGTGATCCATGCTTGAAACTACCTGGTTTGTATTGTGGGGCGTATTGTGGGCTGTCTATTTCATGCTCGACGGATTCGATCTGGGGCTGGGCATCCTCAAGCCGTTCCTCGCCAGAAATGAGGAGGAGCACAGGATCGTGATGAACACGATGGGACCGTTCTGGGATGGTAACGAGGTGTGGCTGCTCACTGCAGGGGGAGCGACATTTGCTGCCTTCCCGGGAACCTACGCCGTAATGTTTTCCGCTTTATACACGCCTCTCATGCTGCTCCTGTTCGCCCTGATCCTGCGAGGCATATCGTATGAATTCCGGGAGAAAGAGGATGTCGGATGGTGGCGGAAAACCTGGGACACCTCCCATTTCGTGGGGAGTCTTCTTCCTGCGCTGCTGCTTGGAGTAGCGTTTGCAAACATCTTCGCCGGCATCCCGATCGACAGGGAAGGAATCTTCCACGGGAATCTGCTAACGCTTCTGAATCCGTATGGACTCGCAGGCGGCGTTTTCTTTGTGCTGCTGTTTTCGGTGCACGGTGCTCTGTGGCTTGCAAACAAAGCCGAAGGGGCATTGCGGGAAAGAGCGCAGCACACGATCAGGGTCTTGTGGATAGCACTCACCATTGTGGCGGTCGCGTTTTTGGCATTCACCTGGTTTGCCACCAGTCTCTGGCAGAATCTGCTGGCCAGACCTTTTCTGTTGCTGCTTCCTGCTGTCGCAGTTGCCGGACTGCTCGGAACGAGACTCTTTGTCGCGCGCCGGGAATTATGGAAGGCATGGTTTGCATCGTGCGCGACGATTGTGGGAAGCACTCTCTTTGGAGTCGCAGGACTCTACCCGGCGCTGCTTCCTTCAAGTCTCGATCCGTCTTATTCGAGAACGGCGTTCAACACGCAGTCCAGTCCGCTGACACTATCGATTATGCTTGGAGTGGCGCTTGTCATGGTGCCGGTGGTGATCGCTTACCAGTCCTGGGTCTACTACAGGTTCAAGGATCCTGTTACCGTGAAATCGCTTGCACTCGAGGATCTCTACTGACGTGCGGTGGCATGAACCCGCGACGGACTATTGTGGGTGCATTCGCGTGCTCAGGATTGAATTTCCGACTGCTTTTTCTCCAATGTAGTAGAAAAGCGTAAGGAAAATCAGAACCGGGAAACAGATCATTATGATGCGCAGGCCCGGATCGCGTTTCACAAGGAGCTGGAAAACGGGAGTCCGGAAAGGAGTGGATTGCTCCTCCCCGAACACCTGACTCATGTGGACCTGATAGCCGTTCCACAACAGTGGCCTGGCCAGAGCCACTTCCTTTGTTTCAGAAACGCCGTTGACTGAGAATTGCAGAGCGATCCGACACTGCCGGATACTGCCCGCGAAAGGTCCGGAATAGAACTCGCACTCCGGCGGGCCCACATTCATTTCCACGTTTCCGGGAAGACTGTAATGAGCGGTCGTGCCCGGTCGGCTGACGAAATCCATCTCCTGGCTCCTGTAGCCGATGCCCATAGAGGCAAGATGGCCGGCCAGCATGAATGCGAAAGTTGCATGAATAAACGTCGGCGCTATCCTCACAAGGAAGAGCTTCGTTCCTGTCTGTCGGCGGCGGTTCCAATGGAATCCCAGCCGGTCCAGCACGCAGCAGGTGGTGTTGATGCCCAGCAGAAAAAGAACCCCGATCAGTGCCATGAACCACCAAGTCTTATCCAGGTTCGGCAATCCCCACTCGCGGAGCCAGTCCTGCAGGAGCGAATGATTCAGCGGGTTGAATCCTCTCGGATGGGATTTGACATAAAAGCTGCCGGCAAGCAGCAGCAGAATGGCCGCCAGCGTGAGCCATACCGTGAGCGTTACACCGGATGCGAATTTCCAGACCCGTTTCATCCCTGGCCTATCCTTTGATATTGTCGACGAAATAAGGGATATAGCGAAAATAGAACACTGCAAAGGAAGAAGTGAAAACAAGAATAGCGCGTTTCCGCATAGTCCACCCGGGCAGGAACTTCAGATGGAGATACAGGGCGAGGAACAGCCAGAAGGCGGCCGAAATAAAGTGCCGGTCGGAAGAGAGATGAAAGGGCACGGCCCAGCCCAGATAACTCCAGACTGCTCCAACAACCTGAGAGACACTGAAGAGAACGAAGGCCGCTATCACGTAATTGTGAAAGAAAGCGGCTTCCTCATTTCCCCTGGCATAGAGAAGCGCATACCAGCAGGCGAGGAAAAATGTGACGTATGCCAGGCTTTCGATTAGAAAGAAAGATGTTACCCAGCCGACCGGATGGATGGGGCCGGGAGGATAGATGAGAGCATCTTTTGATGCAAGCAGACGTGTCTGAAAAGCGATGGCAACCGCGAAAACCAGGATCAGGATTACCGCTGAGTTCACGGTGCGCTTCTTGTGCGTCAGCAGGAGATGCAGCAGAACCGTTGCGGAGAAGCCCCAGGGCAGAAACGCTTCAAGTGAGACCATGGTGTTGGGCAGGAACATCCCTGTGGCGTTGCCCACGCTCCAAAGAAACCAGGAATGGAGGCCAAAACCAAGGAGGAGAAAGAGCGGGCTTGCCCATTTC
>JAAYAM010000122.1 GCA_012719355.1 Acidobacteriota bacterium
GAATCCTGATGCACCTCCTCATCCCATCGCAATGCCCCAATACCTCGAGATGACCCGGAGTCTTGAATCCGATGCGTATGAACTCCAGGGGAAAGAGGAGCTCAAAATGGACGAAGCCTACAGAGCAAAATCCATGTCCGAGGCCTATACGTTCAAGACGGTGCTCCTCGCCAGTGTCCTGTTTATCGGCGGCATCTTTCCGAATTTCCGGTCATCGAGACTTAAGCTCGCTTTCCTGATTTTTGACTACAGTATCGCGCTGGTAGCCCTGGCTCAGGTACTGAGGCTCGAAGTTGCATACGGATGAAGTAATAAACGGGAACTGATTCGAAAGATCCTTATCTGGAAGGAGAAGAGGCGATGAAGCTGATCGAACTGGCGCTTCAGGGAGGCGGTTCACACGGCGCTTTCACCTGGGGAGTACTTGACTACCTTCTTCAGGATGATCGCATCCGGATCGAAGGAGTCTGCGGTACCAGCGCGGGAGCAATGAACGCGGTGGTAGTGGCGGATGGACTGTGCCGGGGAGGGAAAGAGGGAGCTCGCCGGGCATTGCATCACTTCTGGTCTTCTATAAGTTTCGCGGCCCTGTTTTCCCCGTTCCAGCGTACGCCGCTCGATCACCTGCTGGGGCGCTGGTCATTAGACACATCGCCGGGCTTCATACTTTTCGACATCATGTCCCGCATGGTCTCTCCTTACGAGATAAACCCAGTCAATTTCAACCCGCTGCGGCTGCAGCTGGAGGCCCTGATAGACTTCGAACAGGTGCGTAAATCCCAAGGGATCAAGCTGTTCGTGGCAGCTACAAACGTCCGCACGGGCAAGCAGAAGATATTCCGACGCGAGGAGATGACGGTGGACATGATACTGGCCTCAGCGTGCCTCCCTTTTCTGTTCCAGGCCGTTGAGATCGACGGCGAGCCATACTGGGACGGCGGCTATATGGGCAACCCTGCCTTGTTCCCGCTGGTTGAGGAATGCGCAGGACAGGACGTTGTGATCGTGCAGATCAATCCGGTTGAGCGCGATGAGACTCCGCGCAGGGCAGCAGACATCCACAATCGCGTCAACGAGATCTCATTCAATGCCGCCCTGATCAAGGAGGTCCGCATGATCGCACTGCTGAGGAGGCTGGCGAAGAAAGGAAATATGCTCGGCAATCAGATCAAAGACGTCTTCTTTCATCGAATCAACTCCGAGCACGAATTGGCCGACTTGAGCGTCTCGAGCAAGCTCAACGCCGAGTGGGCGTTTCTGAAACATCTGCATGATGTGGGCTACAGGACTGCGGAAACGTGGATGCAGAACAACTACGACGATCTTGGACATCGTTCCACGCTCGACATCGATTCCGTCTATCTGTGACGGCATCGGCACGGTGCTCATAGTCCGACAACTCCGCACAAAGGGCGATTGGAATCTGCTGAGACAGGCCTTATAATCGCTCCCTCGATAGTCAATTCCGTTAGTGTCAACTCTAGTTGAGGATTGGTTCTATGCGTTCGAAGAGATGCTTTACCCGTCTGGCGATGTCCATGGTTCTGATGATTCTCCTTTATCCGGCCGTGCAGCCGGCGATGTGCCAGGATTCCGCCGAAACCTGGAATGACGATGCAACCGGATTGCTCTGGTCGGTCAAGGACAACGGATCCGACACGAACTGGATGCAGGCCAACAATTACTGCGAGGATCTGACTCTGGCAGGCCATACGGACTGGCGGCTGCCGACGCTCAAGGAACTGGAAAGCATATATGACAGGAACTTGTCAAAAGAGCTGAAAGTCAAAGGTCCGATCGATCTGAAGGGCGACAATGTCTGGGCCGAGGCTACCAGCTCGGGGAACGCCTGGATTTTCAGTTTCCTCAATGGAGGATCGAGCATGTTACCCACCGCAGGCGGCTGCGGCGGATCGGGGCGGGCACTGTGCGTGCGCGGATCGGAAAAATGAAAGTCCGATTTCCGGTTCGGCACTAGACCTTTGTCCGGGCGATGTCTCGGCCGGCGAGATAGCCGAAGGTCAGGCAGTTGGCGCCCAGGTTGTGTCCCGGCTCCATGAAGGTGTAGATCCCTGAATACATGTCGCCCACGATAGTGCCGACCGCGTAAAGGCCCGGGATAACCTGCTCATTTCTGTCAAGCACCTGCATTCTGATGTTCGTGCGCAGCCCGCCTGAAATGCAGAGCAACCAGGGTGATCTGCTCACCTGTCCGAAAAAAGGGGGACGCTCGACAGGAATGAGCAGTTCGGGGCGCTTGCCGAAATCTTCGTCCAGTTTCGACCTGCAGAACCTGTTGTATTTCTCAATCGTCGCTTTCAGGGTGGAGGCCGGCAATCCCAGCTTAAGGGCAAGTTCGTCAATGGTCTCCGCCTTGATCATTATTCCCAGCCTGGCGTTCTCCTCCCATTCCTCGACGATTGATTGGACGGCGACCTCTGTCGGCCCGCCGTAATAACTTCCTATGGGGGTCCAGGGCGCCGCCTGTGCGGCATACTCTGAATCCCAGATGGCGAATACGGTTGAATCCGGCTGTCGCAGCTGCGCTGCGCCTGCAAACGATACGATGCTGTCCTCATTTCCATAACGGAGCGCGTGCTTGTTCACAAGCAATCCGGTGAAAGCTCGGTAGGGCTGCGTACCGGGGCCTGCACCTCCCATCAAAACGGGGGCGTTCGGAAATGTCTTCTGCCACGCGGCACCTACCCATAGCGCCATCTTGTGGCCATCACCAGGATAAATGCCGGCTCCCTGTTTCACCAAAGTCAACATGTCCGGACAGTACTTCTCCACCATCTCTTCGTCTTTGAAATCCCCGGTGGCAAGAACAACGGCCTTCGTCCCTTCGTAGACGCAGTAATCATCATCCGGAGTTTTCGCAATCACCGCTGTCACCCTACCGGTGTTCTGTCGGCGAATGAGCAGCACCGCGGTGGTGCTGTAGAAGATCTGCACGCCGCGCAATTGCGCCGATCGGGCCAGAACATTCACGACAAGCTGCTGGCTGCTTCCTGCCTTTGTGACATTGTCCCCCAGCCATGAGTGTGAACCCGGGTGCATCGTCATGACGCCTTCCGGATCGGTGTTGCCCAATTCGATGACCGTCCGGTATCCCGCAGCTTCCATCTTGTCGATCAGCCAGTCCATCGCTTCGCCGCTTCTGCGCGCCCACAGCCACCACTTATCCTGGTCGATCATGAATGAGTGGCACTTCATTTCGGCCTTGAATTCCCGGGACGGGTTCGACGTCAGTCCAAGCTTGCGCATCAGTTTGCTGTCGAACGCATGATTGGATCCGCCGCGGCCAACTGGTCCGGAACTCGACGCGATCACCACGACCTTGGCGCCGTTCTCGGCTGCCGCGTTTGCACAGACCAGACCGGATGTCCCTGCGCCGATTACAACGATTTCCGCGGATACCCGCCGCTTGATCTTGTCGGCGGGGATTGTAGGCGGCGGTGTTTCAAACGAACCGGATCGATTCCCCGGTGCGGCACCGGCGGCTGCGACAATCCCGGCACCGGCGGCGGTTTCTTTCATAAATGCTCTGCGGGTGATTTCTCTTTCCATTTTCCCGGCCATATATACTCCCGAATCGGATTGTATTCTATCTCGTGAAGCACTGAAACAACTGCTGCTTGTCTGAGAAACAGGTTAAAATCGCGCCTACTGAAAAGGAGACGGAGCCATGAGAGCACCATTCTTTCCCTTCCTGCTTCTGCTTGCATGGAACTGCCCGGCAATTGCATCATCGCAGCCCACACAGCATGACAATTGCTCACGCCTGAAGGCTCAGAAGTTCAAGAATGTTACGATTACCTCGGCTGTCTTCCTGGATGATCCGCAGGGTTTCACTCTGCCCGACACTCCGGGGATGTTTGGGACACCCAAGGGCCTGAAGACCATAGCGGCTTTCTGCCGGGTCGTTGGGTTTATTGAGCCCGTGAAAGATTCGAACATCGGTTTCGAAGTCTGGCTCCCACCCGCAGAGAAATGGAACAACAGGTACTTTGGCATCGGCAATCCCGCATTTGAAGGAGCGATCAAGTACCAGGGGTTGCAGCAGGCCATAGAGAAGGGTTATGCGACGGCGTCAACCGATACCGGACACCGGCACCCGGGCCACGAATGGGCGATGGGCCAACCCGAGCGACTGATCGACTGGGCGCATCGGGCGGTGCACGAGACGACAGTCGTCGCCAAGCAGCTCATCAAAGCCTTCTACGGCAGGCCCCAGAAATTCGCATACTGGAGCAACTGCCACAATGGAGGGCGCCAGGGACTTACCGAGGCGCAGCTCTATCCCGACGATTTCGACGGCATTGTTGCAGGCGATCCTGCCTATTACCTCACCCGCCTGCAGGCCGGTTCGGAGTATTTGAGCTGGGTCAACCTCAAAGACGGCACTGCTGCGCCAGGTTATATCCCGTCGGAGAAGTATCCGGCGCTGCACCGGGCGGCGCTCGATGCCTGCGACGCCAGAGACGGTGTCAAAGATGATACGATCGAAGATCCTACCCGCTGCAATTTCGATCCGGTATCAATCCAATGCACCGATTCGGACAATGCATCCTGTCTGACGCCGCCCCAGGTCGAAACGGCTCGACGCATTTATGCAGGGGCGAAGTTTGCCGACGGCAGCCAAATATATTCGGGGTTTGAACCGGGCAGTGAACTCCTCTGGGAGATGATGATCAGGGGTCCCGAACCGCTTGTGATCAACAACGGCTTCTTCAAGTACATCGCGTTCGAGGATCCGGATTGGGACTTCCGTACCTTCGATGTCGAGGCAGATACCCGCAAAATCGATGCCCGTCTCGGGCCGATTCTCAACCACACCCAGACCGATCTGAGCGCCTTCAAAGAGAGCGGCGGCAAACTCATCATGTACCAGAGCTGGAACGAAACCTGGATACCACCGAGAACCGTAACCACGTTTTACAATGACGTAATCAAGACGATGGGCGGAGAGGACAACACCAAGGACTTTTTCCGGCTGTTCATGATTCCAGGCAACGCCATGTGTGCGGGGATGATTCCCGGAACCTTCGACGCCATGGAAGCAATACAGAAGTGGGTTGAAGAAGGCATCGCCCCCGACCACATCGAGGCTGCCTACTCGAGTCAAGGCAAGGTGGTCAGAAGACGGCCGGTCTGCCCGTATCCGGAAGTGGCGATTTACAAGGGGAGCGGCGACACGAACAAGGCTGAAAGTTTTAGGTGCGGCAAGCCGACCTGGTAGTTGAACCATCAGCCCCGAAGACGCATCTATCATGTTGAGCGAAGTTAAAGGAAAGCAGTTTTGGCATAAGAGTTTTAAGAAGGCGTTTCCCCCGGGCGTCGTATCTGTGAGCAATAACGGAGGTGAATGATCATGTCATGTTCTAAACCACTGTATCTGTCGCCCGTTCTTTTCCTGGCATTCTTTCTGGTATGCATCCCGGGAGAGGCGCTGGCGGGCGGCATCAACATCAATATCAACCTCGGGCCTCCGCCGATAGTGGTGGCTCACCCGCCGGCCGTCGTGATGGTGCCGAACTCGCGAGTCTACTTCGTGCCGGATCCGACCATCGACATTTTCTTCTACGATGGTTACTGGTGGTCGCCCCGCGGAACCCGCTGGTATCGTGCAAAATCCTATAGAGGCCCCTGGGTTGTGATTGGCGCATCGGTCGTCCCGTCGGCCGTGGTCTACATGCCCCGTAACTACCGGGTCAGGTACGCCCGCGCGAAACGGATAGAATACGTCCAATGGACGCGCAACCGCTCCAGGTGGGAAAGAGACAACTGGAAGGCCCACCGGCAATGGGAAAAAGAACGCGAAAAGGAGTGGAAGAAGACGGCGCAGGACAGGCGATACGATCGCTATCACGATCAGCGGAACCGGCATGAAAAGGTCGGCTATCGAGGTCAATCCCGCCGCAAGTAGCTGTTCACCCCGCAT
Organism: Acidobacteriota bacterium; assembly: GCA_012719355.1. GTDB lineage: Bacteria > Acidobacteriota > UBA6911 > UBA6911 > UBA6911 > UBA6911. The sequence continues at coordinate 5,945 of JAAYAM010000122.1, forward strand.
GACGCCCTGCCGCCCCCCCGGCGGCAGGGCACCCTTCTCCCGGCCACTCCCATCGAGCAGCAACGCTGGAAGAAACAGCAGCGGTCGTGATATATACCTTCTCTCCAAATGAGAAAAAGGGAATGATCGGGTATCTGTTTTCGGGTATTGCCTATGGTTTTGCCGCCGCTGTAACTCCGGGGCCGCTCTCGTTTTTTCTTATGTCCCAGGCCGTCACCAGGGGGTGGCGGCATGCCCTGCCGATCGCCTTTTCACCTCTGATCACTGATGGTCCGGTAGCGGTCCTTGTCCTCGCTGTCCTGAGCCGGATACCACCGGGATTCGTCAGGTATCTGCGGATTTTCGGTGGAGCGTTTATCCTGTACCTGGCTTACGAATCCTATAAGGCATGGCGCACCTACGATTCGGAGAGTGCGATCCCGGCGGAGCGTGATCACAGCAGTCTCATGCGAGCGGCAGTCGTGAACTGGCTTAATCCAAATCCGTATATCGGCTGGAGCATAGTACTGGGCCCCATCATGCTGAGCGGATGGCACGAGTCGCCGGCAAGGGCGATTGCGTTGTTAACAGGGTTCTACCTGACCATGATAGTAGTAATGTCGTGGATGGCCCTGGCATTCTCGGCAGCCCGCAAGATGGGCGCAGGTGTGAGGAAGAAACTGATAGGTTTCTCGTGTATTGCACTCGTCTTCCTTGCCGTTTACCAGTTGTACCTGGGGATCTCAGCGATGTGACCGGCACTACTTCAAAAGACTGATCAGCAGCAGAAAATAGCTGATATTCAGTGCAGCTGTCAGAAGCGACGAAGGGACCAGATAGCGGTAGACCGGCCCGTATGTCGTGCCGAAGTACCGGTTGCTGACGATCTGGCAGACGTGCAGGGGACTGAGCATCTGCCCGAGATGGCCGAAGGCATATGCGAGCGGGATGTACGCCAGAACCGGCCCGGCCGCGTCAGCCGCCCCTACCAGATTCAGCACGATCGGAAGCGCTGTACCGACGAACCCGACTGCAATTCCCGTGACGAATCCCGCGATAAAAGGAAGGATCGCAACCACACAGGCTATAGGAACATGAAGATTCTGCAACTCTCCCGCAATCTGTTGCGGCGCGCGGATGGCCTGAAGTATTGACTGGAATATCATGATGCTCAAAACCAGTCCCGCAGTGGAGTAGGTGACCGGCTGGGAAAAAGCCTTCCGCAGATGCGAGAGATTCAGCTTGCGCGTTATGACAGTGAACAAAATGCTTCCGAGCAGCCCCAACACCAGCGGGCCCTGCCGCAGAACGGCGTCCGGGATAATCCCGGAACAGAACGTTGCCGAAAAGTGTCCCGCCGCCCAGATAAGCAGGATCATCCAGATGGATCCGGTGGCTCTCAGCAATTTGCGTTTAACACCGCGGGATGGAGCGGCGCGCTCGACCTCCAGTTGCCCATTCGTCTTGCGCATCATCAGCAGCCCGCCCAGTGTCATCGAGACGGTTCCGAAGACCATCAGGGCTGTCCAGGAAGGTATGTCGAGATTCGTCAAAGTTATCGCAAGGATCACTCCCGGATAAAGAGGCCAGAAGTACTCCCAGATATGGCGAAACCAATAATTGATGTAGGAAAGGAGCCCGTGAGATAAACCGCTTTTCCCCCCGGCCGCTTCGACCATGGGGGCGGAAAAGATTGCGCCGCCGGGCATGGGCAGCAGACCGATGAGAGCCGGCATCGCCATCATGGTCGCGGCCGGGCGGCGAAGCAGCGCATGAGCAAGTGAGACGATCTCATCCAGCTGTCCGCTTTCGCGCATCAACACCGACAGGCCGAGAAGCAGCACAGTTGCGGTGACCAGCGTGAGAGCCTGTGAATTGGTCGCCCCTGTCCAGGCCGATTGCACCAAACCGTTGGCGTCCAGACCAAAGGCGAGGCCCATGACGACACTGCCAAGTGAAACCGCCGCTCCAAGCGGAACGCGAAACCGAGCGAGAACGAGAATCAGGACAAATGCGCTCAGAGTGACCGGCAAAGCAAACATAACCGGCTATCGTGACAAGGTCTGTCGCAAAAGTCCAACTCAAACTCGATCCCTCGCACTGCCCGGTCAGTGCGAGGCTTTCGACCGGCGGGTTCCGTAAATCAACAGCACCACACCCCCGACAAGCGACAAACCTCCCAGAATCGGCGGCAAGGGTATCGTTTCCTCGGTTTCCGCAGTTGCCTCCACTGGGCCCGCTTTGAAAATCGTCTCCTCCCGGGTGTAGGTGATACCCTGGTAGGCAAGCACCAGAATGCCCAATGCGATCAGGATTATTCCTATCAACGACGCAGCTCTCATTGTATTTCACCCCCGTTTTCAAGATGCTGTGCGACTCGACAGGTTTCGCCCGGGGCATCAGGTGCTATTATTGCGCTGCGGCGGGAGCCGCGATTTTCAGAAGCGAAAGGAGGTTCGTTGTGTCACAGAACGTTCGCGATGTGCCTGCGGTTTCATTGAAGACACGCATTGGATGGATCGGGACCGGAGTGATGGGGCGCTCGATGTGTCAACACCTGATGAAGGCGGGCTACGCTATGACCGTTTTCAACCGCACGAGGCAATCGGCGCTTCCACTGCTGGAGAAAGGCGCCCTCTGGGTGGATTCCCCTCGTGAGGTTGCTGGAAACTCAGACGTTGTTTTCACGATGGTGGGATTCCCCGAAGATGTGCGGGAGGTCTATCTCGGAAAGAACGGGATTCTGGAAGGGGCAAGAAAGGGACTCATCCTGGTGGACATGACGACAACCGAGCCGTCTCTGGCAGAAGAGATTTACCAGGCCGCGCTGAAACGAGAAGCATTTGCCGTAGATGCTCCCGTTTCGGGCGGAGACCTGGGCGCGCGCAATGCCACCCTGTCGATAATGACGGGAGGGGATCAGGAAGTGGTGCAAGCCGTGAGGCCAATCCTTGAAGTAATGGGCAGGAACTGCATCTTCCAGGGCCCTGCCGGTGCAGGCCAGCATGCAAAAATGTGCAACCAGATCGTCATCACCGGGACGATGATCGGAGTCTGTGAAAGCCTCATCTACGGCTTCAAGGCAGGTCTCGATCTGCCAACTATGCTGCGTTCAATTCAGGGGGGTGCAGCGAAATGCTGGACCCTGGACAATCTCGCTCCACGAATTCTCGAAAGGGATTTCACTCCCGGCTTCTTCGTCGATCATTTCATCAAGGATATGGCCATTGCATTAAAGGAAGCAGCGCGGAGGGGACTCTTCCTCCCGGGCCTGGCGCTGGTGAACCAGTTGTACCTCGCCGTGAAGGCACAGGGACACGGCAGGGATGGCACCCAGGCGCTCATCCTTGCACTTGAACAGATGTCGCGCACGGAGGTCCGAAAGTAACCGGATTCAGCGCCCCAACGCCCGGCGCAGCGATAATCAATGAAGTGAAAACCCTCCGTCGTGGACGATCAGCTGGCCGCTGACCAGTCTGCTGTCATCGCTCGCCAGATAGATTGCGGTGCCTACGAGATCCTCCGGACGGGAGGGACTCTTGATGCATCTCTGCGACAGCTGGATCTCGTCAAGAGGCACCGGTGGGAACTTCTTGTTCCTGTCGAATTCGTCTCCGCCTTCGGAATGGGTGAAGCCGGGAGCGATCGTGTTCACGTTTATGTTGTAATCGCCAAGTTCCCGCGCCATTCCACGTGTCAGGGCAATCACAGCACCTTTTGAAGCGATGTAGTGCGGCAGTCCCGGAACGCCCTCAAGAACGGTTGCGGAAGAAATGTTGATGATTTTGCCGCCGCGGTGCTTCATGTAGGGGAAAACCGCCTTGATGCAGTGAAACGGGCCGAGCGCATTGACTGCCATTACTCGTATCCATTCTTCCGTTGTCACTTCCATAAAAGGCTTGATCTGCACCAGGATTCCCGCGTTGTTCACAAGGATGTCGATGCCGCCGAATCGGCCGGCTGCGGCCTCGGCAAGGGCATTGCACTGCTCCTGTACGGCCACGTCGGTTTTTACATAAAGAGCCTGGCCGCCTGCGCCTTCAATCGCCTCCACTGTTTTCATTCCGTCGCTGACGTCCGCGACCACGACCCGTGCCCCTTCTTTGGCAAAACCGACGGCAAATGCGGCCCCGAGTCCACGAGACGCCCCTGTGATGATTGCGACTTTGTCCTTTAATCTCATTCCGGTCCTCCTTAGCGGTAAGTGGCGAAATCCGAGAGAAAATCCTGTAAGCGCGATTCTACTGCAGAATCGAATCTCCGAAAGAGAATTTCCTCCAAATCCGGTCAGCCTATGACACCGAGGGGAAATGACTCAAGGCGATCCAGATCGAGATCACGATGAGAATGGATGCTGCCAGGCGAAGCATGTACACACTGCGGCTTTGCGTTTCCAGCATTGTGCTTCCGCGATGGCTCAAAAGCGCGGTTATAAGGACAATGAAAACGCCCCTGGTCGACTGCAGAATGTTCGGAATCACGACGCCGCTGGATATCTTGAGCATGATCGTGAACAGCAATGTTGCCGCCACGAGTGCAACCGCGGAATAGAGGCTGAGCCGCAGGTCCCCACCGTTCAACGCGCGCGCAGTTCCCCTTTTCCTGACATAGGGGATGACGCAGAGCGAAAGTACGCCGACAATGAAATTGTAGTAGATCATGAAATTGTAGGAGTCCAGAAAGAGCAGCGAACGCTTGATCGAGATATCGGTTATCCCGAATATGATGCTGCAGCCGGTCATCAGGGCGATCGGCTTCAGGGGGAATCGACTGCTTCCGCTCTTAGACGGAGAGTAGCTGAGCAGGGCGATCGCGACCGCAACCAGAACCGCAGCCACGTATACCTGCCACGAATGCCTTTCGTGGAGCAGAGGGATCGCGAGAAGGCCGGCGAAGATTATCTTGCTCCCCATGATCGGCATTACGCTGGAGACGTCGCCGCAGTGGAGTGCGCTGTACATGAACAGGTAGGCGACAACACAAGTCAGGCACGATATGAGCAGCGGAGTCCATCCCCCCGGAGAAGGCAGCTGCGGCGCAACGAAGATCCAGAGCAGCGGCGTCACAAGCGCCTGGAAAATGCTCACATAGACCAGCAGGAGAAACGGCTCTTTTATCCTGTTGAGAAGCGCTTTTGAAAATGCGGAATATATGCTGTGCAAAAAACCCGAGGAGAGCCCTATCAGGAGAATGGCTGTGCTCATATCAGGAAGTTCATCGGAAAAGTAAATTTGAAGTATCTTCAGGCAATCCCTGGCAGCACCGATCGGGTAGGAGGAGGGCTCACGCCCTCCGTCCTCCCACACCACCGGACGTACGGTTCCGTATCCGGCGGTTCAGTTAATCTTCTGTTGGGCTATACGAACCGTTGCCAGCAGTGATAGCAGCCCCA
>JAAYAM010000123.1 GCA_012719355.1 Acidobacteriota bacterium
GACCGGGTGCGAGAGTCAGCAGAATGACGGTGTTCACAACAATTCTCAGATACTTTTGTATCGTGACAGGAAAATGTATCATAAGTCCTACTTCTCTTGTTCGTGGTTGCTTCAGGCTTGCTGATGCAAGCGGCATTCCATTCTAGCCCAATGGAGAGCGTTTTGCTTCTGTGTTCTGAACGTGTGGATCAACGCTGAAAGTGAGGTACGTGTCTATGGGAACGAAGTCCACCCGTTGTGCAGCGTCGCTGGCGCTTCTGTTTGTCCTTGCATGGAACTGTCCGGCTCAGGACTCAGGAACCATCTTTCCTGCGGTGGTCGCCACCGTAAACGGCGATCCGGTTCTCGGCAAAGAACTGGAGGCGCTGGTGCGGCGCGAATTGAGTACTATCGGGAATCCGGAATGGAAGAAGCTCCGTGGTGAGTACCGCAGCGAATTGGTATTGGGCAACATGACTGCGCTGATCAACTCGAGACTGCTGTACCAGAAAGCGGCAGCCGCCGGAGTCAAGGTCGCCGACGAGGAACTCAGGGCCGAATTGAAGAAGATAGCCGCGACATATAAAAGCGAAAAGGAGATGAATGAAGCCCTGGCGCGTGAGAACACCGACCGCGCCACCTTCGAGAAAAATGTGTATCGGAATCTGGCGGCGTCGAAATACCTGGAAGATGCGGTGAACAAGAAGGTGGCGGTGAGCCCCGAGGAAATTGCAAGTTACTACTCGAGCCGTCCCGAGGAATTCCGCCACCCGGATATCGTCAGGACGAGCCAGATCCTGATTTCTTTTTCAGAGAATGATCACGATGCCGCCGCCGGCCGCGCCCGGGATCTTCTTGAGCGTCTCCGGAAGGGAGAGGATTTCGCCGCACTTGCACGGGAACATTCAGCGGACTCGTCCTCTGCTGCCAGGGGCGGGGATGTCGGGTTTGCATCCGCCGACGGTTTGCCCCCCGAGTATTCTGCGGCCGCATTCTCTCTGCCGGTGGGAGAGCTTGCCCTTGTCAAAACGCAGCACAGCTATCACATCATCAAGGTGACCGGGAAAAAAGAGGAGGGGACGTTTACGCTCGAAGAGATCCGGCCGGAGCTTCACGAACTCTTGAGAGCCCGCAAATATCAGGAGAAACTGAAGGAGGTCATCGATCAGCTGCGGGAGACGGCTGAAATCGAAATCCTGATTTCCGCCAGTGAACTGCTGAATCCATGAAGCTCCGGCGTTTTGCGCTCAGGGAACGCTGTGTCCTTGCATCTTCTGCCCGGTCTCCTTTTCAAAGGGCCACATGGCCATGCCGCCGTCCAGGACCTTGACATCGGCAAAGCCGGCCGCTTTCAGGATCAGCGCTGCTTCGTAGCCGCGCAACGAGACTGCACAAAACGTGATTATTTCTTTTCCCTTCGGAATTTCGGTCAGCCGCCGGCGCAGTGCACCGAGCGGGATCAGGGTCGAATTCGGCAAACGCACGGTGGCGTACTCCTGCGGAGAGCGGACATCGAGCGACAGGAAATCCTCACCATTCCGGATCTTGCGCTGAACGTCGTCCGCGGAGATCCCCAGCATGATTCCGTCGCGCTTGTTGCGCGCGACGTTGGCCGCCGTGATCAGATTATCCATAGCTGAAGCGTAGGGAGGTGCATAGCAGAGATCGAGGTGTGCGACCTGATCCAGCGTCATGCCCGCAGTGATAGCTGTGGCCGCCACATCGATCCTCTTGGCGCCCTCCCCGGGTCCAGCGACCTGAACGCCCAGCAGCCGACCTGTTTTGCGGTCCGCAACGATTTTCATCAGCAGAATCTTAGAGTCAGGCATGTAGTGGGCTTTGTCGCCGCCGGGAACCAGGGCGGTGATGGCGTCATAGCCCAGCGATGCTGCAGTTTGCTCGGTCATGCCCGTGCGGGCGACACAATAGTCGAATACTTTGCAGATCGTGCTGCCCAGAATTCCGGGAAAGGATTCGTCGCCGCCGCAGATGTTGATCGCCGCGACGCGTCCCTGTTTGTTTGCCGTGGAGCCGAGAGGTACAAAGCAGGGGAGGCCCGTCAGACGATCTGTCGACTCGACGCAGTCACCGGCGGCATAGATGTCGGGGTCGGAAGTGCGCATGTGCTCGTCCACCCGTATGGCGCGGGTCTTTTCGCTGATTGCAAGTCCCGCTTTCTGCGCCAGCACCGTGTTGGGCCGCACCCCGATAGCAAGGATGACCATGTCTGCGGGGAGATCCCCCTCGTCGGTTCGCACATGACTGACGAACTCCTCCTGTCCGTTCCTGCTTTCGAGTGCAACGGCTTTGGTGGCGGTCATCACCCTGACGCCTTTCGACTCCATGTAATTCTCAACCAGGCGAGCGATGTCCCGGTCCATCATGCTGAGAATTTGCGGCAGCATCTCGACGATGGTCACGCGGCAGCCATGAGTGGCCAAAGCCTCGGTCGCCTCGACCCCGATAAGACCGCCGCCGATGATGACGACGTCTTTCGCCTTCTGCATGGCCAATGCTGACTTGATCCCTTCCGCGTCATGAACGCCGTGAAGGGTAAAGACATTCTTTTTGTTGACTCCCGGGAGCGGCGGAATTACAGGGGATGCTCCGGTAGCAAGCACAAGCTTGTCATATGGCAACCAGGACTCATTTCCGGTTGCCAGCTCTCTGATTCGAAGACGCTTCGCGATACGGTCGATTTCCAGGGCTTCCGTGCGATTTCGCACCTTGAGGTTTTTGACGTTGAGAAAGAACGCCGCATCTCGTACGACCCCCGCCGGAGTCTCCATCAGTTCCTTCTGTTCTTTGATTTCACCGGATACGTAGTACGGAAGGCCGCATCCCGCATACGAAAGGAACAACCCTTTCTCAACCACCGTAACATCGGTGTCGGGCCGCATACGGATGATTTTTGACGCAGCTTTCGGACCTGCGGCGACGCCGCCTACAATGACAACTTTCATGATGTCTCCTTTTCGTACTCAGGCGAAACGGTCACCTTCCGGTTCTTCCAATGCGGCGCACTCGTCTGCGGCCGCCGCATCCGGGCATGCGCAGTGCCCCGGTTGCGATGCGGCCGTCGATCAAAGCGGCAATCACTTCATCCATGCCACCGCAGATGTGCGGAATGACGCGGATCCCGGCTGAGGTGAGCGCCGTCTGTTGCGTCTGGGAAATCATCCCGCAGACGACAAGCTCTACTCCCATCTGGGGAAGAAGCTGGGCACGTTCGAACGGATTGCGCGGAATAAGGGATTCCTCCTGCCGGCGGCGTTCCCGGTTGTCAACGAGATCGACGAGCAGAATTCTGCTTGCCTCATCGAAGACTGGTGAAACACGTCCCTGCCATAACGGAATTGCGACTCTCATAATGTTATCCGCCGCCGTTCCGGCCGGGGCGGGCTCTACGGCAGCTTCAAAGAATCTCCGGGATTGTCTTAGACTTCACATTGGCCCCGCGCCTGGTTACGGAGGCAAGGATCGTGCCAGAATGCGATGCCGGTTCCTATCCGGCACTCCGATCTGTGGCTGCGCCGGCGGGCTTTGAACTTCTCATGCATTTTGCATCTCCGGTTGGAGGGGCCTTCATGCATTTTGCAAGGCTGCGGTATAAAACAATTTCCAGGAATCATTCGAAAACGCAGCAGGCAAGGGCAAAAGCACGATTGTGGATGAATGGTACGGCTTCTGCATAAATGCCGCCTGGGGCGAAGACTCAGGCTCCGTGGTTCGCCCGGGAAGCTGTAGAGCACGGAGCATGAAAGGAGCGGGAGTGAAAATCACGATCAGTTCTCAGGGCAAGACCCTGGATTCGGCTGTGGATCCGCGCTTTGGGCGGGCCGCACAATTCATTTTGTATGACACCGAGGCCGGCTCGTATGAGGTGATATCTAACACACAAAGCATCGACTCCGGGCAGGGAGCGGGAATAAAGGCCGCGGAGACGATCTCGCAGGCAGGTGCGCAGGTGCTGATCACCGGGCACTGTGGACCGAACGCCTTCAACACGCTCAAGGCTGCGGGCATAGCTGTTGTGGTCGGCGCCGACGGGTGTACGGTCGGGCAGGCCATAGAAAGATACAGATCAGGTCGGCTCACGGCATCCGGCTCTCCAGACGTGGCAGGACACTGGCAATGATCATCGCGGTCGCTTCGGGCAAAGGAGGAACCGGTAAAACGACGGTTGCGGTCAATATGGCGATATGCCTCAATGAACCGGTGCAACTGCTGGATTGCGATGTCGAGGAACCGAACTGCCGGATCTTTTTGAAACCTGACATTCGCCGCCGCGAGAGGATAGTTCTTCCGCATCCCGTCGTGATCGAAGACCTGTGCACCAGCTGCGGCGAATGCAGCCGTGCATGCCAGTTCAATGCCATTGTGTCGTTGAAAACCAGGCCGATGGTTTTTCCATCTCTGTGTCACGGCTGTGGCGGCTGCATCAAGGTTTGTCCGCAAAACGCTCTTGCCGAAGGGGTGCGCGAGATCGGAACCATTGAAACGGGCATCGCCCGGCAAGTGGAATTCGTCCAAGGTTGTCTCGATGTAGGCCAGACGCTGTCTCCGCCCCTCATACGGGAGGTGAAACGCCGTGCCGCCCGGAAAGGAATTACGATTGTCGATTGTCCTCCGGGGACGTCCTGTCCGGTGATGGCCGCGGTGAAAGGGAGTGATTATGCAGTGCTGGTCGCGGAGTCAACACCGTTCGGGCTTCATGACCTGAAGCTTGCGGTCGAAACCGTGCGTCGGCTGGGACTGAGGTTCGGGGTAGTGATCAATCGAATGGTTTCCACCGACAGGTGTGTTGTGAAGTACTGCAGAAGCGAGCACATCCCGATACTGCTGGAGATTCCGGAGCATCGTGCCGCCGCAGTCGCGTACTCGCGCGGCCAGCTGCTCGTTGA
>JAAYAM010000124.1 GCA_012719355.1 Acidobacteriota bacterium
CTCTCTTCCCGGAGCTTTTTGCCACTGTCGCCGTGCCAAAATCCGAAGAGCTGGTTGCGACTCCCTATCGTCACGGCAGCAAGGAAAAGGCTGAAGCCTTTTTTCTCCGAGGCATGTCGCTAGCCATGCGCCGTCTGGTCGAGCAGGCTCATCCGGGTTTCCCGGTCACGATCTATTATGCTTTCAAGCAATCAGAAACAGAAACTGGCGCGGGAACATCGAGCACCGGTTGGGAAACCTTTCTGGATGCAGTGATTCAGGCGGGGTTTGGCATCAGCGGTACCTGGCCCATCCGTACAGAATTGGGCAACCGGATGATAGGCTCCGGCACGAACGCACTTGCCTCCAGTATTGTTCTTGTCTGTCGAGCTCGTGCGGCTGATGCTGTCACAGCCACTCGCGGCGAGTTTGTTGCCGCGCTCAAGGCTGAATTGCCGCAGGCTTTGGCACATCTCCAGCGCGGCAACATCGCCCCGGTGGATCTTGCCCAGGCGGCGATCGGTCCGGGCATGGCGGTCTACACCCGCTACAAGAAAGTACTCGATGCCAAAGGCAATCCGCTTACAGTGCGGGAAGCATTGGCTCTGATCAACCAGATCCTTGACGAGACACTGGCAGAGCAGGAAGGCGACTTTGATTCGGACACCAGGTGGGCGCTGGCATGGTTTCAACAGCACGGTTTCTCCGAAGGGGAGTTTGGAGTTGCTGAGACTCTCAGTAAGGCGAAAAACACCAGCGTCGGCGGCATGATCCAGGCAGGCATCCTGGAATCCAGCCGGGGCAAAGTACGGCTGCTCAATCCGTCGGAATTGCCGGACGACTGGGATCCGGAATCGGATTCACGATTGACTGCGTGGGAGATGGTGCATCATCTCGTCCGAACTCTTGAATCCGGCGGCGAAAGCGCGGCGGCTGCGCTCGCGTCAAAGCTCGGCAGCAAGGCCGAAACCGCCCGCGAACTCTGCTATCGCCTCTATACGATCTCCGAACGAAAGAAACGCGCATCAGAAGCGCTGTCCTACAACGCCCTCGTACAGAGCTGGCCTGAAATCATGCGCCTTGCCCGGCAACAGGACGGCAAAACCCTAAGTATGCAGGCTGAAATGTTCGAGCAGGAGTAGATGATGGCAATCACAAATTACGAGCGCATCAGCAGGGTTCTCGATCTGCTGAGGACCGGTCTGGCACCTTTCGTCGAGCGTGAATTCACCAGCGTTTACGGCGGCTCCGCGTTGTCGAAGGCGCGGCAGATCGTGGGCGAAGACCGCATCGTGGGTAATAAACCGCTCGGCGAATGGGATTCGGCGGCGTTGCTGAGGTTGATGTGGGATTCGTGGAATGAGGTTTTTTCACGCACCCTGGGCCGCGCCGAGCGCAGCCTGATCAGCGAACTGCGGAACCTGCGAAACAGGTGGGCGCACCAGGACTCGTTCTCCACCGATGATGCGTATCGCGGCCTGGACTCCGCCGCGCGCCTGCTGACCGCCGTGTCAGCACCCCAGGCGCTCGAAGTCGAAAAAATGAAGATGGAGCTGCTGCGCCTGCGCTTCGAGGAGCAGGTGCGCAGCGAGAAGCGCAAAAGCGCCGGCACGGCAATCGAAAGCACTGTATCCACGACTCTGAAGCCGTGGCGCGAAATAATCACGCCACACAAAGACGTGGCCAGCGGACAGTATCAGCAGGCCGAGTTTGCGGCGGACCTGTGGCAGGTCCACCTGGGGGAGGGAACTGACGAATACCGCGATCCGGTTGAATTCTTCCGCAGGACATACCTCACCGAAAGCCTTAAGCAGATGCTGATCGGCGCCGTGAGGCGGCTCTCCGGTGCGGGGGGCGATCCGGTTGTGCAGCTCCAGACTAATTTCGGCGGCGGCAAAACTCACTCGATGCTGGCGCTGTATCATCTTTTCTCCGGAGTCGCACCCAACGAACTGCCCGGCATTGACACTGTGATGCAAGAGGCGGGTCTCAGGAAACTGCCGGCGGTGCAACGGGTGGTGCTGGTAGGAAACAAGATCTCTCCGGGCAACCCGTCGGTGAAGCCGGACGGTACTGCTGTGCGTACACTCTGGGGCGAACTGGCATGGCAGCTGGGAGGAAAGAAGGCATTTCAGCGCATTGCCGCTGATGATGAGAAGGCGACCAGTCCGGGCGATGCGTTGCGCGAGTTATTCAATGAACACGGTCCGTGCCTTGTCCTGGTGGACGAATGGGTTGCCTACGCCCGCCAGCTCCATGATCAGAGCGATCTGCCCGCGGGCACATTCGAAACGCAGTTCTCCTTTGCTCAGGCCTTGACCGAGTCCGCCAAACTGGCACGGAATTGTCTGCTCGTCATAAGCCTTCCCGCGTCAGACACCACCGGATCTCCTCATACGCGGGCCGATGATGCGGAAGTCGGCGGGCAGCGCGGCCGCGAGGCTCTTGACCGGTTGCGCAACGTGGTTGGAAGGGTCGAATCGTCCTGGCGTCCCGCGAGTGCGGAGGAAGGATTTGAGATCGTGCGGCGGCGTTTATTCGAGCCGCTTGTCGATCCTGCCCAGTTCAAAGACCGCGACGTGGTAGCCAGAAGCTTCGCGGATTTCTACCGCTCGCAGCACCAGGAGTTTCCTCCTGAATGCCGGGATGCCGACTATGAGAAGCGGATCCGCGCCGCGTATCCTATCCATCCGGAAATCTTCGATCGGCTCTACACCGACTGGTCCACGCTGGTGAAGTTTCAGCGAACCCGCGGCGTGTTGCGCCTGATGGCGGCCGTCATTCATTCGCTGTGGGAAAAGGGAGACCGTAATCCGCTGATCCTTCCCGCGAACATACCCATTGATGATGCGAGGGTGCAGTTTGAGCTGACACGTTACCTGTCAGACAACTGGGTGCCGGTTATCGAAAAAGACGTCGACGGCCCGAATTCACTGCCGCTCAGAATGGACGGCGAGGTGCCGAATCTCGGCAAGTTTGCGGCCTGCAGACGGGTGGCAAGAGCCATTTACATGGGGTCGGCCCCTACCGCGGCAGCCGCTCACCGGGGCATCGAAGATCGAAGGATAAAACTGGGATGTGTCATGCCCGGTGAGTCTCCCGCCGTATTTGGAGATGCGCTCCGCCGTCTCGCCGGCGCCGCCACCTACCTCTATCAGGATGGAGCGCGATACTGGTATTCCACCCAGCCGACGGTTACGAAGCTCGCCGAGGACCGTGCCGAGCAGCTGAAGCGGGAGCCGGACAAAATCGTGAGGGAACTGGAACAGCGGCTGAGGCGGGGATTGCAGAACCCGGGAGATTTCAGCCGGGTGCATATTATCTCGTTGTCCAGGCAGGATGTCGTCGATGAGACCGGAGCCGGGCTGGTGGTTCTTGGAATAGAAGATACTTACAGCAGGGATGCGGGCAATGCCGCCGAGGCACGGGCGAAGGCAATCCTGGATTCGCGCGGCAACGC
>JAAYAM010000125.1 GCA_012719355.1 Acidobacteriota bacterium
AACTAATGAACGAACTTGGAAATGAGCGAATAAAAATCGAAAATAGGTGGGTGGCCGCGTTTCGGCTTTCCTTCCATTTGCGTTTCGCCAGATTTCAGTGGGTGGCCACAATTTCGCGAAGAGGGGGGAGTATGAAGACCGTGGGGAGCTCTGGATGGGCGGCACTGATTCTGATTGCGTGCGCGATGTTGACCGGTTGCACAAAATGGAAAGAATCCGATGCCGGCCGGATCAAAATAGTCAGGAACAAAGGCGGGCAGACTCTTGCCTACTCGACCTCTTCCGGGATCAAGCTCATAACCTCAGGTGGGTTTGCCTTCAAAGATCTCAACCGCAACGAAAAACTCGATCCCTACGAGGACTGGCGGCTGCCGGCGGAAGAGCGTGCAAAGGATCTTGCTTCCCGGATGAGCATCCAGCAGATTGCCGGGCTCATGCTCTACAGCGCCCACCAGGCCATTCCGGCAAACCGCGGGAGATTCGCGGCCACATACCAGGGCAGGCCGTTCGCTGAAAGCGGGGCGAAGGCCTCGGACCTGACCGACGATCAGAAAAGGTTTCTCAGTGAAGACAACGTGCGTCACGTCCTGGTAACCACCGTGCAAAGCCCCGAGATCGCGGCCGAGTGGAACAACAATGTGCAGGAACTGTGCGAAGGACTCGGATTGGGAATTCCGGCCAACAACAGCTCTGATCCGCGGCACCAGACGGTTGCCGATGCCGAATACAATGCCGGCTCGGGTGGATTCATTTCCATGTGGCCCGGTTCGCTCGGGATGGCGGCGACCTTCGACCCGGAGCTGGCAAGAAGATACGGACAGATCGTCGCGCGTGAGTATCGAGCCCTGGGCATCGCGACCGCGCTGTCTCCTCAAATCGACCTCGCCACCGACCCTCGCTGGAACCGCGTCAGCGGCACTTTCGGAGAGAGCCCCACCCTTTCCGCGGATATGGCGAGGGCCTACGTCGACGGACTGCAAACGTCGTCCGGCAACAAGGAGATCTCTGGCGGCTGGGGCTACGAGAGCGTAAATGCCATGGTGAAGCATTGGCCGGGCGGTGGATCCGGCGAGGGAGGGCGGGATGCCCATTATTCATTCGGGAAGTACGCCGTGTATCCCGGCGGAGACTTCCTGTGCCACCTGCTTCCTTTCACCGAGGGAGGTTTCAAACTCTCGGACAAGACTAAATCAGCGTCGGCCGTCATGCCCTACTACACGATTTCCTACGGCATCGACACGAAGAATAATGAGAATGTGGGGAACAGCTACTCCAGGTATCTCATCACGGAGCTGCTGCGCGACAAGTACTCCTACGACGGCGTGGTTTGCACCGATTGGGGAGTAACACGCGACCTGCAGGCCGTCGACGGGTTCGGGACAACGCCGTGGGGTGTGGAAAAACTGACGGTTGCTCAGCGCCACTACAAAATCATCATGGCCGGAGTCGACCAGTTCGGAGGCAACAACGAAGCCGGTCCGGTCATTGAAGCATACAATATGGGAGTGAAGGAGCACGGCGAGAAGTTTATGCGCGCCAGGATGGAGCGGTCGGCCGTTCGCCTTTTGAGGAATATCTTCCGTTTGGGACTGTTTGAAAAGCCCTATTTGGACATCGCCGAAACAAAATCGATTGTCGGCAACCCGGATTACATGAAGGAAGGCTATGCGGCGCAGTTGAAGTCGATCGTGCTTCTGAAGAACAAACGCGGTGTTCTGCCTATTAAGAATGCTGCAACTGTTTATGTTCCGAAACGGTTCCCGCCGGCTTCAAGAAGCATCTTTGGCGACGAAATCCCTGCGTCGCTCGACTATCCAGTAAACATCAGCATCGTCAAGAAGTTCTTCCGAGTCACCGACAACCCTGCGGAGGCCGATTTTGCCCTTGCCGTCATCAACAGCCCCGATTCAGGCACCGGATACGATCCCGCGGACGTGAAGAAGGGCGGAAACGGCTACGTCCCGATCAGTCTGCAGTACGGTCCCTACAAGGCCTTGCACGCCCGTGGCAGGAGCATCGCAGGCGGGGATCCGCTGGAGAAATTCAGCAACAGAAGCTACAAGGGAAAGTCTGTTTCCGCCCGCAATTCAGCCCATTTGGCAATGGTGCTCGAAACGAGAAAGGCAATGAAGGGGAAGCCGGTCGTGGTCGTAGCCAATCTTTCCCGGCCTATGGTATTCGGCGAGTTCGAGAGAGAGGTCGACGCGATTGTCGCGACCTTCGACGTTCAGGACCAGGCGTTCATGGAGATCATCGCCGGGACCGTGGAGCCTTCCGGTTTGTTGCCTCTTCAGATGCCCGCAGATATGAGAACCGTGGAGGAGCAGAAGGAAGACGTCCCGTTTGATCTCAACTGTTACGTCGACGAGGCGGGCAATGTCTACGATTTTGGCTACGGCCTCAATTGGAGCGGCGTAATTAAGGACACCCGCACTTCAAGATACAAAAAACAGGACAGGGACTTCTAAGACTCAGAGGGCGCTCAGCATGTCAAGAGATCACAGAACAAGCTATCTCATGTATTCGGAACTTGCCTCCTGGTTCCACCTTCTTACGTCTCCTGAAGACTATCGGGATGAAGCCGATTTCTACTGCCGCATTCTCGAAGAAACTGCACGCATCCCGGTGAACAAAGTCCTCGAGATGGGATCCGGCGGTGGCAACAACGCCTCGCACATGAAATCCCGGTTCACCCTGACCCTTGCCGACCTTTCCAGTGACATGCTGGCTGTCTCACAAAAACTCAATCCGGAATGCGAACACATTAAAGGGGATATGCGAAACATGCGGCTCGGCCGCACCTTTGACGCCGTAGTCGTGCACGATGCCATCAGCTACATGACGACCGTCGACGAGCTCGAAGCTGCCGTCCGTACGGCCGTTGTCCACTGCAGGCGCGGCGGAGCAGTGCTGTTGTGTCCCGATTATGTGCGTGAGTCTTTCTGTGAAAGCACCGGCCATGGCGGCCACAGCGAAGGCGACAGGGGACTCCGTTACCTGGAGTGGACCTTGGATCCGGACCCGCAGGACACCTGCTATGTCGTTCACTATGCGTATATGTTGAAAGAGGGACATGAAATCTTCCACCGCACCGATGTCCATGAACTGGGACTGTTCGCCACCAACCTGTGGGTGTCCACAATTCGGCGGGCGGGGATCAGCGATGCAAAGCCGGTGAACTATCCCCGCCCAGACGTATACCCGACGCCGGTGTTTGTCGGCTCCCTGGACGCAACATGATATCTTTCGCCATCGGGCATTCGCCACCGATCCATGGGCGATCCATGGGTGTCCACAAATCTCTCCACAAATCCCACGATCTGTGGGTGTCCACGATTTGGTCCACGATTTGGTCCACGATTTGGATCCGATGGGTGTCCACAAATCGACAAATCGGACCACAAATCGGATGTGTGGGAAACCGAATCTGTGGGTGTCCACGAATCGCTG
>JAAYAM010000126.1 GCA_012719355.1 Acidobacteriota bacterium
GATCCGGCCACCACGTCCCGAAGCCGGTTGGAGAGAAAGACGAACCTTTGTACCCCTAGAACATCGATTGCTGTCAAATGAGGCATGATTGCTCCCTATGAATCGAGCCAGTTCCTGAGTGAGTTCAGATTCGGTGGACTGTTGACGCCCAGCCATTCCATCAAGTTATCGTGGCCGAAAACGCGCGGCGTGTTCGGCGCTTTCCAGACATCGGCAACGTCATTGCGTAATTGATCCACGTAAGCACCGTTGGAGTCGCTTCCGTGGAGAAGGCACACCAGGGCCGAACGGGCCAGGTCACCGCCCAACTGGCGCGCCCGCATCGCTACTTCAAAAAGCTTGGACTTGCAGATGCCGAGACTGGTGTCTGTGGTGCAAGAGACCACATAGAGGCGATGGCTTCGAACAAGCGCCACGTCGATTTGACACTTCCTTCCGTTGACCAACGTACAGTTGAGGTCTACGATGATCTCGCCTCCATCGACAAGCTGTCGCAGCAGGGCGCCGCACCAGACGTCCATCCACTCGCCGCCTAGAAAGTCCCACCATTTCTCGTAGGTTTTGTCATTCCAGCATGCCTCCGGAATCCGGTGGTTAAGGCCCGGCACGAGCTCGTCAAGTGATACTGGGACTCCCTTTGCTTTTTTGAGTTTTACGCGCTTGTTGCTCTCGTTACGATGGACGGCATGGAGTTTTTCTGCGAGACCCGGGTCCGGTAGAACTGCTCTGGCGATTCTCGCGGCGTCGTCCTCGGTGGGACTATCCACCGGGGGTGGACCCGGCTTGCGGCGTGTGATCTCCTGCAGGGCAAGAAAATCGTCCACCGTCAAGCCGAGTTGTTGTTCTGACAAATTGCGGTGGTCGCCGTCGTCAAAGCGCAACAATCCCTTCGGCTCATCGAGATAAGAAGCTTGTTGGTCTGTGCCGCCGGCGTCCCGGAAAGCCATTCGGGCGTGAGCCGCCATGATCTTGGTGCCGCCGGTGTAGTGAAGATGATGCGTGCCGGCGGGAATTGACTTGAATGCTGCTCTTACCTTGGCGGCATCGGTCGCATCATCAATGCACGTTTCTTTTACGTTTACATTCGTGAGCGCCGTAGTCAGCTTTTGCCGGAGGAGGTTTTTCACTTTTTCGGTTTTCGGGCTGTAGAAAAGGGTGACAGCCCTGGGTCTGAGGACGAGGGCGGCGAGGTAGTTGGGCAGAGGATTGGATCCAACCAGGAGGAAGAGAGAATCGAATTTCCTTTCAGACATCGGTGATCCTTCCTTTGACACTTAGGACTGCATGTCGGCTGCGATATCTCGATGATATCGGCCAGTCTGTTCATGGCCAGGCGAAAACCTGTACCGGTTTGTAAAGAGTCGGATCTTTCTGCTGCTTAATCTGTGGCGCCGCGATCCTGTTCTTTGCTGAACGGACATCGGCCACAGCCGCAGGGCCAACTTGAAGCATGTTGCTGGTATTACGATTTTGCGAACGAGGAAATGTATACGACCCGATCCGTATATAGGTCAATAGCAAATGTACTGCAAAATAGAAATGTTCCGCTTTGATATGTGGCCGGGAGACCCCATGCAAGAGGAGCGGATTGAGTTGCGATTCACTCACGAATGGTAGCGTTTGATAGCGCCTGGCTCGCTTGACATTGCGAAAGGAGGAGTAGAAGATATTTCCCTTTTTTGGACGGAAGTCAATGAGAGGAGAAATTATGCAGCTGAAAGGTCTTGCCGTTCTGGCAGCGCTCGCGATATCCGCATTGCTCGCAGTGGGCGCTGAATCTGAGCGTCGCACGGAGATCATAGTAGTCGGCGGGCTTCACGGGATGCATAAGCAGAATCCGAAATATTCACCTGAGATCCTCCGCGACGTGATTGTGAATGCAAAACCTGCCGCCATCTTGAGCGAGCTTCCCGCAACCGTTCTTGGAAAGCCGACTATCGTGAACGGGAGAATTGATGCAAGGTTTGCCTCAGATGCATCCGATGAGAATTGGTCGGCTAATGCAGCGGCCGATGTCTTGAATGTTCCAGTAATCGCGTATGATCGTGCCGACAGGAACGAGCACTTCGCAACAGTGAAGTACTTTGAACGGATGGAGGCTCTGTCCAAACAAATTCGCTCATGGCTGCGCGACGAGAGGAACCGCCAGACGTCGCCGGCTGAAGCTGCAATTGCCGGATCTTTATCTCATCGCGCTCAGGAGAGCCAGGATTATTTCTCATTGTGTGCTGGACCGGAGATCATCAATTCCAAGGGATTCGACGACCTGGTACGGCTGAAACATGAAATGAGCGACGAGCTTATGCCCAGGCTTGCCGCCCGGGAACGCTTCGCTCGAGGCGATGGCAGGCGAGTTCGCATTTCTCCGGGATCAGTGGGAAGATCGCAACCGGATAATGGCTGACAACATCATGGCACAGGCCGCGAAATATCCGGGCAGGCGCCTTGTCGTAATCTGCGGCGTCGATCACAAATACGCATTGCGCGATTTGCTTGCAAAGGAGCCCGGAGTCAAGGTACTGGAATATTACGAAATTGCCAATCCGTCCAAGTAGGGCTGCAGCATACCAACGCCGCGGATTCCACGGATTACACCGACTACACTGATTGGGTTCTGTGACCGGCTATGGCCTCGTGGCGACAACTGCAAACTCGTCCGATTTTCGATCGTATGTGGTTCCGGCGACATCCGAATAGAATCCTTCAACTGAGAATCCTGCCTCGATGAACTCCTTCTCGAGCCGCTCAGGCGTGAAGTACTGCAGCCAGTTGTACACGGTTCTGGTGCGGTCGGCCTCAATGATTGTGTACTTGTCAAGTACGACCTTCTCTCTGTCGTATTTGAAGGTATTCAGGAAAACGTAGTACTTATCTGGTGACCAAAATCCGTTGAGCAGGTTTAACCCGTAAGTCGCTACCTCTTGCCTCTGGTCGAACGCCGATAGGGAATAGCCATCGAGGATGACTGATCCCCCCGGTTTCAGGATGCGAAGGAATGTGCTGAGAAGCCGTTTTCTTTGTGCCGGGCTGAGGGCGCAGAAATCACACATGATCATTATGACGAGACTGAATCGGTCCTCTGTCTCGAAATCGAGGTAATTTTGCTTCACGTAGTTGATGTTCAACTGCTCGCGGGCGGCGAGTCCCTTTGCATACTCGATGGACCTTTCGGAGAAATCAATACCTGTCACCCTCGCCCCGAGCTTGGCCAGGCGCGTTGCGTATAATCCTGGACCGCAGCCGAAATCAGCAATAGTAGTATTCATATCGATGCTGAATCGAGACGCAATCCATTCGACAGATCGATTGATGAACTCTACGTTTCGCGAGGCAAGGTCGATTGCCCCATTGAGGTGGAACGAGAGCATCTGCGCTGACGTGTGCTCGTCCGTCCATAGATCACTTGCCGTGTAGAATTCGAACGGTGCGGGTCGTTCATTGATCTTCTGTAACTCTTCAAACATCTTCGCTCTCCCTCGCCGATGTTACACGAAACAGCATCTGTTGTGTCTAGTCTATTCGGAGCCGGGGGAGATCAACGAGGCCAATGTCTCGCTTCCGGCTGAATTAGGAACCATTACAGGCAAGGAAAGTTTGTCGATGATTGTAGCAAGCCGGGGGAGCAATCCCGGAGCGTCGAGAAGGAGCTCAACACACAAGTAGCCAATCCGCTCATGGCGGCAACCGCACCGGCCGTATCTTCACGGGGGACCGGAGCGGAGACTGGCTCTACGAAGCTCTCTATCAATATGGGTTTGCCAGCCAGCCGTCATCGGTTTCAAGAGATGACGGGATGGTGTTGCACGACTGCCTGATCACCGCCGTGTTGCGCTGCGCACCTCCCGACAACAAACCGCTTCCGGAAGAGATTTATGAACTGCCGTGAGTATCTTCGCCTGGAATTCCAGATGGCGGCCGGAACGCGTGTCGTGATTGCCCTGGGGCAGATTGCCTTCAGGGCCGTACTGCGGTTATGGAAGGAGATGAAGGGTATTCCAGCAGGCGAGAAGTTTCAGTTCCGGCATGGAGGCGAATGGATCCTCCCCGGTGATGTGGTTTTGCTGGCGTCCTACCATCCCAGCCAGCAGAACACGCAGACAGGGAAACTGACGCGTCCGATGTTTCACGAAATCTTCCATCGTGCCCGCCAGTTCCTGACTCCCTGACTCCCTTTCCCGTGACTTCAGTCATCCTCGAGGCGCCAGCTGCCTGGGAGCGCCGCCGTCCCGGCGGCTCTTTCTGGGGCGAGCCGATGGGATCTTGTACAACCCCTTCGGGGTAGATTCGTACCCTTGGCAACCCAGGGTAGGCCCGACTTCGCTAACGCTCCGCCGTGCCAACCCTGGGCTGATATGGAGTGACCGTGTCAAGTGCTAATTTACGATTTTAGTAAGGCACTATTTTCATTTTGGCTAAACCTTTGGATTCTTAAATCAGCCAATGAACGGAACAGGAAACCGAATTCGGCAA
>JAAYAM010000127.1 GCA_012719355.1 Acidobacteriota bacterium
GAGATATGGTTTCAGGAAGGAGAATCGATCTGGACCGAAAGCTCCCACAAGTATGCTCCCGACGAGCTGGCGGAAATGGCTTCTCTCAGCGGATTCAGGCTTGATGTGCAATGGATCGACACTGAGTGGCCATTCGCGCAGACACTCCTGTTCGCCGCCTGAGAGCTGCAGGCCGGGGATCAGTAATAGACTTCTACGGGAGCATTGACACTCGCCCTTACCGTTGACGCGATATCGTCCATCTCATGCCTGGAGAGGGATGATGCTGCAGGGTCCGACGGATCACGGGCGACGGTGTAGAGTTGAATCGTTTTCAGGCGGCCGCCTTCAGCGATAATTTCGGCAAGCCGGAAGCAGTACGCCTCCACTTCGTCAGCAGGGGGCGGCAGGCCGCGGAACCGGAGCCAGAGCGACTGAATCACAATCGGCCTGACGCGGGCGGTATTGAGAATATTGTCGAGAATCTTTTTGAAAGGGACATTAGGTCGGTTGACCATGCGGAAGTACTCTTCGGTCCCCGCATCGAGTTTCGCCCATACCTCGCCGTTGTTTTCGTCCATCAACTGAAGCGCCTCCCGTACGGCGGGCTTTTCCAGGTACGCTGCATCGGTGATAAGGACCAGCTTTGTCTCATTAAGCCCGAACCTGCGTCTCGCTTCTGCGGCAAGCTCGACAGCATCCCTGAAGCGGGGGAAGGTTGTGGGCTCGCCGTCGCCCGAAAACGCAATGTCCCGAATGCCGCGTTCGTGTTCCGCCAGCACGTCGTAAGGCTCATCCAGGTACAGCGACCCGTTTTGTTCCGCTTCAATAACGGCATCGAGTTCTTGGGCAAGTCTCGACAGGTCCACTCTCCTGACCGTCGGCGGCACTGTCCGGTCTACCTGGCAGTAAACGCAGTCGAAATTGCATCCCTTGTCGGGATTGAGATTCACTCCCACCGAAATGCCCCGGCTCCTCCGCGAGACGACCGCATAGACGTAGAGGTTGTCTTTCCAGCGGCGCTCATGACGGCGCCATGCGCGTTTCATTTTTCGGGGGGTGTCTTCGTCGGTTCTATCCATTGGCAAGCCAGGCAACTGGAAAGTATATCATGCTCTGCGGCGCAGATTTTTGAATTGACAGGATTTCACATGGCTTGATAAGCTTTACGATACTCTCTTGTACAGAGAAGATGGAGGACGGGTTCGGCATGTGCTCGCCAGGAGTGCAAAACAGAGATTCTTCCCTTCGAGATACCTTTCTGCCCGTCATCGTAGGAGTGATCATCGTAGTCAATGTAGGCATCCTTACCGGAGTATCACGGTTCGGATGATGGCGCCAAAACCAGGAACAGCAAAGGCCGTCACCCGAACCGGGTTGACGGCCTTTTTTGTTATCAGCGCAGGAGACAAAAGACAATGTCAGACACCAGTTCACAGGCTCACAGATCCAATCAGCAGGGGACCCGGACTTTGTCCATTCTGGTCGAAAACCGCTTCGGAGTTCTCTCCAGAATCGCAGGGCTTTTCAGTGCACGAGGGTACAACATAGAGAACCTGACCGTGGCCGGCAGCTCTGTTCCCGGCCTTTCGAGGATTACGATGGTGGTACGATGCGAGCCGCTCCTTGCGCAGCAGATATTGAAGCAGGTGAACAAGCTTCCAGACACTGTAGAAGCCGTAGATCTGACCGATGCCAACTGCGTCGAACGGGAACTGATCCTGGTAAGGGTCCGAGCTCCCGAGGGCAAGAGGACGACTCTCCTGACGGAAGCGGAAATCTTCCGGGCGCGCGTGGTGACGGCGACTCCTGACAATTACGTATTCGAGGTGACCGGCGATTCCGGGAAAGTCGAGGCGTTTCTCGACGTCGTCCGCCCCTACGGTATTGACGAAATGGTGCGTACCGGCAAGGTAGCGCTGCACAGAAATCTCTCATCGGGAGTGTCCTATGACCAAACGAGCTCTCTCACGGACCGGAAGAATGGAAAGGAATAGGAAGATGAACGCACAACTGAAGGGCAACCGCCACCCGCTGGCAGGCAAGCGCATGACAGGCGCAGAGATGATGATCCAGATTTTGGCACAGGAGGGCGTCGACACGGTTTTCGGGTACACCGGGGGAGCGATACTGCCTACGTATGACGCGATATTCCGTTATAACGCGGAACGTGAATCCCGCAGGGACGAACAGATCCAGCTGATTGTACCCGCCAACGAACAGGGCGCAGGATTCATGGCGGCAGGATATGCACGGGCCAGTGGGAAGGTAGGGGTTTTCATCGTGACTTCTGGACCGGGAGCTACCAACAGCGTTACTCCGATTCGCGACTGCATGGCCGATTCCGTTCCGGTCGTGCTGATCTGCGGGCAGGTGGCACGCGCGGCTATCGGGACTGACGCCTTCCAGGAGGCGCCGGTATTCAACGTGATGAGTTCGTGCGCAAAGCACGTCTTTCTGGTCGAGAATCCGGAGGAACTGGAAGCGACGGTGCGGACGGCGTTCGAGATCGCCCGCAGCGGCCGCCCGGGGCCCGTAGTGATCGATGTCCCGAAGGATGTCCAGAACTGGGAAGGAGAATTCAAGGGCGAGGGGATCTTCCGTTTCCGCGGGTATGAAAACCGCATGAAGTCATTGTCGGAAGCAAGGATATCGCAGCAGGACTGCGAGGACTTCTTCGATCTCCTCGAGAAAAGCGAACGTCCGCTCATCTGCGCCGGCGGCGGCATAATATGCGGTAATGCTTCGGACCACCTGCGCGATTTCGTGCACAGATTCCAGATCCCGGTAGTGACCACCCTGATGGGAATCGGAGCCATCGACACGACGGATCCTCTCTCACTCCACATGCTCGGGATGCACGGCATGGCCTATGCCAATTACGCAGTCATGGACTGCGATTTTCTCATCACAATGGGGGCGCGCTTTGACGATCGTGTAGCAGGGAAAGTGCAGGAGTTCGCACCCAAGGCCAAATTCCTGGCTCACATCGATATCGATGCGGCGGAAATCGGCAAGGTGAAATCCGTCACCTGGTCTCACGTCGGGGCGGCCAAAGAAGCGCTGAGCGATCTCCTGCGGGCGGGCACGAATTTCAAGAAAGATTTTGCGCCGTGGCTGGCACATGTGGAAAAGCTGAAGAAGGAGCACGGCAGGAATTACGACCGGCAGAATGCCAAGATCCAGCCTCCACATGTGCTCGAGTGCCTTAACGAACTGACTCGGGGCGAGGCGATCGTATGCACTGGAGTCGGGCAACATCAGATGTGGGCGGCCCAATATTTGGATTTCAGGCAGCCCCGTCTGCTTCTGACTTCAGGCTCGATGGGTACGATGGGGTTCGGACTTCCGGCCGCGATCGGCGCCCAGGTTGCGTTTCCGGACCGTCTGGTCGTCGACGTAGACGGCGACGGGAGCATGCGCATGAATCTGGGCGAACTCGAGACCGCGACCACTTACAATCTCCCGATCAAGGTGCTGGTTCTGAACAACTGCGGCGACGGAATGGTCAGGCAGTGGCAGAAGCTATATTTTGGCAACCGCTTCTCGGGGTCGGACAAATCGCTGCGTCAGAAGGACTTCATCAAGACTGCGGAGGCGGACGGCTTCGGCTATGCCAGGCGCGTGAGCGAGAACAGCGAACTTGCCAAGACACTGAAAGAGTTCATCGAATACGACGGCCCGGCATTTCTTGAAGTTATGATAGACCAGGAAGCCTGCGTCTACCCGATGGTCGGTCCCGGAATGGGATACCGGGAGATGATCACGGGAGACTTCATCGCCGGTCGCACGCCCGAACAGGATCAGCCTGCTGAAAAGCCTGAGCTCAAGGACTCGTTTTAGGTCAAGAGTGCCCTAGAAGTTTCTGAAAAAGAACATGAGGAGCTGTTCCCAGGGATCATCCTCAAATACGGAGTTTTCGGAGTACGACGACCGGAACTCAACAGGTTCCGGTCGTCCGACGTGCCTGAGATCCAGGTGCGACGCCCTGCCGGAGTACCGGACGGTCCGGACGTACGGATGAGCAGTTCGGGTCCCTATCCCACGCGAAAGGTCATATTCTCTTCGCTTTCGTGAATCGCGCAGGAGGTTGTAAGCATCCTGGACATCCCGGAATTTCTCTGCGGAAGACCCCTCTCCGGCATCTGGATGGTACTTTTTCGCCAGGTTCAGGTATGCACGTCGAATTTCCTTGTGATCGGCATCGTGCGAAAGTCCAAGAACTCTGTAGTAGTCTTTCTTGACGCTCATTTTCCCAATCCCTGGAGATAATTTTATCAAAAGGAGCCCCGTGGATGGCAACTTTGAACTCTTTCAGCTTCGCTTCGCCCAAGGTATTATTTCCGATTGTGGCTGGATCTGATCTCAAATGACTTACGTGTTGGCAGCCTCCCTGATCGTGCTCCTGGCAGGGGCGATCGTAGTCTTTTTCCGCTACCTAGCACGGCGGCATGTCGCATCGCTGTTCCGCACCACTGTCCGGAAACTCATGGAAGAGGGGGCGGAGGTTGAACCCGCGATGCGGGAGGCCGTCAGGCGGCTGACACGCCGCGCTCCATTCAACATTATCGGGGAAGACGAGTACTCGTTCTTTTTCTACACTCTGCAGGATCTCGGTTCTCCGGTTGAGGTCGGGGCGGAGATACTGCAGAAATGCGAAAGCAGAGACAGCGCACTGGAAGTCAAAGACCGGCGGAAGATGACGAGACTGGCGTACTCGACCGATCTCAAACTCAATCTCGGCCAGCTGGTTCAGAATGCCAGGACCCTGCACAGAAAAGTGCCGCACCGGTATCCGAACATTACCCTTGCATTGCTTGCCGCGCTGAGTGTAAGGGAAGGATGGACGTTCGTTGAAGAACAGGGCGATGCGCTGATTTACGATTACAAGCAGGAACGGGTGCGGATCCCGAAGAAGGGGAGCGGGAAAGATGCAGCCCGGCTGATCCTGTTCGAAGAGATGGCCCACAGGCCGATGCTTGTCAGGCCGGACACGGACTTTGAGGTGCGGAAAAACGTAAGGAAAGAGCTTCTGGATCATTTCGATGCGCTGTTTGAAGAAGCGTTCGTCGACGTCGGCAGGTGATCCAGGCGCATGCCGCGGAATCAGTGGAATCTGTGCCTAAATCATCGGCGAGTCCTGCCGATAACATAACCATGAGACCAGAACGACGGGAGGAAAGAGAGCTTTGCGCTGACCTTGTCAAGATCCAGTGGACGCCCGAATCGGGCCGCACGCTCTCGGAGTGGGGAATTCTCGAGGACATTTCGCCGTCAGGAGCCTGCCTGCAGGTCGAGCAGCGTATCCCGTCCGACACTGTCGTGTCCCTCCATTTTTCCGGCGACCAATGCCAGGCTCGCGTGAAATACTGCAATCCTGAAAGAGGCAATTATCTGATCGGGGTTGAATTCGAGAACGGATACCGCTGGTCAAGGCGCAGATTCAAACCCGAGCACCTCATACAGTTCCGTCTCCGCAGAGTGCAGCCATAGGGCCCGTAGAGACCGGAAATAAATTGTTCCCGACAGGAGATATTGTTATTCTATGCGCGATTGTTGCGTGCAAACCATGGCGCATTCTTGAGGGATACTATGGTCGCCAGACTCAAACCACTGACGTTGCTTTTGGTATGTTCACTCCTGTGGGCCATCCAGGGCCGACCGGCTGAACCCGCTTCCGGACAGATCCTCGGAGGTTCGAAGAATTCTCCGGTCAAGATCGAGGTTTTTTCGGATTTCGAGTGTCCGGCATGCAGGGAGCTGTATCTCGTAACGATACGGCAGGTACTGCAGGAATACTCCAGCAAAGACAAGGTCTGCGTGATTTACCATGAATTTCCGCTGAGCTCGCACAGGTATTCCAGGGAGGCGGCCCGATACTCGGCGGCGGCGGCACGGCTCGGACGCCAGAAACTGTTGCCCGTGCTCGATTCGCTTTTCATGGATCAGGCTCACTGGTCGCAAGACGGAAGCATCGACAAAACCGTGGCCAAAGCTCTGCCCCGGGAAGACTTCATCAAGCTGCAGGAGATCTTGGCTGATCCTTCGATCAACGTGGAGGTAACGAAGGGAGTGGAACTCGGGATGCAGAAGAAGGTCACCTCCACCCCGACCATGTTTATTTCGTATGTCGGGAAACAACAGAAGGTGGAAGGGTTCGTCACCTATCTCGTGATGAAGCAGTTCCTCGATTCCATTGTGAAATAGCCATGACTATCCGGATCATTCACTGGATCTGCCGGCTTGTCCTTGCCGGCATCTTCATTTACAGCGGTTATGTTAAAGCTCAGGAACCGCTGCAGTTCGCGGTCGCAATCAGCGGGTATCAGGTAGTTCCGGAACATCTGGTATTTCCTGTTGCAACCTATTTCCCCTGGTTTGAAATAGCGCTCGGGGTTCTGCTGCTGAGCGGTTGGAAGATCCGCTACTCGTCCATTGCGACGGCGGGACTGCTGCTGTTCTTCATCGGCTTGATTACAGTCACGTACATGCGGGGCATAGAGGCTGATTGCGGCTGTTTCGGCTTTGGCGAACCGATCACGGCCAAGACGATATTCCGGGACGCCCTCTTCCTGATACCGGCGCTGTTTCTGGTTTTCGAACCATGGATAAAGGTCCGGTTCCGGGATTCACAGTTGAGTCGCAGCGCCGACAGTCCGGCATAGCAGTTGCACTCAGCGGAGAGCCTTGGTCGAAAAACCGCCGTCATTGTAGATCAGCATGTACCGCTTCCCGTCGAGTGCAGTCTCGAGAACAACCTCTCCGTGCCACAACTCACTCAGATACGCCAGCGTCTTTTCCGCGTATTCGAGCTGAAGATCGCGGCCGTCGTGGTAATGGATGAGGTAAAGCGTGTGATTGTGGCCGAAATCACCGTCTTCAACCTTGATCACGGGAACGGTGTTCATCCCGACGTTTTTCAGCAGAGCTTCCTTGACCTGAAGCCATCCTTCCTTGTCCGCAACGTTCGTGACTATCTTCTGATCGCCCTTCGTCTCGTATTCGAAGAGGTTGAGCTCCCGCACCAGTTCTTCCGTGAGGTGGCGTCTCAAAAATGAAGTATCACGGTCGGCTTCCCTGATTTCGAAGAGCTTCTCGTACCCGGGTGTGTTGTTGCGTCTATGGATATCCTCCCAGATGACCAGCCCGATGTGATAGGGGTTGATGCCGTTGCTGAAGGGGCGGACTACCTGGTTGTGACGGACAATGAACTCAAGGTGCAGGTCTTCGGGGAGCTCGAGGCTGTCCAGGATTTTCTTGTGCCAGTATGTGGCCCATCCTTCGTTCATGATCTTGGTTTCGATCTGGGGTATGAAGTACTGGGCCTCCTCATGAACGATCGTCAGGATATCCTTTTCCCATCCGGAGAGATTCGGATTGTGATCGCGTATGAAAAGAAGCAGGTCGTCGTCAGGAACCAGCGGCACTTTCGACAGATTCAGCTGCGGAGTGGGTTTGCGGCGGTGAATGCTCTGGAAGGGATCCGGGGGAGGAGCGGACGACTCTATGATGACGTCTTTTTCTTCCTCGGGAGTGCGTTTTCTGATCGCAAGATTGCGCCGGCACTCCAGTGATACCGCGTGCGCAGCGTCGATAAGCTTCTCCACGCTCTCCAGCCCTATGCTCGGATCCTCGATGTACTGCCGCACCCTGTCCCCGTGCGCTTTGAAGGTGTCGATCGTATATTCCGCCCTCGTGCTCCTGAACGTAAAATTGTTCTTGAAGAAGTCGTTGTGTCCGTAGACATGCGCAATCGTGAGGATCTGGAGCAGCAGCGAATTGTCGCGCATCAGGTAGGCCAGGGTCGGATTGGAGTTTATGACCATCTCGTAGGGCAGACCGGCGACGCCATAATCGTAGAGGGTCTTCTGTTTTTCATACGTCTTGCCGTACGACCAGTGCGGGTAGTGGGACGGTATTCCGGAGTAGGCCATGTTGGATAGCATCTGGTTGTGGTCGCAGACCTCAAACTGCTGGGGAAAGCAGTCGAGTCCGAATTCCCTGACCTTCTCCTGGATGCGTTTGTCCCAGTATTCGAGGTCACTGACGCTGTAAAGCCCGCTCATTCTTCCCTTCCTCCCGTTGGATTACGGTCTTTGGACAGAAAAGTCCTGAAGCTGGGGAACACGTCTTCCTTGCGCTCGATACGGATGGTGAGAAAGTTGGGCGCGACGAGCCGCCTGAAAACGGTCATCATCGAGCTCTCGTAGGCATAGTGGCCGTGCGGCTTGATCTCCCCGTAACCGAACAGGTTACAGACATCGCACAGTTCTTTGGCGCGGCGCAGGGCGGCATCGTTGTCGGCGTCGTAGTTGTCCCCGTCGGAGCAGTGAAAAGCGTAGATGTTCCAGAGCGAAGGGTGGTAGCGAGCCGATATGATGTTGAGCGCATGCTCATAGGCGGAGGAGATCAGGGTTCCACCCGACTCGCCTTTGCTGAAGAACTCCTCTTCGGTGACTTCGTTCGCCTGCGTATGGTGGGCGATGAAGACGGTCTCGACGTTGCGGTACTTGGTGCTGACAAACTGGCACAGGAGGAAAAAGAAGCTGCGGGCGAGATATTTCTTCATCGTGTCCATCGAACCGGAGGTATCCATCATGCAGAGCACTACTGCATTGGATTCCCTCTTGATATCGGTGGTCACGTGCCGGTAGACGAGATCGTCTTCGTGGAAAGGAAACCGTTCGACCGATTCAGGACCGCTTGAACGCTCCCGGGCAAAGCGTCTGCGGATCCGTTCTTTCGCGGTACGACGCTTGTCGAGCCTTACCCTGATCCCCACCTGGCGATATCCCTTCCGTTTCGTCTGCCGCTCGGATTCGATTTCCCGCAACCTCTTCTGCTCCAGATCGGGCAGTTCCAGGTCCTCGAACATGATGTTGATCAGCTCATCCAGCGTGATATCGGTTTCGTAGTAGTCAATCCCGGGCCTGTTGCCTGCTTTGCCGTCACCCCTGACAGTACCGCGATTGTCCTCGATTACATCTCCCGGGGATACCTCTCCTTCGCCCTGGCCTACACCTCCCGCATTTTCACCATGGATGAACCTGTATTCCTTTATCCCCCGGATCGGAACTTTGATGATGCGGTCGCGATCCCTGCCGATTATGGACTCCTCGGCGATGATATCCGCGATGTTCTCGCGTATCGACTGGCGCACCTTTTCACGGTGACGCATCCGGTCTCCGGCCGAGCGATCGCTGTGCTCGGCGTCGGAAGACCGGTATGGACGAAATATCGTATCCCACATACTCACCCAGGCTCGTTCAGTCTTTCCACAGGTTATTGGCAGCGTACTTCAACACCACATCGACGCAGTTTTCGCAGTAACCGTTTGCGAGCAGGTTCTGGACCATTACGTTGTACTTTTCTGTCTGGCTCTCGTCCCGGGTGCGCGCCTTGGTGATGATGCGGCTGAGGTCCCGGACCGAGGTCATCAACTTCTTCTCAATCGCTTCCTTGAGCGGTTCGTAGCTCTGGTAGCTGACCTTCGCACCGCGACGGCTTGAGGCCCATAGATAGGCTATGACCTCCTGCCGGAATCCATCCGCGGCAGAGCCGATGATCGCAATCTGTTCCTCGATCGACTTCAGGAATCCCTCGTCCGGCTGCAGTTCTTCCTTGGTGTTGGGATCCCTCACCTTGGTCTTGTTTACGTAGGCTTCGGCATGATCGAGGTAGTTCTGGAACAGTGACTCGGCTTGTTCCTGATATGAATACACGAAAGCTTTGGTTATTTCGCTTTCAAGGGTTTCCAGATATTCCTTGTGCAGCACGTCCTGCAGGAAATCGAGATACTGCTTTCGCGCATCATCCGGCAGGTCCTCTTCCTTGGTCCTTGTGATCAACGCCTCGCGCACGCTGATCGGATTGATGCAGTTGCCCTTGATGTTGTCCGACAGTGCGTTATCGAGCGCTTTCATGATGAAGCGGGTGGAAATGCCGCTCATTCCCTCGTTCTTGGCATCTTCGCGCAGCTCGGTCAGGTCGATCTTCTTGGTCTTGCCCTTTTCCACGACCTCCTCTCCATTGTAAAGCTTCAGCTTGGTCATGAGGTCGCACTTGGGGGTCGGGGCCAGCCTTGTCAGGATCGCGAACATCGAGGCGATTTCGAGCGTGTGGGGAGCAATATGGGCCTGGAAATCGGAATTCTTCAGAATCTTTTCGTAGATCTTCACTTCTTCTGACAGACGCAGGTTGTAGGGGACTTTGATCACCACGATCCGGTCCAGTATGGCCTCGTTGGTGTGATCGGATTTGAATTTCTGCCACTCAGCCTCGTTTGAGTGCGCAACTATCACGGTGTCGACGTACACCATGCCGTGTCGGCCGGGCGCAGGAATAACCTTTTCCTGGGTTGCCGTGATCATTGCATGCAGGTACTCGGTTTCGTTCTTGAAAACCTCGATGAATTCGACCATTCCCCTGTTGCCGACATTCAGGGCGCCGTTGAGGTCAAGCACACGGGGATCGCCTTCGGAATACATATCGAGTTTGGAAATGTCCTCGCTGCCGATCAGGACGGAAGTGTCCTGGTTGTTCGGGTCAACAGGGGGAACTACCCCGATTCCAAGCCGGTTTCTCTTCGAAAATGTCCTGGTGACAACAGGAACTTCCTCGTAGTGCTCGTTGTACTGCTCCTTGAGTCTGAAACGACAGACGGGGCACAGATCCCCTTCGATTTTTACACCAAGCATTTTTTCGAATTCGCGCCGCAGGTGGCGAGGGAGCAGGTGCAGGGGCTCCTCGAACATGGGGCAGTCTTCGATGGCATAGAAGGGTTCGCTCTCTTCCAGCCCCTTGTGCAGTTTCTCCACCAGTGAGCTTTTGCCCGATCCGACAGGGCCCATCAGATACAGAACCTGTCGGCTTTCCTCCCCCTTCAATGAGGCGGAGTGGAAATACCGGGCGATTTTGGCTATTACTTTCTCTATCCCAAAAAACTCGTCCGCAAAGAATCTGTAGACCTTTACGGACTCGTCCTTGAAGAGTCTTTTGACGTGAGGATCCCCGGATTCATGGATGTCTTCAGTCCCCGCCGAGAGAATGATGTCGTACATGCGAGCGTGGGCGAGTTTCGCCAACCCTGGATCCTTTTTGACAAGCTCGAGATACTCGATGAATTTCCCTCTCCAGCTCTTACTGTCTCTGCTCGACCGATCCTCACGTATCATCCGTTGAAACTTAGATTCGCGTTCCTCCATTCGGTGCTCCTTCCAACAAAAACCATTTGCAGTGTGTCGCCGAAGATTAAGATGCTTATATGCATCCCCTTGTTTCGCCGTCCCCGAAATAGCGGGGAGAGGAGGCAGGAACAGGTGGCCGGCGGTGTTCCGACCCGTCAGGTTGCCTATGCTTAACGATTACTTTAATCCTTGCAGCTACTTACTACCTTTTGGCCTGTGATATCACGTATCACTGACAGCTCCGATCAATAACCCTCTCCGGACATCCCCGCTTGTCAGAGGGCTTCTTCCAGAAGATTAGCATTGTGAAACGGTCTGTCAAAACCGTTCAAATCGGGGGGAATTCACATGGGTTCGGTCGCGGGAAGAAAGGACTTTTCTCCCGCGACCAGCAGAGGGGGGTAAAGGGGTGCCCGAACCCTGGACGCATCCGGCACAGCACGAGCCGGGCCGGATCATCCCGGATTAACGTTCATCGATGTGCGGGCTGGACGGCGGTATCCGGCCCAAACCGTTCTACAGAACAGTCTTTTTATGAGTACAATGAGAGCTCCGATTGCGGCAAGTATAGAAGAGTCTCTTATGGGTGCCACGAGAACTCCGATTGCAGGAAACCCAGCTACGGTCCGGGCT
This sequence comes from Acidobacteriota bacterium, assembly GCA_012719355.1. Classification (GTDB taxonomy): domain Bacteria; phylum Acidobacteriota; class UBA6911; order UBA6911; family UBA6911; genus UBA6911. Next base: position 11,799 of record JAAYAM010000127.1, read on the forward strand.
CTCTGCTTCACCACGATGCGCCGCATGCTTCCTTCATGCACAAGCTGCTGCAGCCGGTCGAGTGTCTCGCTATTATGAAGCCTGACAGTCTCCCAAACAGTCGACTTCTCCTCCATCAACAACCCTCAATGTCCGCCGGCCGCGCTACCTCTTCGACCGGGCCTGGGTGACGCGAACTTTTCTGGCGGATCTTGCTTTCAACGGTTCCCATCGGCGTCGGATGTTTTCCCGGCCCATTTCCCTCAACCTCCGGGCCCCCTTGGACAAGCCAAGGCGATGTCCTTTGAAAACCACAGATGATACTTTACGCCCCAGTATCCCGGCTATTTCCGCATTGCTATGGGTGCGATACAGCCGTTTCAGAAGAGAAACCTCTTCTTTTGTCCAACGAGGGCGAACTCGAGTCGTTTTTCCCTTAGTTTTAGTGTTTCGAGGCAATTTCCCAACTCCTTATAAAAATCATTAATCTCCACCGTAGGAACTTGCTTTTCATAGCGTAATCTTTTTGCAACTGTATTTCAATGCCCAATTTTCGAGGATAAGGGTCAATTTGCGGTCCGGCAATCCGGTAGATGATAAAGTATTAGAAAACAGAGACATAAAGCCCACACATCGGCGGCTGTCACAGTGCGGAATCAGCCGGTTGGGGACACGAGACCGGCCTTCTCATAGGACGTTCAGGGCTTGGGCGGACGGTCTGCTCCGCCTCGCCGGCCTGAAGAGCGCTTCCTGATGTGCTCGACCTCACGTATGTAGTCGTCAAATTTCCGGCGCTGTTCTTCGGTGAGGATTTCCGAAATCCGGCGATTCATCTTCATTATTATCTCTCTGATCTTCGGTGCCTGCTCGCTGCGCAGTCCATCCAGTTCCCTGCGCGACTCGGCCATGATTTCACTGTAGCGCGCGTTCTGCTCGGGAGTCAGTTCAAGAAGCGTAGGAAGATGCCAACGCTCCGGCTGCTGCCGTCTCGAAGGAAAGCTGTCAGCCGGCTGATCCTGACGTGTCTCCTGCTGCCATCTCAGCCAGGAATACGATCCTGCACTGCCGAGAATGCATCCTGCGAGGAAAACTGCTACGAGAACGGCAATCGCACGCGGGCGGTCTTTCACTGTGATACTCCCTCCAGCCATATAACAAGCTCAGCATCCGACCCCACCTCTGCGACGCGGCTCAGGCTTATCGAGTCAGCCTCTTCGATGAGTCTTTCATACTCGTAGCGGACGGTGTTGCTCTGCCGGCTGTCGGTGATCATCCACAGCGTGGAGAAGATCGCGACAAACATGGCCAAAGCGGCAATTGCAGGTCCGGGGCGCAGCAGGGATATGATAAGAACATCCCAGGATTTCCCCTGCTGAAAGACCCGGTGTGCAATTTCGGCCGACATATCGCGCGGCCGTATCTCTTCAGTCCTGATGATCCGGACGATGTTGTTCAGCAGCGACATCCTGAGACGGCAATCCTCGCACTCCTCCAGATGGCGCTCGAAGCGAATTCGAGCAGCATCGTCAAGCTCTCTGTCACGATATCTGTCAAACAGGCTACAGGTTTTCATGGTCTCTTTCGCTCCTTTCTCTTTAAGCCCGAAAGATAGGCGCGAAACTTTTTCTGAAGCTCAACCCGGGCCCTTGAAACTCTGACCCGTGCCGCCACCTCTGAGGTACCCAGTATTCTTGCAACTTCGTGATAATTTCTTTCCTCGACTTCTCTCAGGACGAACGCCACCCGGTATTTGGGATTGAGCCCGTCCAGCAGCGCCTGCGCTACTCTCGCGTATCCTTCTGTCCCTTCCATTCCGACTATCTCCGGACTGCCATCCTGGGAAAAATCTCTCAGCAGTCTCTGCTGGTCATACTCATTCAACTCCGACCAGAGCTGCAGTCTCCGGCCCTTCCTGCGCCGCAGCTGGTCAATACAATAGTTGGTAGTAATCCTGAGCAACCAGGGACCGAACGGGTACTTGCGGTCGAATTTGTGCAGAGCGGTGAAAGCCCGGAGAAAAACCTCTTGAACGGCATCTTCGTTTTCAGAGGAGTTGCCAAGAATCCGGTAGACGGTCCCCCATACCGCCGCCTGATACCTGCGCACCAGCTCGGAAAAAGCCCATTCATCCCCATTGAGCGTACTTTCGATCAGAGTGGAATCTGCCGAATCTACCATGCTCATTAGTCAGTTACGGAAGGTTAAACCGGTTGTTACAGAAATTGATTCCCCCAAAACCGGGAATCCGCCCCCCTGAGCAGGAATATCCGGCTATTGAGTCTATCGAGGATGAATTATAGCGCTAAAAGTGGATGTGCAGATGTTCTTTTACGATCCTGCGCAGGCCGGGCTGAATCCTTTCCCATCCCATAGAGGAGGATTTCCTAATCACGATGACTTTCTGGTTCAGGGTGACCTCCTCTACTCCGGGCAGTGCGAACAATTCCTTCAACAAACCATCGTCGGTGACGGGGATCTCGAGCCGGCTGCGGCATTCGATGGTCCTTTCCGAAAGCCTCGTCCCGAGATAAAACAGCCCTACGTCGGAGGCGGCACTGACAGACTCGGATATTACGCCGGGATCCGAGTCCTCAGCGATCTCCATGTTTCTGGTGCCGTAGTGGCGAAATACAAACGAAACCAGCGTTCCCAGCGCCACTATGATGAACAGAAAGAAGAGCAGGTTGCTCCGCTCGTACTTCTTCAGACTTCTACCACCCCTGGAAGTCTTCAAGTGCGCTCCGCGTGAGTAGGCCGAATCCTGCTATTCGTACCTGAGACATTCAATGGGATCGAGGTTGGACGCCTGGACCGCCGGATAGATTCCGAATATGAGACCGATTATGGAACTGACTCCGAACGACAGTCCAATCGACGTTCCCGTGATAATGGTGCTCCATCCCGAAAATCTCGCCACCGCCTCGGAAATCCCGTATCCGAGAGCAACCCCGATGAGGCCTCCGGCGAGGCTGATCGCAATCGCCTCGGCCATGAACTGCATCCGGATATCGAGCTTCTTTGCGCCGATCGCCCTGCGCAACCCGATCTCGTTAGTCCGCTCGAGGACGGAGGCGAGCATGATGTTCATGATGCCTATTCCGCCGACCAGCAGCGAAATACTCGCAATCGCGCCCATCACTATATTGAAGATTCCCTGGGTGCGCTGGTTCTGCTCCAGCAGCTTCTCGGGCACGATAATCGAATAATCATCCACGTAGCGGTGCATCACCGACATCAGATCATTAATTGTCGATGCCTGCTCCGATATATTAGCGTCGCGGCTGATCTGAACGACGATTTCATTGAGCTCGTTTTCGACCGTCTCGGTCTCAAACTTCCTGACTGCTGTTGTGATGGGGATATAGATGTCGTTGTTCGGATTCTGCACCTTGACCCCTTCAAACTCCGTCTTCTCCAGGACGGCATCGGCAAGAACTCCGACCACAGTCATCCACACATCGTTGATCTTTATCTGCTGGTTCAAAACATCTCCGAAACCGAACAGCTTCTGTTTCGCGACAGTCCCTAGCACACAGACCTGGGCATTCGCCTTCTCGTCGGACTCGAGAAAGAACGATCCCTGCAGCATTTTCAGGTTCTGAATGATCGGATAGGTGCTGCTGACTCCCAGGACACGGCTGTCGGCGCGAGCCTTGTCTGAATTGATCTGGTAGGTCTTGACAAGGCGTGAAGCGGAAATCAGCGGTCTCGGCTTGAGAATCGTCTGCAGAGCCTCGACATCGCGCAGACAGAGGCCGAGCGATTCAGTCCTGATCTGCCGCAGCTCCTCCGTCTTGAACTCCTTCGCCTGAATTATTATGTTGCGGATGCCGAAGTTCTCGATGATGCGCAAACTTTCATGCTCAGCTCCTGCGCCAATCGAGAGCATTGCGATCACGGCGCCGACACCAAAAATCATCCCTAACATGGTAAGGAACGAGCGGAGCTTGTGCCTCCCCAGGTTGATTAAAGCACCTATCATTGTCTCAGCTGATATCATAAACAGTCAGGCCTCATAATAATCAAAACAACAGCGCTTCCTATCGTCCCCTTCTGCCCCTCATCATAAATATCATCCCCCCGCGGTCGCCCGCCGCCCCCTTGCTGAAATCCGGGACATAGAGCTTGCGGGTTTCGACAGGGTTGCGCAGGGCTATCAGGGCGTTCTCCTCGATGCCGTCCAGAATGACAGCCTCTCCATGGGAGCTAAGCCCGGTCTGAACGACGCGAGGAACGAAGTCGTTCCCCTCCCTGACGTAAACGACGCTGTCTTTCTGTTCTTCCCTGAAAGTAACCGCACTCGACGGCACCACGAAGCAGGACTCGTACTGCTGAAGCACCACATCGCCACGCAGGTTCATCCCGGGCCGGATGCGCTTCAGATCTCTTCCGGCATCGGATATCGACACGTCACAGGTGAAATAGCGAAGCGGTGAATTGCGCTCCAGCGATCCCGCCACCGAGGATACGCTCGTGATACTGCCGTGATATTCCTTGTCGGGAACCGCATCGAGTTTGATGATTACCGGCAAGTCCTTCGCCAGGCTCCCGCCGTCTCTTTCCAGGACATAGATCCGGGCCTGAAGAACATCAAGGTTGATCAATTCCACCAGCACCTGGCCGGGCTGGTAGTCGTTGCCGACCTGTGGTTCCTCCCGGCGATCTCTCTGGTAGAGCACCAGCCCTGACACCTCTGCGCGCACCTCGAGCGAGTTGAGCGTGGTCTGGATTACCGAAATCTCAGACTCGGCTCTAGTCCTAGCGATCGAAAGGATCTGCTGGTCTGAACGCGCAATGCGCTGCTGAGTCTTCCCTTTATTCCTCAGAAACTCGATCCGTTCCTTTGCATAGTTGGCATCGGCCTGGGCGGTGATGATATCCCATCTGGAGAAAATCGATTCGTCGTCGGGCATCACCGTCATGGCATAGTCATAGTCCATCTCGGCTCCGGTACGATCCAGTTCCAGAACCGTGGTCTCGGTGCCCTGCTGCAACGTCTTGATCTTTGTCCGCTCCTTATTTTCATCCAGTGTGTTCTGCTGCTTCTCCAGATTCAAATGAGCGTCGGTGCTGTCAAAACGCATGAGTGTAGTGCCGGGACTCACGAATGTCCCTTCAGGAATCAACCATGCCAGTTTCAGGCTGCCCGATGGAGTATTGGGCGTAGCGACCGGTGTTGTCTCCATGCCGACGATTTCTCCCGTCGACGGAACCGTAACTCTGAAAGGCTGCCTGACCAGTTTTGTCACCGGGATCGGATCCTCGCCGCCGGCGGCAAACACCTTGGAGATCCTGCTGGAAATGCGATCCCGATAGCTGAAAAGTGCAATCCCCAGTACTACGAGAAAAATCAGGATAGTGATCCGCCCAACGCTCGGCATTGGAAGGCGGGATTTTGATTCTTCGCCGTGATATGTCATTCAGATCACCTCTATGCTTTAGGTTTCGCCCGAATCTTTTCGTTGGCAGTCAGCCCGGATTCCACGACGGCGGTAATGCCGTCATTGGTCTGAAGCTGGATCTCACGCCATGCAAACGTCTTCGTAGACGGCTGCCATACCTGCACATACGAGCGGCCGTTTCGTTCCTCTATGCTCGACAGCGGAATCACCACCACATCCGAATACTGTCCAACCTGGATCTGCGACTTCAAATTCATCCCCGGACGCAGCCGCTGTGTGTCCAGATCAGACAGCTGAACAAACACATCGCACACTTTCTGCGGACGATCGAAGGTAGCCTGCTTCAGAATGGTTCCCACGCTTGCGACTTTTCCCGAGAAGGTCTTCCCCTGAACGGCGTCCACAGAGATCTTTACATCCTGCCCCGGTTTGATCTTTCCCGAATCGATCTCGTCGACGGCAAGGCGGGCCGTGATGGTGGACAGGTCGGGTATCTCCATAACTGCATCCATACCGAAGACGTTGCTCCCGATCTCCTTCGCTTCATTGTTCCAGTCGCGCTTGTAGATGACCACGCCGGCAACCGGGGCCCGGACGCTATAGGACTCCATGGCGTCCATGAGCATGTCTATGCGGTTGCGATAGTGGCGTTCGTTGCTGCGTGAAATCTGCAGGGCAAGCTGGCCGCTTTCGGTCTGGTACTCGACCTTCTTCTCCAGCAACTCGACGTTCTCCCGAGCGGCATCGCGCTGGATTCTGGTCTGCTCGATTTCAATACCGCTCACCAGGTCAACCTGAGAAGCCATCTTTACCTCGAGCTTCTGAAGCTCCGTCTTCGCCTGCTCCAGAGACAGCTTGAGATCCTTCAACGCTATGTCGGAATCTGATCTCTTCATCTGCCTGTCCTCCTGGACGCGCTGGAAATTGGCCGTCTCATCTCGCAGGCTTCTCGCTATATCGGAGGTGTCGAACTCCATCAGGAAATCGCCTTCAGAGACTACGGTCCCCTCATCCACCATCCGAATCAGTTTGAAACGCCTCTGATTCCGGATCTGCGGGGGCGTGATGCTCACGCTTTTGGAGGCCTGGAGAGTCCCGGTCGCACTGACAAGAACCGGAAAGTTCACCTTCTGAGCCGTGATCAGCTCATTGTTGCTGATGTTGGCCGATACGTCCTTCGAATGGTTAATCCAGTAAGCACCCGCCACAATGACAACAACAACCACAATCGATAAGACAACCCATTTCTTTAATGTCATAATGGTTCCTCTGCTATCATCGGATTGGGAGCAGCGAATCACCTGGTGATACGCCGGACACGATCTGAATCAATGCGTCACCTATTGCGCCAGAAGTGACTTCCTGTCTTGTGGCCTGTTCCTTATCAGTCTTTCTCAGGACGTAGGATTTCCCCTGCGTGTCGATTCCCAGGTATTCACGTGGAACCGCCGGTGTACTGCGGGCAAGGACGATCGGGATCTTGATGCGCGCCGTCATCCCCGGCTTCATCAGAGAGACGTCGACTCTGTCAAGCTCAACGGTAGCTTGGAAAACCTTCTTCTGGGAGAAGAAACCCTTTCTGCTCGCCACACTTGTCAACGCAACTATCCGTCCGTCGACCGAGTAGCCGGGCAGAGCGTCCAAACTCACACTGCAACGCATATCCTTTGCGAGAGCCCCGTACTCGGTGTCATACACGTACCCGATGACCTGCATCGAGGAAAGATCGGGAAGGCTCGCAACCTCCATCCCCTCGAATACCGTGTCGCCCGGCTGAATCTTTCTGTTGCTCTGCCAGTTGTCTCCGTAGATCAGGATACCGTCCTGCGGCGCGTCAACCTTCAGCAGAGTCATGTCGCTCTCTATCTTCTTCAGGTTTATCTCTGCCTGCGACTTGGTGATTTCGACGAGCGCCAGTTCAGACGCGTAGCTTTTCTCGAAGTTGTCCATCCTTTCCCGCGCTCTCTTCAGGGCCAGCCGGGACTTCTCCAGGTTCAGCTGGTATTTCTGATAGGTGTTTGCAGGGAGCAGCTCCTTGCTGATCTTCCCGTACAGCTCGTCCTGCTTCAACTGTGCTTCAGCCTGCGAGAGCGAGTTCAAAAGATCGCAGCGCTGCGACTCCAGATCGGCCTTCGTTTTTTCTATGTTGAGTTTCGCCTCGTCCAGGGTGCGTTCGGCTTCTGATTTGTTGCTGAGCAGCGTCGAATCGTCGAATTCAACGATTCTCTCCCCTTTCTTGATCTGCGTCCCTTCCGGCGCGAGATAAGTGATCATGTTGGCGTTGCTGCTTCTGATATCGGGCGAAATGATCGACGTGTATCGCGCGGCGCGCAGTTCTCCGGTCAAAACCAGGTTCTTGATGATGTCTCCGTCAGCCACCACGTAGGCTTTTGCCTGTACAGACGGAGCGGGAGCCTCTGCGACCGGTTTCGGCTTCGTACTGCTGACTTTTGGCCCCTGAGCTTCGGTCCGGCCGTAATATAGATCGGCTGCGACCAGGACCAGGGATGCCGAAATGATGACCGTTACAATCCTGAAGCCAGTCTGTCTCTTACGTTCTTTATCCATAGTGCCAGATCTCGAGTTGTTAATCGTTTATGGAAGCCGGGAAAAACTGCATATGCCGGATCAGAGCCCGCTGCGTTCCTGTGGAATACCGCCGGGAACCCGATTCCCCCTCCCCTGCTGGGGCACCTTGAGCCCTTTCACCCAGTCGGTCCATTCATTCTCCGTCTTCGTGAAATCAGGTCCAAGCACGTCCGGAAGCGACACGAATTCCCTGCTTTCTTTCCCTTCCTGCGCTTCGGCGATGAGTTGCCTCATTTTGTCTATGCCGACCTTTTCGAGCATGAACGAGAAGAATGTGCTGGCTTGACCGTCAAAGAGCATTCGGTCCTGTTCGTCTTTGGGCAACATCCTCGGATTGCCGCCGCCGCGTCCACCTCTCCCTGCGCCGCCTCCACCCATTCGTCCCGGCGGTGGGAACCCGCCGCCAAAACCGCCCTCAGGGCCGCCTCGCATCATCATAGGACCGCCGCCGCCAAAACCGCCCTCAGGGCTTCCCGTGCCCATACCGTTGCTCATCCCTCCTCCGAAACCACCGGCACCGGCGCCCACGGACAGAATTGAAGACGCAGTAAATGGACGAGACATTGACAGGATGTCCTCGATCGGAAAGGTCTGATCCATGTTCTGCTGCAGATATTCGAGATTGGGATTGTTGCCGCTGGCATACGATGCGATCCCGATGTCCAGCCAGTCAGGCAGAGGGCTCTTGCCCATGTCGTCCACGCGTGACGACCGGAACCTGAATTCCTTGTTGAGCATCGTCTGGATAACGGCGTGTGCAACCTGCTGGGCCGTGGTCGAGACTGCCTGCTGTTCGACATCCGCCATCATTTCCGGAAGCCTGCCTTTAATCCGGCTCAGGAACTCCTCGGGGATTTCGCCACCCATCTGCGACTTGATCCGCTCCTGCATCTCTTCCATCCGAACCTCAGGAGTCACGACAGTAAGGGCCCAGCTGTATCCCGATCTCAAAACCTTCGGCTCGTAGATGGAATCCTTCTGTTTCAGACTGGAACAGATGAATATCGCCCCTTTGGGCAGTTCCTCTCCCAGAAGCGCCTTCAGACGTTCAACCGTCTCGGCTGCCGGTTGCACGTAGGGCATGACAAGCTGGCGGCTGGAGGCAAAAAAGTCAATGCCGGGGACGAGCTGGTTGAACGTATTGAAATTCCTGAATGCCGCGGGCTGCTGAGCATACCCCGTTACTCCCAGAAGAACCAATAAAGCTGCAACTGCACTCACACGTCGAATCATAGCGGATTACCTTCAAGAATCCTGGCTGCTCGATCAAAACCCAGTTACGCTGATCCAAATGTTACGGTCCAATCTTACGTCTCTTTATTACGATGCCCTGCTACTACTTGTTACAGACTAGTATGTCTGGAGATGGTTTCCGTACGGCTGCGATGAAGTCGGCGCGGCAGATTCGGCTGGAGGCGCCGAGCGGATTCGAACCGCTGCATCGAGGTTTTGCAGACCTCTCCCTTAGCCACTTGGGTACGGCGCCGCAATGGTCGCCCCATTGTATGTGATCCCGACAGGGCGCGCAACCCTCCATTCCCGGGCTTGTCTCATGCCGCACGATGCAGCATAGTAAGGCGAGCGAGGAAAAGAAATGAAACAGAAAGCCGTTACAGTCGCGCTGGTCGTCCTGTTCACCCTGATCGCCCTGTGGCTTCCCGCGAGGGATCAGTGGAGGGACAGGTACGTCAAGATCGGCGATATCAAAATCCACTACATCGAAGCGGGCGCCGGCGACAGCACCATCGTATTCGTCCCCGGATGGACGATGACCGCAGAAGTCTGGCGGGAACAGATCCCGTATTTCTCAGCAAGGGGATTCAGGGTCATCGCCTATGATCCGCGCGGGCACGGCCTCACCACCAAGACCGAATCAGGCAATACCTACCGGCAGCATGCGGCCGATTTTCACGCATTCCTGAAGCAGTTGAAAATCGAGCACTGTCATATGGTCGGATGGGCTTCGGGAGCCACCATGCTGCTCGAGTACTTCGCCGCATCTGAAAAACTCAAGCCCGAGAAGATCGTTCTGGTGGAAAGCGCCCCTGCCGCACTGAAGACGGACGCATATCCAGGAACGACTACCCTGGAGCAGGCCCGCAGACTGCTGCTCAGTCTCGAGGAGGACCGGGACAAGGCGACGGACGCATACGTCCGGAGTCTCTTCAAAGGGCGGCCTGCGGAATGGCTGATCACCGAAATGAAGAAAGGAAGCCTGAAAACCGACAGGTCGGCGGCATACGCGCTCTACTTTGATCTTCTGACCGGGGACAGGACATCTGCCCTGATGCGGCTGCCGGTCCCGACGCTGTTGATCACGACTGCCGAAAACCAGGCTGTCGCGGAGTTCTCGAAGTCAAAAATCACGCGGGGCAGCGTGCAGGTCATAGAAGACAGCGGCCCGGCCATGTTTCTGGAAAAGCCACAGGCTTTCAACCAGGCGCTGGAAGCGTTTCTGGGAGAACACTGAACCGGACACCGCCGTCACTCGGCGGGTTTGCGCCTTACGATCCCTTTCGAGGTGAGGTAGAACGGCAGCGAGATGGCTTCCTCCATTCTCTTCCGGTATCCCTTCACAGGCCATTCCCGCTCGCATAGATGGTCCAGGATGCGGCCGCGCACCCTGGGCCTGTTTTCCGCGTCCAGGAACAGCTGAATCAGCCGCTCCCGCACCGCCTCGTCACCGTTTCGGGCGAGGTAGTCGATCGCGGCGATGCAGACGTCGTCGTCCTCATCCTCGAGGAACCTGGAAACGATGTCGTAAACCCCTGGATACGCCTCGTCGGGCAAATGCGCAATCATGACGGCTCTGGCTTCAGGCCACCGGCTGTACTCACCGGAAAGACCGGCGAGAATTTCGCTCAGCGTCCTGGAGAATTCTTCCGGAGTAAGGATATTCTTCAACGCCTGTATTGGAAAAGTGACATCCGGTTCTGTCTTCAGGAAAAAGTAGATCGGTTCAAGCGCCGTCATCCCCATTTCCGAAAGAAGCCGCACCGCGTACTGCTTCTCTTCCAGATCCATGCTCGCCTGCGGCGTCCTGACCGTGAATCTGCGGAGGAGCGCTGCGGCGGCTTCCGGCGTGCGCCAGGAAGCAAGCCTCTCCATCGCCCCCACCCGCGTAGCCGCTTCACCATGCATCTGGGTGACCTGTTTCAGAGCCCTCTGAATCTGACGTTCGGACGGTCCTGATTCCGTTGAAAAAAATCTGCGAAAGAAACCCATAGTTTTGGCAATTTGTATCCGTGATGATGCCCGGATCAGACTTATTATTCTACAACAACTTCTTCGTGCCCAAGTCAGGGATTACGCCTATAATGTCCGGTTATGGAAGAACGTGACCTGTTTAACGAAAAAGACGAGACGGTTCCGGCGACGATCTACTGTCCCAAATGCCGGACTTCGATGGAATACCAGATCAGGTGGCGGAGGCGTACCAGGAAGGCGTCTCTCCCGCCCGGAGCGGATCAGCGGGACAAGGCAAAATTCGAAAAGGCCCGCAATTACCGCATACGCCTTGACGACAAATTACGCTGCAAAAACCCGCGCTGTGGCAAGACCATCGAGATAACCACCCTGCAGACGGTGGTTTTCGATTAGGCGGCGTTCCGGGAACCGGCGTGTACGAAATCGACGAGGGCCCGTACCGAATCTTCCGGAGTCCCGGGAAGAATGCCGTGGCCCAGGTTAAATATGTGGCCAGGCATGCCGGACGCCTGGTCAAGCACGTCCGACGCCTTGCGAAAGAGGACGTCCCTCGGGGCAAAGAGCAGAGCCGGATCCAGATTCCCCTGAATTCCATGCTTTGCACCGAGTTGTTGCCGCGCGTGTCGTAGCGATACGCGCCAGTCGACCCCGATAACCTCGCCGCCCGCTTCCGCCATCAGCGGCAGCAGTCCGGCGGTTCCCGTACCGAAGTGGATCGAGACAATTCCTTCCTGACGCAATTCTCCAAAGACGCTCCTCATGTGAGGAAGAACGTACTCGCGGTAGTCAGAAGGGCTGAGGGATCCGACCCAGGAGTCGAAAAGCTGCACCACCTGCGCGCCTGCGTTCACCTGTGCCTTCAGAAAGCCGGTAACGGTCCGGGAAAGCTTCTCCATCAGAAGGTCCCAGTAAGCCCTGTTGTGGTACATGAACTCTTTTGTGGCAAGGCAGTTTGAAGACGAGCCGCCTTCTATCGCATAGACTGCCAGGGTGAAAGGAGCTCCGGCAAAGCCGATCAGCGGGACCTCGCCCTCGATTTCAGCACGCACCGTTCTCAGACTCTGAAGAACGAAACCGAGATCCGCATCCGGATCGGCTATCCGAAGCGCGTCAACGTTCTTTGAACTCCGCACCGGGTTGTGTATTACGGGCCCGGGGGCAAAGTCAAACTCGATCCCCATCCCCTCGAGCGGCAGGAGAATGTCCGCAAATATGATCGCTGCGTCCACCTGAAACGCCCGCACCGGCTGCAGCGTAATCTCCGCTGCAATCTCAGGTGTCTTGAACATCTCCATCAGGGAGTACCTTTCCCTGATATTCCGATACGCCTTCATGTACCGGCCCGCTTGTCTCATGAACCAGACTGGGGTGCAGTCGGTCTTCTGCAATCGGCAAGCTTCAAGAAATCTGTTTTTTCTGGTCATCGCTTTCATCCTACGGCAACCGCTCCTTCGCAGATCTCCGGCTCTGAGGAGTCTAGTCCCCCGACCCCGATATCCGCAAAAATCGGCAGATGATCTGAAATCCGGTCCGGCCCGAAATTCACCCCTTCAACCACAGCCGGCTTCAGCGCAGGGATCTGCGCCCGTCTGTCGGAGGTGCCATCGGGAACGGACACGATGTTTTTACCCAAAAGCCAGTCCAGTTTGAAGCATAGATACCCCTGGTACGGAGCAAGACGCCTCTGCACCAGGCTGGCGAGTGATTTCGGAAGGAAAACCGCTTCTTCAAGGGAGTTCAGGGCCGCGCGCGCCGTTTCCCCGCTGGAATTCAGATCCTCCCAGGTGAATCCGCACTGCTTCAGAATTTCGAAAAGAGGCTCGCGCCCGGACTCAGGATGCAACAGCATCTTCTTCATTCTGGCGGAAGGGGTGCGGAGAAGCCGCAGTATGGATCTGAGTGTCCGAAAGGAGGATCCTCGTCCGAAACTGTTGGTATTCAGGTCGCCGCCAAGGACATAACGGTCCCCATCGCTTCCGGGCAGATGCTCCATGATATGCCGCACCTGCGCGGCGCGGCAGCGCGGAGTGTTACGCAACTCCAGATGCACCGAACCGACCCAGAGACTGCCTTTGCGCAGCCGTATTTTCGCCCAGAGACAGTTGCGCCGGCCGAAGCGCTTCTCATGAAATTCATACGGCTCAAACGAAACCGGCAAGGGCACGGTACAGGCTTCAACAATCGGATATCGGGTTAGAACCGCATTTCCCTGCAGACTCTCACAGTTCTCCCCGGCCAGGTCCCTTTCGCCGTCGGTGCCTTTGGTGAGCTCAAAATGCGCGGGCGCAAACGCGACATGCATTCCCAGGTTCTCGGCCAATTCCCGGGCGATGTCCCGGTTTCCCGACCGTATCATTCCACAATCCGCCTCATTCAGAATGACTACATCCGCCCACTTGAGCACCGAGTGAGTCTGCAGCTTTTCAAGAATTCGGGCGAATTGCTTCCCTTTTTCAATGTTCCACTGAACCACCCGGAGAAACGACTCCAGGCGCGGGGTTGCGCCGGGGAATGCCCGGATTTGGGGAGCAGCGAGGAACGCTTCAATCGACGGCCCTGATTCGAGGTAAAAATCGGATCTCTTCAGTTGAGCCAGCGTTTCATACCTGCACAAATTCTCGAGCCAGATCTGCAAATTCATCAGTCACCTTCAGCTTGGGGAGATACTTCCAGGCTACAGCGTGGTCTCGAGCGCTTTCCTGAGTTCAGAGTCCATTTTCTGAAGCATCTTCAATGATTGCAACAGACTCGGCTCACGCAACTCATCCAGGCTGACCGTAAAATTCTCCGGGTGAATAAACCGGTGCACCCGCTGCGAGACCTTCCCGACGGCCTCCGAAATCCTCGTCGCCCTCTCGATGAGAGTGCCGTCCGCGGGTTTGGCTTCCTCCCCGCTCTCATTCGCGTCTGAACGCGGCAGGGCGCGGGACAGGTTCGAATTGAGTCTTCCAATGTAGCGCTCGATCCCGCGGACATGCTCCAGGCAGATTTCTTTCGCTGACGACTTCAGGGGAGAGCTCAGTTGCGGATCCGCCGCGGTTCGGATCAATGATGGAAGATCCCTGGCATAACGTTCCATTTTCCGGTTCCAGTCAAGCGTCTGCTCGGCAAAAAGCACCAGCTGCTGGCGGATGATTTCGTCAGGCGGACTAAGATAGAGCTGTGTGCGCTGTTCAAAATCCGCACGCTCCATACCTCGCGCAAAAGGGTCCCCCAGATAGGAACGTAACTCGTAGTTCTGCCAGAGGCTTGGCGGCGGCTCTCTGCGGTTGTCAGGTTTCTCTTCTTTCTGCGGATAAGTTGCATATACCTCTATGCGGTAGGCGGGCTTAAGCGGCTCGAGCAGTTGTATGAATTTCCGGTAGCTCTTTTCATCCTCTACCAGGCTCCATATTTCCACTCCCCGGTCATTAAACGAAAATACCGCATCTACCCCCTGGCAGAGATTTGAACCGTGGAACTGCAGCCATGCATTCTTCAGCGGATCCGGAGTATCCGGGCCGGGCACACTCCGGGACAGGGCGGCCGGCGGCATGATGATAATGGTAAGTATTAAAACGAGACAAAACGAAACAGATCGAGACAATTTCCCTCCAATGATATTAATACCCTTAGAATAGGCGCTGAGAGTCCGGTTGTACAGTTCGAGCTTCATCGTTGCTGTCCGGACCGCCCCTTTTCTGTATACTTGCCTCGGAGGGACAAATGGATTCCACGCACATGATACTCGAACAGGCCGCAATAGGTCCGATGATGAACTTCGTCTATCTGATAGGGTGTCGGGAGACGAGAGAAGCAGCCGTGATAGATCCCGCATGGGACGTGCCGAAAATACTCGAACTGGCTCGCAACTCCGACCTGCGTATCAGGCACGTCCTGCTCACACATGGACATCCTGATCACATGAACGGACTTGAACCGCTGCTGGAACCCACCGGCGCCGTAATCCACATTCACACCGAAGAAGTGGATTACATGCGGGAAGTGGCACGAAGCTTCGGAATGTCGACCGATTTCATGACCGCGCAGCCTGACAGGATACACAGAACGTCAGACGGCGACAGAATTCAGGCAGGGAAGGTGACGGTTCAGTGCCTGCACACGCCGGGCCACACCCCGGGGTCACAATGTTTCCTGGCGGAAGGCTGCCTTTTCTCGGGGGACACCCTTTTTGTAGACGCCTGTGGCAGGGTCGACATGCCCGGGGGCGATCCCGAAAAAATGTGGTGGAGCCTGAATCAGAAGCTTCACTCCCTGGACGATTCCACAATAGTCTACCCGGGACACGACTATGGCGGACGGCCCACATCGACTATTGGGGAACAGAAGCAGACTAACCCCTACATGCAATACGGATCAGTCCAGCAGTTCGTGCGCGACATGAGGTAGCGGAACAGCGGCCTGAGGCTAGTATGCCTTGGCGAAATATGCCTTTTCAGACGCCGGCTTCCTGCAGTAGATGCACTCTCCGACCCCATCGGGGCCGTCAAAGGGAATGCAGCGGGTAGTCGCTTTCGTCTCTTCCTTGATCCGGCGTTCGCATTCCGGACTTCCGCACCAGAAAGAATATGCGAAGCCTTTCTCCACGGCCGCCCGGAAATCCTCGAAGTCTTTTGGATCAGCCGTGTTGGCGTTACGGAAGTTGAGGGCGCGATCATACAGCGCCTTCTGGACGGCTTCCAGGGCCCCGGAGACGGCTTCAGAGATTCCCGCCTGGGGAACAAACGATTTTCCTCCTTTACCGGGAGTGTCGCGACGGGCAAGCACCACATTCTCCTTGGCTACGTCCTTTGGTCCTATTTCGATACGCAGCGGGACGCCTCTCATCTCCCAGTCGTTGAATTTGAACCCGGGGCTGGTCCCTTCGCGTTCATCAAGCACCACCCTTAAGCCTGACGCGACGAGCTCGGAACGGATCCTGCGTGCTGCTTCCAGGACCTTTATTCTCTCTTCATCGCTCTTGTAAATCGGAACTATAACAACCTGGTGCGGTGCGAGGCGTGGCGGCAGTATCAATCCCTGATCGTCTCCGTGAACCATGATAATTGCGCCGATGAAGCGTGTCGACAGTCCCCATGAAGTCGTCCAGCAGTACTGCAGAACGCCGTTCTGGTCCAGAAACCGTATCTCGAAGGCCTTGGCGAAATTCTGGCCGAGGTTGTGCGAAGTGGCCGACTGCAGGGCCTTCCCGTCTCCCATCATCGCCTCGATCGAGTACGTCTGATCGGCTCCGGCAAAGCGCTCGGACGCCGTTTTTCTGCCGGGGATCACGGGGATGGCGGCTTCATTCACCGCAAAATCGCGGTAAATGTCGAGCATCTGCCGGGTCTCGGTCTCCGCTTCCTCGAGAGTTGCGTGCGCGGTGTGACCTTCCTGCCAGAAAAACTCCAGCGTCCGGAGGAATAGTTTAGTGCGCAGTTCCCATCGCACCACACTATTCCACTGGTTGATCAAAAGAGGCAGGTCCCTATATGACTGAATCCATTTGGAATAGGCGTGCCCTATGATCGTTTCGGAGGTCGGTCGGACCACCAGAGGCTCTTCCAGCTCTTCCCCCCCGCCATGGGTGACGACGGCAAGTTCGGGCGAAAAGCCTTCAACGTGCGACTTTTCCCTGTCGATGAAGCTGCGCGGGATCAGCATTGGGAAGGCTGCATTGACATGGCCCGTTGCCTTAAAGCTGCGGTCGAGGGACTGCTGTATGTTTTCCCAGATAGCCCATCCGTAAGGCCGGACGATCATGCAGCCGCGCACGGGCGCGTAATCCGCCAGTTCGGCCCGAATCACCAGTTCGTTGTACCATTCCGAGAAGTCCGCAGAGCGGGAAGGGAGTTTGAGTTCAGACATGATGTGTTCCCCCATCATATTGTAGAGCAAAGGGTGAAAGCCTATAAGACCCCCGTCGCTGTGTCAATGAGGTTCACGGTCTTGCCGCCACAGGTCGATAAGGGCCAGAGGGGGCCTTTCGGGGTTCATTGCGGCAGGTCGGCCTTACTGCTATAGTTTCTCACTGCCGGCGGCGCGGCCGTGTTCGTCCGTGTCGCAGGTACGATGGAGGAAATAGAGTTTTGAGTGTATCAGCACAGTCCGAAAAGCGTTGGTTAAAAGCAGAGCTGCACGCTCACTGCAGCCTGGATCCGATAGACTACCGGATTTGTCAGCACACCCCCGAAGAACTGATTGCATACGCGGCGAAACTCCGTTACGACGTACTGGCTATTACGTGCCATGATCTGGACGTCTGGAGCGAAGAGTTGTCAGATTACGCCAGCAGTCTCGGCATAACCCTGATTCCGGGGATGGAGGTAACGACTGAACGGACGAGACATACGCTGGTCTACAACTTTCATGCAAAAGCGGAGGAACTCAATACCCTCAGCAAGATCCGCTCCCGGTCGCGGAACGATACACTGGTGATTGCGCCGCATCCTTTCTTTCCCGGACGCACCTGTCTGAGGAACCGTCTGGGAAGCAATCTCGATCTGTTCGATGCGATCGAGTGTTCCGGATTCTACACACGTACCCTCGACTTCAATCACCGCAGCGAAAAGATTGCCGCAAACAGACGCAAACCCCTTGTGGGCAATGGAGATGTCCACTATTTGTGGCAACTGGGCCGGACATTCACCTGGATTTACTCCGAACCCGGAGTCCTGCCGATTATAAACGCCGTCAAACAGGGTCTGGTAAGGCTCCAGAGGTCGCCCCTCACATGGTCGGAAGCCATTCAGTGGTGGACGCACGCTTTCTGGAGATATGTCTCACCGGTGAATCCCGCACCGAAGGGAGACCGTCTGCCGGTCGGCGTTCCAGGGTTAAATGAAATCGAAAATGGACGATGCTTTGGAACCGCGCAGGAGAGCGTGGAGCCGTAGGGCGTCCATATCGGTAAGCAGCGCCAGGAAATTGCACACCGCCCGGGCCGCCTCCATTTCCCCTCCTTCAAGGCAGTCTTCAATGATCGGCCGGTAGTATCGCGGGAAAAGTGCGGCGCTCCTCTTCACGATCACTTCTTCCATCAGGAGATTGAAGAGGTCGCGCAGTATCTCCCGTCCCTTGGTGCTCATGGCGGCCACCCTGGGATCCGTAATCACCGCCTCCCAGATGACGGATTTACATAGAACCGAGAGGATGCGGGCTTCGTCCGGAACTGTCAGACACCAGGAGAAGTCCGCACGCCTCCCGCGGCCGCAGTTTTTCACCGAAACCGAGGTGATCAGATCATTGAGGATGTCGCGCATCGCGAGTTTGCGCACCGCCCTTTCATCGCCGTGCTCTGACGGACTAATCCTTCTTTTCAGGTCCAGCAGCCTTTCTCGGACCTCATTGAACGTCAGGGTAGGGACTCTCTCCTCCTGCCTGGTCTCTTCGTAGTGCGCGAAGACACGCCGTGCGAAGCGCACCTGTTCCAGGTCGCCCGGGTGGAGAAACTGCGCCTGCAGGGCATCCTCCACGTCGTGGATAGAGTACGCGCAGTCGTCGGCCCAGTTGAGGATCTGGCAGGTAATCGAGTTGTGGGGCCGGCTTTTGGTTTTCCCGTCGCGCGCTTTCAATATCGACGACCCCTTCTGCAGCGCCCACCGGGCAGTCGGAAGATCTGAAGCGAAGATAAACTTGTCGTTTCTGATGTCCTGCTCGTAAGGGTATTTCAGCACCCCTGCAAGAGTGGCCCTCGTCAGGTTCAGGCCGGGATAGGAGGGCGATTTGGGTTCTGCTGCCACCAGAATATGAAACGTCTGGGCGTTCCCCTCGAACCGGAGGGCCTGTTTCCCTTTGCGCCTGGTCAAACGGCTCACCTCGCGCATGCAGGCGTCGAGCGTCTCCTCTCCTGCGTGACCGAACGGCGGGTGGCCTAGATCGTGCGCCAATGCGGCGGCTTCGGCAAGCTCGGGCACCAGGCAGCGCCCGAGTTGCGGCTCTTCGAGAATCAGGTTCTTGGCGATCGAACGCGCTATCTGAGCGACTTCGAGGCTGTGCGTGAGGCGTGTGCGGTAGAAGTCCGCCTGGCCGATTCCAAATACCTGCGTCTTCCCCTGCAGGCGCCGAAACGCGGCACTGTGCAGGATGCGGTCGCGGTCCCGCTCAACGGCGTGCCTGTGATCCTTGGGAGAAGGCGGAGTCTCGGGATATCTCCTCTGCAGCAGGAATCCATCCATAGCGGGCTGTATGGCTAAAGGTTGTAAATCCTTGTAAGCTCGTTTTTCAAGTACTCGAAGGCTTCCTGTGGATCATCACTGAAATGCATCAGATTCAGATCTTCGGGCGATATCGTTCCCCAGCGTACCATGGCATCGAAGTTCAGCACCTGGTTCCAGTACTCCGTGCCGTAGATGAGTACAGGCATGTTCTTCTGCGATTTCTTCGTCTGGACAAGCGTCAGTACTTCGAACATTTCATCCAGAGTCCCAAACCCGCCCGGAAAGATGATCAACGCTTTGGCGGGATAGACAAACCAGAACTTGCGCATAAAAAAGTAGTGGAATTCGAAAGCCAGTTCCTCCGGAACATACGGGTTGACACTCTGCTCCATGGGCAGGCTGATCGAAAAACCTATCGATTGTCCCCCGGCTTCGCTCGCCCCCCTGTTGGCCGCTTCCATGATCCCGGGCCCGCCTCCGGAGCAGATCATCAGGCGCTTAAATCCGCTATTGAGGGTCTTGGCCCACTTTACGATCAATCGGGCCAGCTCGGCCGCATCTTCGTAGTACC
>JAAYAM010000009.1 GCA_012719355.1 Acidobacteriota bacterium
ATGATTCTCTCGAATTTCTCTCATGCGGATGCCGGCCATCTGCTTTTCAACATGCTGACCCTGTACTTTTTCGGGCCGGTCGTAGAGTACGGCTTGGGAGTCTACGGATTTTTGGGGATCTACGGTTTTGCAGGGGCTTGCGCCGTGTTGCTCACTTACGTTTTTCACCGGCGCGATCCATCTTACAGGGTACTTGGGGCAAGCGGGTCGGTGTCAGGGGTGATCTTTGCGGCCATCGTGCTGCAACCGGGAATGAGCGTCTTCTTCTTCCTCATACCGGTGCCGATTCCCGCGCCGCTCTTTGCCGTGGGATACATTCTCCTTTCGACCTACTTTATGCGGCATGGAGGGGGCAACATCGCCCACGAGGCGCATCTGGGGGGAGCCCTCGCAGGCTTTGTTCTTGCGGGGATACTCTATACTCCCGGGTTCGGGCCTCTCATCGACCGGCTGATGAGTCTTATCGGAACCGCATAGGGCGTTTATTCCCGGCTTGCGGCCGTTGAAGCGATGCCCGAGAAGCACAATCCGTCCTCGCATTCGCTGGCCGCGGGCATGCGCAGTTTCGCATCGGCCTTGATTCCGCCGGCGGGAATCCATTTGTCCACTGACGCAGTCTTGTAATGAACATAGTCGGTCGTGTGAACGATAGGATTGGTTTCGCCTCCCACGACTATGAAGTTGATCCCTTCGGGTCTGGCAAAAGGAGACCCTGACTTCTCGGCCAGCCATTTGCTGAGCTTGTCAGGATCGCTAAAGCCCTCGGCATTGAGAGTTTTTACGGCCAGAGGATCCATCACGAAGGTGTAGGTGCCCATGGAGTCGAGTGTCCTGATTCTCTGCAGCAATCCCTGACTGGTGCCGAGCCCCAGCGTCACGACGTTCCAGCCGCGAAAGATGCTGACTGTGCTCTCGGAGGCTTTGAATCCCTTTCGGACGTGGAATGGCTCCCATGGGCTCTTGGCTTCGTTTTCGGCGCAGCACTGGTTGGTGAAGCTCAGTCCGTTGCCGATGCTTGCCATGAAAGTCTCTCCGGCTCGTGCGTCGCCGAAGTTTATGCTCATGAGGGTCCAGGCTCTGCCGATGACGGAATTCGCATAGTTGAACGGCCCCATTGCGCCGACGCCGCTGTTCATGCCTATGGTCTGGGCGACGGGACCGTTGACAACGGCCATGCTTCCGTAAGACCCGGTGGAACTGGGCATGGCGGGATGCTGTGTTGAAGCGATCGCGAGAATTACGGGGAGGTGTTCCGGTCTGGCGCCGGCCATGACGGCGTTTACGGCGACCTTTTCCACGGTGTATTCCTTCATTTCTTCATGCGTCGTGACAGACATTCGGCCGACGACGTCCTGGGGATCGTGATCGGTTCCGGAGAGCATTTCGGCGACGCGTTCCTCTGTCGGCAGCACGATGGGAAGGCCGTCGGTCCACCCGTTTGTCAGGAACATTCGATGGAGGTTCTCCTCGGTATCCGGCTCGAGCAGGCGAGGCCTTTTGGGCCGGACCGGGATCTGCGGGTTGGTCTCGGCTTGGGTCAGGGGCTTGGACAGTGCGTCGATTACTTCGCTCATCAGTTTGACGCCGGTCACCGGGTCGTCGCCTTCGATATACTGGCGCAGGGTTTCCCTCGGGACCCAGGCAACCGGGTAAGGCGGGAAACTCCAGCGCAGATTCATGCCGTGAGACTGACCGTCGCGTATGACATAGTCGGCGAAACGAGAGGTAACGATGGGGGCGGTGGGGACGCCGTACTCGCCTTCCATTATCCGGGCAAACTCGGCGAGACTCGCCGAACAGCCGTCTCAACCGCCCACTCCGAAGACGACGCCGTCGGCGTTTTTCTTGATTTCGGCCCAGAGTTCAGGGCTGTCGGAGTACGGAGTGCCGCTCTTGATGCGCAAGACGGTTTTGACGTAAGGCATGTTTCGTTTAAACCATGCCTGCATTTCTTCGAGGAACTCTTTTCCTCCTGCGAAGCCGGTGTCGACGAGATAGATGGTCTTGTTGTCGAGGCTGTCCAGCCTGGGAGCCATCCGGAGGGGGACGAGTTCGTCGCGGGAGACGGTCGGGTGCGTGTCGGGATCGTAAAGCGCCATCATGTGCGAATCCGGGGCGCCCCGTCGGCCGAACACTCCTGACGGCTGTCCGCGCGGATCAAGGACCGTGATGCGCTTGGATTCGGACGCTGCGGGCCCGGTCAGGTGTCTGTAGCCCAGAAAAGAGGCGATCAGTACTGCCCCGGCAACCAGCCAGCCCAGATACGGTCTGGCATGAAACCCTGACGTGCTCATATTTTCCCTCCACAGATGGCATTCATTATAGCGTAATTGTGCTAATTGTGGACACCCACCGAATCAGCGATTCGTGGACACCCACAGATTCGGTTTCCCACACATCCGATTTGTGGTCCGATTTGTCGATTTGTGGACACCCATCGGATCCAAATCGTGGACCAAATCGTGGACACCCACAGATCGCAAATCGTGGACACCCACAGATCGTGGGATTTGTGGAGAGATTTGTGGACACCCATGGATCGCCCATGGATCGGTGGCGAATGCCCGATGGCGAAAGA
>JAAYAM010000128.1 GCA_012719355.1 Acidobacteriota bacterium
ATCAAAATCAAGACGAAGAATATCGCGATCCCTATGGGCTTCGCTTCGGCATTCGAAGGGGAGATCATCCACAAGAACGACATGCACGTCGAGTTCCGTTCCAGCGTCAATCCCACGTGCGAACTGGTGCTGCAGCGCGACCCGAATGAAATCGAAGACCACAGGATTGTTCTGGAGGGTCAGGACATCGACGGAACCGCGCCGGTCGAGCTGCCGATTGCCACATACGTGGAAGTTGCGGGCGCGAAGATGGAGGTCGATTTCGAGCCCGTAATCGAACGTAAAATCCATCACTGGTTAAACTATGTTGAAGGGGTAATGCATACCGGACAGCGCAACCTGGTGCGCATCAGAATCAGCAAAGAAGCCTATGCGAAAGGATTGCGGCTGAAACACCTGGGCGAAGTTGTCTACTGCCAGTTGATGGAGGAATTCGGGAGTGTGGTAGACAAGTGCCAGGTAACCATCATCACCGATAGAGCGAAGGTCCAGGCTATTCTCGAAGAGCAGGCGATGCCGCGCTACAAGGCACGCGATCAGCGACTGGCGGCCATGACCGACGAGAGCGTCGATACTTTCTACACCTGCACGCTCTGCCAGTCGTTCGCTCCTTCTCACTGCTGCGTCGTCACGCCCGAGCGGCTGGGACTCTGCGGCGCGGTATCGTGGCTCGATGCTAAAGCCACACGGGAACTCACTCCCGCGGGTCCCTGCCAGCCGATTCCAAAGGAGGGCTGCATTGACGAACGGCTTGGGGCATACACCGAAGTCAACAAGGCCGTCGAATCAGCGACGCACGGCGCGGTGAATAAAGTCACCCTCTATTCGCTTCTCGAGGACCCGATGACGAGCTGCGGCTGTTTCGAATGCATCTGCGGCATCATGCCTGAGGCCAACGGCGTCGTTGTCGTAAACCGCGAGTACGGCGGAATGACACCGACCGGCATGACCTTCGGTGAACTTGCCTCCATGACCGGCGGCGGCGTGCAGACACCGGGATTCATGGGACACGGACGACACTTCATCGCCTCGAAAAAGTTCATATTCGCCGAGGGAGGGATCGAACGCATCGTCTGGATGCCGAAAGAACTGAAAGACGATGTCTCGGCGAGACTGAACAAGACCGCCGAACAGTTGTATGGAATCAAGAACTTTGCAGACATGATCTGTGACGAAACCATCGCGACCGATTCCGATGGGGTGCTGGCATTTTTGCAGGAGAAGGGCCACCCTGCTTTGGCTATGTCGGCCTTGATGTGACGTTTCATGCACAAGATAACTTTTCAGCTCGAGGGGGGAGGCGACGAGACAATCTACGCCTCCCCAGGCGAGAACCTTCTCGATCTTGCCCGAAAAGCTAATGTGGCGATCGACGCACCCTGCTCGGGGAACGGGTCGTGCGGCAAATGCAGGATCCGCCTGCTGCAGGGCTCAGTCGAGTCCGTGAAATCGATCCATCTCCCCGACTCGGATTTCCTGTCCGGGTGGCGTCTCGCCTGCGCATGCACAATCACCGGCGAGGCGTCTGTACTGATACCGGATATCGCGTCGGCTTACCGAAGCCGGATGAAGACGGCCGATCTGTCTTCTGATGGAGAAAGGACCGTGTTCGACGCGCTTCAGGCCGAACTGGAGAAAGCG
>JAAYAM010000129.1 GCA_012719355.1 Acidobacteriota bacterium
CCTCCGGCCGGAAAGAGAGCGGCGACACTTCGAAAAAGACGGTGCCCAGAGTTCCTGAGCCTGCACCGCGGCCGCCCGTCGGAACCATGCCTGTGCCGCCTCCGCAGCTCTTTTTCATCACCGGGCATGTATTGAAGGATGACGGCGAGCCGCCTCCTTTCGGGACGACAATCAAGCTCGATTGCGGTCACTCCTCGACTACTGAAGCGACTGTGATGCCGAATGGATCATTCGGCTTTCAGGTTGGCGGGGACAGCTGGTCTGACTTCGTGCACCCGGATGCTTCAGAGAGAATGGAGATCGAACCCTACCGGGGCGTGACTGCCGAGCCCAGTCTGCAGAGTATGCTGAATGCCGCTACCATGAGCAGGAGGCTCTTGGGGTGCGAAGTCAAGGCCCATCTGGACGGCTACACGTCCACTGCGCTGCAGCTGGACAGGGAGCTGACCACCGGACAGAATGATTTCGGCACGATCATCATTTATCCGAGAGACCGGGTCAAGGGGACTTCTATAAGCATCACGAGCCTGGCGGCCCCGAAAGACGCGAAGAAGAAGATGGAGCAAGGCAGGAAAGCCCTCGACAGGAAGAAATTCAAGGAAGCCGAGTCTCTCCTCGAGTCAGCGGTGACGGTGTATCCACAGTATGCCGAGGCATGGTTCGTCCTTGGGCAGGTATACGCGCAGGATTCACGTGCGGACGATGCGCGCAGGGCCTTTATGAAATCGACCGAACTCGACGCAAATTATGTCAATCCCTATGTGGGCCTGGCCCATATCGCCACTACGCAGGAGAATTGGCCTGAAGCGGTGCAGTTGAGCGACAAGTCTCTGGCGCTGGATCCGGTCGGATTTCTCGATGCCTACTACATAAATGCGCTCGGAAATTACCGGCTGAATCAGCTGGAGGCGGCGGAAAGGCGGGCGCGCCAGCTGGAGCGTATGGATTCTTCGCGCAGGATCCCCCAGGTCTACCTGCTGATGGCCGGAATTATGGCAGCCAAGCAGGACAGGGACGGCGCAATTCGCGAACTGAAGAACTATCTGCGGATTGCCCCCAACGCACCAAATGCCGACCTTGTGCGCACGCAGCTCGGCAAGCTTGAACAGCTGGGCGGATCAGATCTTGGGAAGCTGAATCCCTAAGAAGCAGGAAACACCGCCTGACCTGTGCTGTGGTATAGAATTACCCAGGAAGAAAGACGGTGTTCAAATGAAACGCAGAGATGCTTTACGGGCCGGGGCTGCGTCTGTGCTGGGTATCCTGAGCGGATGCCGTTCTTCCTCTTCAGAAGCGGAAATCACCGATCTCTCTTCGCCGCAAGCCCACGATCTTATCTCGGTGCTCGCCGAGATCATCCTGCCGGAGACCGATACGCCCGGGGCAAAGTCCGCCGGGGTGGACCAGTTCATCATCAGGGCGTTGAATGACTGCCATACGGCTCGGGAACGGGCCGCATTCGTTCAGGGGCTTAACGAATTCCAGAAGCAGTGCCGTTCGCGTTTCGGAATGCCGTTCCTGCAGTGCTCAGCTTCCCTGCAGCTGGTGCTGGTTGAAGAAGCGGACCGGGAACCATTCGGGCTCTGGAGCAGAATCAAGTCACGCGTCTTGCGGCGAACTCATTTTTTCCGGACCCTGAAGAGACTTACCGCGCTGGGGTATTTCACTTCTCGGGAAGCGACGACGGGGGTGGTCGCCTATGAGCAGATTCCCGGACGATGGACAGGCTGTGTGGAATTGAAAACAGGTCAGAAAACGTGGGCGAGCGAGTAGTATGAGTTCCGTGACTGAAAACACCTATGACGCCATTGTGGTCGGATCCGGCATCACCGGCGGATGGGCCGCGAAGGAACTGACCCGCCACGGCATGAAGACACTGCTGCTCGAGCGCGGCCGCGAAGTCTATCACATCAAGGACTACCCTACCGCCATCAATGATCCCTGGGACTTCGAGCACAGGCTGCTGCTCACCGTGAAGTTGAAGGAAGCCAGCCCGGTGCAGAGCAGGTGCTACGCTTTCGACGAATCTACCAGCCATTTTTTCGTCAATGACAGCGAGAATCCGTATGTCCAGGTGAAGCCCTTTTCCTGGATCCGCGGTTATCAGACCGGGGGCCGGTCACTCGTGTGGGGCAGGCAGTGTTATCGATTCAGCGATCTTGATTTTGAGGCGAACCTCAAGGAGGGAATCGCGGTGGACTGGCCCATTCGATATCGCGATATTGCTCCGTGGTACGCCTATGTTGAAAGATTCGTCGGGATAAGCGGCAGACCCGAAAGCCTCCCTCAGCTGCCCGACAGCGTATTCCTCCCTCCGATGGAGATGAATTGCGTGGAAAAGCACATGGCCCGCAGGATAAGGGAGACATTCGAAAACCGCGTCATGATCGAGGGACGGGCTGCTCATGTCACGGTGCAGCATCTGGGCCGCGGTCCGTGCCAGTACAGAAATCTCTGCGCAAGGGGATGTCCCTTTGCGGGCTATTTCAGCACCAATTCCGCCACGCTGCCGGCGGCACAGGAGACCGGGAATCTCACGCTGCGCCCTTTCTCGATCGTAACCGAAGTAGTGTATGACGAAGTGAAATCGCGGGCCGTCGGAGTCCGGGTTATCGATGCGAAGACGCGGAGGACGACCGAGTATTACTCACGCATCATCTTCCTGAATGCCTCTACCCTGGGAACGACCCAGATCTTGTTGAACTCGGTTTCCAGACGTTTCCCTGAAGGCCTCGGCAACGGCAGCGGACAGGTCGGGCGCAATCTCATGGACCATCATTTCCAGGTGGGTGCGGCCGGAGACTACGAAGGCTTTCCTGACCGGTACTACGAAGGCCGCAGGCCCAACGGTACATACATTCCCCGGTTCCGGAACATTGACGAAAAGACGCGCCGGCGTGATTACCTGAGAGGATTCGGTTATCAGGCGAGAGGGAAGCGGCTGGGCTGGGAACGCGCCGGAATGACGCCCGGGGTGGGCGCCCGCTTCAAAGAACGAATGGCCGTGCCGGGAATATGGAACATGTGGCTTGGAGGCTGGGGGGAATGCCTCCCGTATCCGGACAACCGCGTCTGGCTGAGCAAAGACAAAGTCGACATGTGGGGATTGCCGATACTGCATGTCGACTGCTCGTTCCGGGAAAACGAACTGTCGATGCGCAGGGATATGAAAAACAGTGCGGCCGAAATGCTCGAGGCGGCCGGGATGAAGAACATCAGACCGTTCGATTACGACAGTCCTCCGGGGCTGTGCACCCACGAGATGGGGACAGTCCGAATGGGGAGGGATCCAAAGACTTCAGTGCTCAACGCGTTCAATCAGATGCACGAAGTCAGGAACGTGTTCATTACCGACGGTTCGTGCATGACCTCGAGCGGTTGCCAGAATCCTTCTCTTACCTACATGGCGCTTACCGCGAGAGCCTGTGATTATGCGGTGAGCGAAATGAAGAAGGGGAATCTCTGAAGAGGCCGGTCTCAGCGCCAGGCATTGCTCAACCTTCGCACCGGTGCCCGCGGTCTTGCCCTTGACGGCTCGGTATCGGCCATATCTCCGATCCTGTAGTCGACATCTTCCGAGATCATCCTGCAATGGCCCAGAATGCGTATGTCTGCGGTCGCTTCGATTCCGGTGGCAAGCCACATCCCTTCCACGTCTTCATATGTCAACGCGAAGTGTACGTTCTTCAGCCACCATGAAGGCTTCTTCGCAGGTTCTCCTTCGGCGCGATGGATCAGATACGTTTCCGAATCCACCCAGGCTCTGCCGTCAAGGAGATGAGTATCTTTGCGCAGCGGCGTGAGCTGCAGCACATAGCAGTGCCGGCCGTTGAGACTCTCTTCTCCGAGCAACGCGAATTGATAGTTCTCGGGGGAGATATCGCCGGAGTCCTTGTCCTCGATGTCCGCCTCTCCCGCGAGCATTTTGCGAACTACTTTCGCTCCCAGTCCCTTTCCCGAAGCTTTCGTTATCTCGTACTCTTTTTCTGCGGGAGGAGTGAATCTCACGTGCGCGACCACGTGTGATTTCGCATCCTGCCCGTTCTTGCCGAACATTCTGTACTCCCGGACGACGGTATAGGGGAGCAGTCCTTTCTGATTCGCGGCGTGCGCAGCCGTCATTCGGGCTACGATCGTCTCAAGCTCAGGATCGGTGGCGGGAGCAGAGCCGGCGAAAC
This sequence comes from Acidobacteriota bacterium, assembly GCA_012719355.1. Taxonomy (GTDB): domain Bacteria; phylum Acidobacteriota; class UBA6911; order UBA6911; family UBA6911; genus UBA6911. The sequence goes on from JAAYAM010000129.1 coordinate 4,179, forward strand.
CGCTCAGGTAAAGAAAAACAAACCACAGGGCTTTTGCGCTGCCGCCCCGTACTGCAGTCACCTGCGGGAGACACTTGATTCTGGACGTTATGGCGTTTGTCAATAGTTGGTACCTTACTTCACACAGATAGAATTGATTGCCGATTGAAGGGCAGCGGGACGCGCGGTGTTTGTCTCTGAGCAGGATGAAGCATTACTACCGTTCAGTGATGGATAGTACCAGACGCGGGAAGTGAAACAAAGGTCCGGTTCAGGGTGGGGGAGAATCCCCGAACCGGAAGACGGTGACTATCTGCGGTACAACCTCGGCGGGCATGTATATCCGGCTCCGACACTCACCGGGGCGGATATGGAGTCACACTTGATGGCGTAGATGAAAGTCTCGACAATCGCCGGGACGGTGATGAAGCTGTGGCTCGGGACGTTGCGGAGCACAGCCTCCTGTTCCTCCTGTCTCATCTGAGTGACCATAGGGGTTTCAATGAAGCCGGGATTAATCAGAACCGGCCGAAGGCCGAGCCGCAGGTAGCATTCGTTCTTGAAGACTCTGAATGCTCCAAGCAGGGCATTCTTGGCCATCCCATATCCAAGCTGACCGACTATGCCCGCTTCAGCCGACACCGATCCCACAAAAACCACGACTCCCTGTTCGGTCCCTCCCTTGTCTACCCAGTTGCCAAGTCCGTTGTCGACTCGATACCGGTCATGCATGTATGCGAACACAGTAGACCAGGCGGCGGGCGCCGCTGCGTTGACGAGCAGATTTTCCTTGAGTTTTTCCATCGGGAAAACTTTTGGAGGTTGGCCCGGCTTATAGTTCTCCATGAGAGCGTCGAGCGGCCTTCCCATCAAGTTGACAAGGATGTCGGGCGGTCCACCGGTTTTGTCATAGAACCGGTTGAACACCGACCATATGAAATCAGGATCGGTGGCGTCCCCCGGATACGCCAGCACTGCTTCTCGGCCGGCCTGCTCATTGAGATCGGCGACCACCTGGTGAATCCTGCTTTCCGGCAGATCGACGCAGGCCACCATGTGTGCTCCTTCGTGCAACACGAGCCGTTCGATCAATCCTCTCCCAATCCCGCCGGCGCCACCCGTGATGATGCAATCCGAGCTGATTATCTGCATACTCCTCCCCTGTTGGATGTTGCAAAATTCACTTTGATTGTATTATCAAAACCTGCTATTTCCAGACCTCGTCTGCCTGTCTGGAAACAATCTTCCTATGAGCGATTACCACGGTGCTTTCGTCAACGATCTCCACGGTCGGCCGGCAGCGGCACGATCTTCCGATGATGAAGTGTTCTCTTTCTTCAGTCGTCGGCAACTTGTGGAATATGATCAACTCTTTGTCAGACGCTATCCGGTCTTTCAGCATTGTCTGTCCTGTCGAGTGTGTCTCCGTACAGAGAACGCGCCAGCTTCACGCTTGCGGCACTGTACGCCACTCCCATGGTCATTCCCGTTCTGGCCAGCTCATGCACCATCTGCAGATACCACAGCCACCAGTTCGTCAACAGCCCCGAGGTAGTCCCGCCCCAGCACCAGTACAACCAGGTTGTCGGGTGCTGTGCGGAATTGCCATTCTTCATTTCGCCTTCTCCCGTAATTGAGACGATCCCGGTAGGTGCAGAATTCACCGCCGTTTTCGGGACAAAGAATACATATTTGATTAGCTTCAAGTTCACCCGAAACAGAGACCCAACTCATACGTCCCCGTTCTCGTATGATTCAGCTCTTTTGTTCTGTTCCGGCCTGCTCGGGAACATACTTTCTCCTCTCGTTTTCGAGAGGGTTCTTTCATTTGTGTGTTCCACTGGTAAAGATGAGGCCAGAAGGAGATAGTTTCATCTGAGGCGCAGGTGAGGGTCGAGACTCCAGGCTTCCGTCACTGGAGTCTCGATGGGATCATCCTTCAAACAGCTTCTGAACCTCTACGAGTTCGCGGGGGATGTTTATTTTCTGCGGGCATTTTTCAACGCAGGTTTGGCAGTCGGTGCAGTTCGAAGCTCTCTGTTCGGGGGAAAGAAACTGGCTGTAAAGGAAGGCATTCGATTCGGTGCTTTTGAACAGGAAGCTGTCGTTGTACATGTTCAGATTCTGGGGAATATCCACCCCGACAGGACAGGGCATGCAATACGCGCAGCCGGTGCAGTCGACCTTGAGCATCTTACGGTACGTCTGCCGGACTTTCTCAAACAGCTCGAACTCTGCCGGGGTGAGCGAATCTGCCATGGCGTGGTCGGCGAGCCTTGTATGGGTCGCAAGCTGCGCCAGCGAACTCGAGCCCGTCAGCACTGTCGTGACATGGGCGTTATTCCATACCCAGCGCATCGCCCACTCTACCGGATCTTTCCTGGCAGGTGCGCCATTCCACAGCTCCTGCACCTCCGGAGGGATCTTATCTACGAGTTTCCCTCCGCGCAGCGGCTCCATGACGACAATCCCGATATCGCGTGCCGCCGCATAAGCGATCCCGTCAGTTCCGGCCTGGTAATCACAGTCATAGAAATTGTATTGAACCAGACACAATGACCAGTCGTAGGCGTCGACGATCTCTTTGAAGACTCTGATTTCGTCATGGAACGAGAATCCCGCGAAGCGTATCCGACCGGTTGAACGCAGTTTTTCCAGAAATTCGAGCACTCCCTTTTCCCGGATCTTCGGCCAGTTCCCGCTTCCGAGGCCATGAACGAGATAGCAGTCGATGTAGTCAACGCCCAGCTTCTGGAGTTGCTCATTGAACAGCCTTTCCATGTCTTCCGTCTTCTCGACGAGCCAGGTGGGGAGCTTGGTCGCGATCATTACTTTTGACCGGTGCGGGCGCAGCGCTTTGCCGAGAAACACCTCGCTTTTTCCGCCGTGGTAACCATATGCCGTGTCGAAATAGGTCACTCCCTGTTCCACGGCATGTTCGACCATTTTGACTGCTTCAGTCTCATCGATGGGGACGTTGGGATCGAATCCGGCGGTCGGGCCGTGGGTGCCGACCATGGGCAGACGCATCGCACCGAATCCCAGAACTGACGATTCAACGTTGGTTTTGCCAAGCTTGCGGTAGAGCATCGTAGCATCCCTTTCAACGTATGTTGATCAGATCAAATGTGCTATCTGGCGGTTTTCCCGCCTTCTTTCTGGTATTGAGCGATACGCGCTTTCTGCGACTGCACCATCTCTTCCAGTTCCTCTTCGCTCGGGGCGGGATAGTTCGCCACCAGTTCCAGCTTAAGTCTTTCAACTTCAGGGAAAGACTCGCCTGGAGTATTCTGCTGAGCGATCGCATACCAGACGTAGGCTTCCATAGGATCCTGCACGATTCCGATCCCCTGTTCATAGGCGACGGCGAGACATTTCTGTGCTATGGGGTTGCCAAGATACGCCAGCCCGGTACAGGACATGAAGTCGGACCTGGGCGTCGTGCTGGAAGACAAACGCTTTGCGATCGTGTTCACCAGTTCGCTCTGCCGTTCAGCGGGCATTCCGGCTGCCTTCTTCATCGCTTCCATGATTTCATTCTCGTCCGGTCGGGATTTGGCATCTTCCGACGCGGCCGCCGTCGCGGTGAGGACGGTGATGCCGAGAAACAACGCAATTGTCGAGGTAAACAGTCTGAACATGTATCCTCCTGGTCCGCGTTATCCTAGATGATTGGAAGCATCCCCTGCAAGTGAGTTCTTCGCCTTGGGGGAATGTGCGGGGAATGGCGTGCCAATCAAGTATCAAGTATAATGTGAGGCTGCAAAAAACATATCAGTCGTTGGAAGGGGAATCATGAGCTTACCGGTTGCTTGGAAACAAGAGTACGAATCGCTCACCGGGTTTGTCGGAGAGCATCCTGAAATCGTCATTACACCGAGCGAGATATCCATTCCAAGAGACCTGCGCGAGGAATTCTACCTGCGCTTTGACAGGGCCAGGATGGCGGTGGTGGAGCACTATTATCCAATGCTCTCTGTTGACGTGGAAACTCTCTGCACCAGGTATGTAGCGATCGAGAAAGATGTGATGGAGTTGCTGGGCCTGGAGGAGATCACGATGCCGGCCGATCTTTCGAGCTTCCTGCACCGGCCCAAGGAGGGGTTGACCCGCGTCATCTACAACAGGCTTTTCGATCTTCTGCAGCAGAAGATCGGATTGGACCGCTTCGAGGAAAACTGTGCCCTCGAGCTTGATTCTGCCGCCGCGGAACTGTTCCGCCTCGGATACGAATGGTGGGCTGCGCTCGCCTTGATCAGGCTCCTTGAGCCGGATGAATCGTACGGCGTTGATCTCGATGACGACTACAAACCGGTTGCGGTGGAACTCAAGTCGATATCATTCGGACGACAGGCTCACCATCCCACAATCAGGCTGCCGGAATTCGTCCTCCACTCAGGCAGGCTGAACAGATACGTTGCGGTCAAGATGGCGCTGGCCAGCGAGGCCGAGAGTTTCGCCAATGCCGTCAAGCCGCCGGTGCGGCCGAAGAAGCGGACCGGAGACACTTCGTTTGTGCTCGATTCACGGGTTATGCTCCTTTCGTTCATCGAGGATCTGAAGCACATCCCGATCGTGGCGGAGATCTTTGACTGTACCCTCAGCCGTCCCGACTGGATTGTCGAATGTTTGACGAAGGGCGAGGCACTCGATCCCGATGCCGTCAATGCCGTGAAACAGCGGGCCGCTATGCTGCAGCCGAAGATGGGGGTCTGCGCTATCGTGATGGACGACGCGCCCGACGCGGAATTGCAGAAGATCTTCGAGGGCGTTCGTCCATTCCCCGTCGGACTGGAACTTTCCAGACTGCATCCCGTTGTGGATGCGCTCGCTCCGGCATGGGTATAAGACTTGCATCATCCTTAGTGATACTAACAGCCAACAGGTGCGACCGGGTAGGTGCCTGGTTGTAAGCTGATAGCTAAGGAGTTAGATGTATGTCAAAGAAGTTCTTTCTAGTCGCCCTGCTTTCAATGGCGATGCTGCCTGTATCAGCTCCGTTTGCGGCAGCCCAGGCCGTTCCGTCAGGGACAAACATGCTCATACGTCTGGAGACGCCCCTGAGCACGCGTGATAATCGACCCGGAGATCGGTTTGCCGCCACAGTTCTCGAACCAAACACTTACCGCGGAGCCATCATCAACGGGCATGTCCAGGACGTTGAAGAATCGGATCGGCTCAGCGGCCGTACCGAACTCTCTCTGGCCTTCGACTCCATCGAGTTCCGAGACGGTTCCCGGCCTCTGCGTGCACAGGTGACGCGGGTGATCGAGTCGGAGGATGTCAAGATCGTGGACAGTGAGGGACGGCTTAGAAGCGGCAGTCGCAGCACCGATACCCTGACTCGGTCAGGCATCGGCGGAGCGGTCGGCGGAGTTCTCGGGGGAGTTCTCGGGGGCGGTACAGGCGCCCTTCTCGGAGTCCTTCTGGGTGCCGGTGCGGGTGCAGGATCGCTTTACGCAGAGGGGGCGCGCGAAATACAGCTCGATCCCGGGACTGTGATGGAAATCAGCACCGGGTACACTTCAAGACCAAGGACTCTCGCACGATCCGAGTACGATGACACCAGGAGTCTCGAAGGCGATCGCGGACTGGTCATGGATGTGCAAAACGCCCTGAGCGATCAGGGGTACGACCCCGGCAGTTTCGACGGAATCATGGGCTGGAGAACAAGAGAGGCGCTCCGGGACTTCCAGCGTGACAACGGGCTTCCGGTAACCGGAAGAATAGACGGGGCTACAGCAGACAGTCTCGGGATTCGTTGATTTCTTGCCCGGATTCCTTCCCCCTATCCCCCCCTTTCAGGGAAATTTTTGCCGGTACAATGGCGGTGTTTCCTATGATCAATCTGGTAGTCGGAATTGTGCTGCTGATATTCGGTCGCAAGCTTTTCTGGCTCTTCGTCGGGGCGGCCGGATTTCTTGTGGGGATGGAACTGGCCGAGCGTTATTTCGCCGGTTCCGACGCCAGGCTTCTCATCGCGGTCGCTGCCGGCGTGGTGGCCGCGCTTCTCGCAATACTGTTCTACAAGGTGGCGCTGGCCATTTCCGGCTTCGTAGTTGGAGGCTATGCGACGCTCAACCTCATGCATCATATCCGAATGGCGCCGCCGGAGTCGATGGCGTGGCTTCCGTATGTCATCGGCGGAATCATCGGCGCGGTCTTGATACTGTTGCTGCTGGACTGGGCACTGATTCTTCTTTCTTCCCTTGCGGGCGCATCTCTGATACTGGCCTCGAACGTGCTGCAGCAGTTCGAGGCAACCGCTGCATTCCTGATCCTGGTTGTCGTGGGGATTCTCATTCAGGCGGCGATTCTGTTTCGCGGCCGCTCCGTTGAGGCCTGAGGCAGCTGATCAACTCAGCAGGATCGCGAGATCCTCGGCCCGAAGGTTGCTGAGGATGCTGTTGTCCTGGTTTATGATTGCGTCCGCGATCGCGCGCTTGCTCTTCTGGAGCTGCAGCACCTTCTCTTCCACGGTGTCCTGGGCGATAAGCCGATAGGCGAACACAGAGCAGGTTTGTCCTATCCGGTGCGTGCGGTCGATTGCCTGCGCTTCCACAGCCGGATTCCACCAGGGGTCCAGCAGGAAGACGTATTCGGCCGCGGTGAGGTTCAACCCGAGTCCTCCTGCCTTCAGGCTGATGAGGAAGATTCTGCAATCCGGATCATTCTGAAATCGCTCGACAGGTGCGGAGCGGTCGCGCGTCTGACCATCGAGGTATTCGTACGGGATGTTTTCGTCTTCAAGTCTGCGCCGCAGAATGCCGAGCATGGAAGTGAACTGCGAAAACACCAGTGCCTTGTGCCCTTCATCCAGCACTTCAGCGAGATGCGGCATCAGCATGTCCATTTTTGCGCTCGGCTCGGCGGAACGCCTCTGGTCTATCAATCCCGGGTGAATGGCAGCCTGCCGGAGCCTGAGAAGGGCCTCGAGAATCTGGATCTTCGACTTGGCTATGCCTTCACGGCTGACGCGTTCGAGCAGGGTCCGTCTGTAGTGATCGCGGAGTTCGTCGTACAATTCGCGCTGCGCGGCCTCCAGGCGGCAGAAGAGGGTCTGTTCGCTCTTGTCCGGCAGATCCGGCGCCACCTGTGACTTAGTGCGCCTGAGAATGAAAGGACGTAGAGCATGTGCGAGCAGCGCATGGTCGGGTTCCGATCCTCTTCCCAGCTTGAAGACGGAAGCCGAACCGAGCATTCCCGGGTTCAGGAACTCGAACAGGCTCCAGAGCTCTCCAAGATGGTTTTCAACCGGCGTTCCACTCAGCGCCAGACGATGGTTCCCATTCAGGAGCCGTGCGGCCTTGGCCGATTCGGTCGACGCGTTCTTTATCGCCTGAGCTTCGTCCAGGATCACATAGTCGAACGTCTTCTCCTTGAAGAAGAGGGCGTCGCGGCGCAACGTTCCATACGTAGTGAAGACGACATCGTAATCGTCGAAATGCTCGTAGCCCCGGATGCGCTCGGCTCCCGTGTGCTCCAGGACTCTGAGTTCGGGCGTGAATCTGTCGGCTTCCTGCCGCCAGTTGAAGACAAGCGAGCGCGGCATGACGACGAGCGATGGAGGGATGGAGCCGCCGGATCCGTTTGTTCGGCGCAGTATGCGTCTTTCCTCGAGAACTGCCAGCACCTGCACCGTCTTTCCGAGCCCCATATCATCGGCGAGGCAGCCGCCGAAACGAAACTGCTGGAGAAAGTGAAGCCAGCCGAGCCCGTCCCGCTGGTAGCTACGGAGAGTCCCCTGGAATCCCGACGGCGGATCCGATGGAATTATCCCCTGAAAGGACCGCAGCTCGTGCCGCAGGTTGTCAAACAACTCATCGCAGCTGACATCAGGCCGTGAAGCGAGGAGCGCGTCGAGAAGACCCACCTGGCTCCTGCTGAAGCGCACGTGGTCTTCCTGCGTTGTCCCGAGATTTGCGAGCATCGCGTATTGCTCGAGCCATTCTTCGGGCAGCATGCCGAAGGTGCCGTCGTCGAGTACGATTGTCTTCTGGTGCCGCTTGAGCGCAGACAGCAGGCGTGGAATTGCAACCTGTGTTTCTCCGAATTCCACCGATCCATGGAGCTCAAACCAGTCGATTCCTGAAGAGATGCGAAGCTTGAAGGAATCAGGATTGCGGAACAGCTTTCCTTCTGCGCTGACCTGCCATCCGGCTGTTACCAGGCTTCGGACGGCTATGGGGAGGCGCGACTGGGAAATCTTCCAGATCATTTTGCCGCTGAAATCCTGATGCCTCTTGAAACCGGCGCTCTCGAACTGCTTCCGGGCGGCGTCTTCCAGATCTGGATTCCGAATGATTTTTTGCCGCTGTGCAATCAGAGCAATAACCGTCGTAGGGTCGTCTTCTCCGACAACATTGCCGAGGTAATCGAACGAGAGTTCTCCCACCAGATAGGGCGCGCCCCAGGCTTCCTGCCTCGTAGCGACATGTGCCACCGGGCGCGGAGAAACGTCGACAGGTGCGAGCCGCAGTTCCTCCGGGAGTTCCATCTCGGGAACGGCCGGCAGCCTGAACATGTTCTCGAGCCAGGCATCTCCTTCCGATTCGTCGACGAAAAACGATCCTTCACGCCTGAAGAGCGAGATCCAGTCATACGAGCCGCTGAAAGGCGCGAGAGCACCCTCCATGAGGAGAACACCCTGTTGAAGAACCAGTTCGGGCCGGGTGGCAGACAGCTTTTCTCCTCTCCTGTGAAACTCGCCTGCGACCTCGTACTGGCAGCTGGTCGCTATCTTCTTTACGGCGATGCGGAACTGCCAGGGCTCGGACTCGTCCCACCATATGGGACGCTCGTATTCCGGGGTTCTCAGGTAAAGCCGGTCGGTCCGCGAGATTATCGGCATCAGGCTCTCAAAATCTCCGGTTCCCGGCTGGAAACCAAACTCCGGTTCGTATCTCGAGTAAAACCACGTTTCGCGCCTCACTCCCAAAAGCCTGGCGACAATTTCCCGGTCGGCCGGATCCGGGAAGTGAGCGATCGTTTCATGTGAAAGCCTGAGCAGTCGCGATTTCTTCCAGCCGCCATTCTTCCTTGGGTCGCGATATTCGACCCGGAGTGAGACCTCCATATCGCCGGCTGAGCGCCTTCCGATGGCAAGAAAGTACAGTATTTCGCGGCCGGCCGGCCAGGAATCGACAGTCGGCGCCGGCGTTTGTCCCTGTGCCTGGCTCATCCTGTTGATGATACGGTGCCAATGGGGGAGTGCCGGCGGCGCCGGTTGAGCGTTTGACGCTGGCCATTCAACTTCGGGCCTGTCTTCGAAATCCTCGAAGTCCAGATCGTTTTCGGTATCGATGGAAATCGCGGGGACCAGTTCCACCGGGAACCGGAGGTTCCATTTCTTCAGGTGCCCCTGGGCCTCGAGGGTCAGAAGCGTCGCCCAAACGTGTTTGCAGACTTCAAGATTCTCATCGTAATACGGGCAGTCGCAGGAGTAGAGGAGCGACTCGTCGTCCCTCTCCAGGTCTACTTCATATTCCCGCGAGCCCTTGACATGGGCCGAGACGAATTCAGGATCGGCATAGAGAATCCGGACAGTATTGTTCTCGAAGTATTCTTTGCCGCGCGATTTCACTTTCCGGCTTACCTGCCGGCCCAGGGTGTCCAGTTGAAACATGAGCCGACCCATTATACCTGCCTGAAAGAGATGAGGAAAGGGACGCATAGCGTCAAAGATTCGGAAGCCCGTCGTGCCGGATCTGCTATGATAAGCCCGATGGCGATCAGAAATAATAGTCCACGCCCGGACTGGCTGAAGGTGAGACTCCCCGGAGGTGAGTCCTACTTCCGTCTGAAGAAGCTTGTGAACGAGCAGAGGCTGAATACCGTCTGCCAGGATGCCCGCTGCCCGAATATTGGAGAGTGCTGGGGGGCGGGCACCGCAACCTTCATGATTCTCGGAGAAGTGTGCACGCGCGCCTGCAGATTCTGCGCGGTGAAAACGGGACGGCCTCCCGAATACGATCTGGAGGAGCCCCGCAGGGTCGCCGAGGCGATCAAGACCCTGAACCTGCGATATGCGGTAATCACATCGGTGGACAGGGACGACTTGCAGGACGGCGGGGCCTCGATCTTTGCTGAAACGGTCAGGCGAACGCACGAGGCATGTCCGGGAATCCGGCTGGAAGTTCTCATTCCGGATTTCCGCGGGAGCATATCGGCTCTCAGAACAGTCGCGGAAGCACGACCTGAAGTGGTTGCGCATAACGTCGAAACCGTACCCAGGCTGTATCCGGTCGCGCGCGCCGGGTCCCGCTACCGCCGGTCGCTCGATCATCTCAGGAATGCAAAGAGTTTTGGAATCGAGATCAGGACCAAATCAAGCATCATGCTCGGTCTTGGCGAGGAGAGATCTGAGGTCCTCGAAGTGCTCAACGACCTGAGGGCCGCCGGTGTCGATATTGTTACGCTCGGCCAGTACCTGCAGCCGACACGGGAACATCTCCCGGTGGAGAGGTACTACACGCCGGCGGAGTTTGACGAATTCCGGGATTATGCGCGTTCGCTCGGGTTCATGTATGTCGCTTCCGGCCCCCTGGTGCGCTCTTCCTACAGAGCTGAGAAGGCCATGCAGGGAGATGAGGCCTCCAACTGATAAACGTCTGCTGCGGCTGACGTTGTCTTCAAATCTTTTCGCTGCTCCTGTGTTATCATAAATCGTAAAGGTATAACGGACATGATAGGGCTCAGGCAACGCATAGCATGGGCATTTCTCTTCCTGTTTGCGGCCGTTCCGGCGCAGGCCGGAATTGCGCGCATCGATCTGAACGGCTCGATCGATCCGATCACGGCAGGTTTTGTGGTCAGGAGCATCGAGAGAGCGGAGAACGAAAAAGCCGAACTGTTCCTCATGAGGCTTCAGACTCCCGGCGGATTCGGGTCTTCGATGGAACAGATCATCGAAAGAATGCTGAGCAGCAAGGTTCCTGTGGTCGTCTACGTGGGTCCCAGCGGAGCCAAGGCGGCCTCGGCGGGGTTCTTCATACTTCTCGCCTCGGACGTCGCGGCAATGGCTCCCGGCACCAATACCGGCGCCGCTCATCCCCTGATGGCAATAGGAGGGTTTCCCGTGGGCGGAGGCGAAGCGGGCAAAACCCTCACGGAGAAGATCACCAGTGATGCGACAGCATACCTGCGCAGCATCGCGGGCAAGAGAAACCGTAACGTCGAAGAAGCTGAAAAGGGAGTGAGGGAAAGCAAGTCATTCACGGATGCCGAGGCACTCGATGCGCACCTTATCGATTTTGTAGCAGCGAGTGAATCTGAGCTCCTTGCGAAGCTGGACGGGTACACGGTTCGCCTCTTTTCGGGGGAGGAGCGAGTTCTGAAAACAGCCGGGCAGGCCGTAACCGACTATCAGATGACCTCACGGGAGCGCTTTCTTGCCGCCATCACGCAGCCTAATCTTGCGCTCTTCCTTGGAGTCATCGGTCTGCTGCTGCTTTATCTCGAATTCACAAATCCCGGGCTCATCGCTCCCGGCGTGATCGGTGGCATTTGTGTTCTGCTCTCTGTTCTCGGGTTCTCGTTCCTTCCGGTGAACTACGTTGGTGTGCTTCTGCTGATCCTTGCAGTCGGTCTTTTCATCGCTGAAATCAAGGTCGGCGGCTTCGGGGTGCTGGGGATCGGCGGGCTCGTCTCAATGGTGATAGGAATGGTGATTCTGATTGACGCTCCCGATCCTGCGGTGCGGATAGGGCTGACCACCGCAATTGCACTCGCGTTGCCTTTTGCTGCTATATTTATGATTCTCCTGCTGGCACTATTGAAATCGTATAGGCAGAAGGTGTACACCGGTGATCAGGGGATGATCGGGCTGGTCGGAGTCGCCGACAGCGACATTAACCCGTCAGGCCGGGTCAGAGTCCGTGGAGAATACTGGAAGGCGTATTCATCCTCTCGTATCGCGGCAGGGAGACCCGTTAAGATAATAGCCGTTGAGAATCTCTTGCTGAAGGTGGAGGAATTGACCGAATAGCCATGTATATGATCCCGGCGCTCCTGAACCGGGTCTTTTCGTGATGAGGTCACAATGGAACCATTACTGCTGGGTATAGCGATCGTGGTGCTCTATGGCCTGAGTACCATCAACATACTTAAGGAATATGAACGCGGAGTGCTCTTCCGGCTCGGCCATCTCGTACCGGAGGCTGCCGGTCCCGGGGTAGTGTTTGTCTTCTGGCCTGTGTACAAGATAGTCCGGGTGGATCTCAGAACCGTTACGCTTGATGTCCCTCCTCAGGACATAATCACGCGTGACAACGTTTCGGTGAAAGTCAATGCGATCGTTTATTTCCGCGTCATGCATCCGCCGCGGGCTATTGTGGAGGTGGAGAATTACCTCTATGCCACGTCGCAGCTGTCGCAGACGACGCTTCGTTCCGTTCTGGGCCAGGTCGAGCTCGACGATCTCCTGAGCCATCGTGAGAAACTGAACGTAAAGCTTCAGGAAATACTCGATCAGCACACAGACGCGTGGGGAATTAAAGTGAGTCTCGTTGAGGTCAAGCAGGTCGATCTGCCTCAGGAGATGCAGCGGGCGATGGCAAAACAGGCAGAGGCCGAGCGGGAGAAGAGGGCCAAGATCATCCATGCGGAAGGCGAATACCAGGCCTCTGCCAAGCTTGCCGAGGCTGCGGCGGTAATCAATCGAGAACCCGTTGCGCTTCAGCTGAGATACCTGCAGACTCTCACCGAAATCGGCGTCGAGAAGAATACGACCGTGATTTTCCCGGTCCCGATTGATACGATCAAGAACTTGCTGAACAAGGCGTAGACTAAAATGATGAGTCATGATGCCGAATCGAAGCGCGAACTGGTGCTTGACAACCGCAAGCTCATTCTGGTGTTCGCTGTTTTCATCGCCATATGCGGCTGCTTTTTCGTTGTCGGATTCGTGGAAGGCAAGCGCCAGGGATTCCAGGAGAGGGCACTGACGGCTTCAGAATCCCCGACCGTCCCGGCAAAACCTGTTGAGGAGCCATCCCCGGCCGTTGAGCCGCCGCCGCTTGACTGGTACAAGAACGTTCGCGGGAACGAGAACACAGTGCCCGCTCCAGTACTTGAGCCGGAGCCTGCCGCCACTGTTCCCGTTACCAACAAGCCTCCGGCTCAGGAAAAGAAGAAGTCCCCCGCAACCGGCTCTGTGACCTACTCAGTGCAGGTCGGCGCTTTTCGTCAGTTGAGGGAAGTCGAAAACAAGGCCAGAGTTCTGCGGTCAAAGGGATTTGAATGCAGGACTGAAGCGCCGCAGTCTCCGGATGATCTGTATCTCCTGAAGGTAGGAATGTTCAAAACGAGGGCGGAAGCGGTTGCCATGCAGCTGCGCCTCAAAAAGAGCGGATTCCCGTCATTCATAAAAACAAATCCGCCGAAGAACTGATGTATCTTTCATGCTGTTTCTGTTACCGGTACTGACCGGCATTCTGCTTACATTGTCGTTTCCCCGATCGGATCTCGGATGGCTGGCCTGGCCGGCCTACGCGCCGCTGGTCGTATTTGTCTTTCGCGCCGGATCTCCGGCGAAGGCCTTCTCTGGTGGGTTCGTTGCGGGGGCGATTCAGTATTTCGTGCTGCTGATCTGGATGCCGGAAGTGCTGATCAGCTATGGCGGTTTGCCGGCGGTTCTCGCCTGGTTGGGATACACGCTGCTGATTGCCGTACTGGCCTGCTATCCGGCCGCGGCCTCGCTGCTCTCCGGATTCCTGATCAAGAGATGCGGGCCGACCTTCATCCTGGCTTTTCCCGCGATATGGATTTGCATGGAGTACCTTCAGACCGTTTCTCCCTTCGGGGGATTGCCCTGGCTCCTGGCAGGGTATACGCAATTCAGGTTCATCCGTCTGATCCAGATCGCGGATATTACAGGAGTCTACGGAATCTCGTTTCTGATACTGAGCTTCGGGACCGCAGTCGCCTGGATTATTGTCAACAGGGGACGGAACCTGAGAGCATATGTCCCGCTGGCGTTAGCTTGTGCCTTCGCCGTCGGTGCGCTTTCCTATGGAGGCGCCGCCCTGGAGCGTTGGAGCGCCGGCGAGCCTCAATACCGGGTCGCGATGCTGCAGGGGAACATTTCATTCGACGACCCCGAGGCGCTTCTGATGGACAAGGTTCACACGGGCTACGTCCGGATGGCCGACGGGCTCGACTCTTCTGTTACGGACCTGCTCATCCTTCCTGAAGCCCCGACTCCGCTGTCCTATGACGCCGACTCCGGCTACCGGAGAACGCTTCAGGATCTGGCCAGACGTTTCCGCTTCGGGCTTGTGTTCAACAACATCCGCGAGAGCGAAAGCGGGGGAACGCGACTGTTTTACAACAGCGCCTACTTTCTGGACGGGAAAGGGATGTTGCAGGGTGTGTATGACAAGATTCACCTCGTCCCTTTCGGCGAATATATCCCGTTGCGAAAGTTGCTGTTCTTTATCGATATTATTTCGAAAGACGTGGGTGAGTTCGCTGCCGGCCGCAACTATGCGCTGATTGAAACAGCGGGGCGCCCCGTGAGCGCCGTCATCTGTTTCGAGGCGGTCTTTCCGCAACTGGTCCGTGAGTTTGTGCGGCAGGGGAGTCAGCTGATTGTCAACATCACCAATGACCGCTGGTATGGCGACAGCGCCGCACCGTTCCAGCATCTGGCCATCGTGCGTATGAGGGCGATCGAAAACCGGAGATACCTGCTTCGCGCTGCAAACTCCGGGATCTCTGCCGTGGTGGAACCGTCGGGAAGGATAACTTCGTCGACCGGCATTCTGCAGGAAGCGGTCTGCCAGGGCTCCTTCGATTTCCAGACATACCGCACCCTTTATACCCGCTACGGCGACTTTTTCGTTTTCCTGTGTGCTATCATTTCGTGTGGTTTGTCTGTTTTCGCTATGCGCAAATGTTCAAAGGACGCAGCTGATTCAGGAGGAATGAATGCTCGAAGAACTTCATGACAGGGTAAACGCGATCGACGAAAAGATACAGCAGATCCGAGGGTATCTTTGATGTTGAAAGTAAGCGTGGGCAGGTTCTCGAGCTTGAAAAGAAGGTAGCACGTCCCGATTTCTGGAATAACCAGGAAGAAGCGCAATCAACTCTTCAAGCCAGGCGACGCCTCGAGCAGGATATCGAGCTTGATGCGAAACTGGCGAGAGAGGCAGGAGACCTTAAGGCGCTGGCCGAGCTTGCGGAAGAAGGGGAAGACGTGCTTGACGAGCTTTCCAGCGAAGTTCAGAAACTGGAGCAGGAGACGCAGCATACGGAAATCCGGATGCTGCTGTCGGGGGAGCACGACAGGTCGAATGCGATCGTCACCATTCATCCCGGAGCCGGCGGAGTCGAGTCCCAGGACTGGGCGGAAATGCTGGTCAGGATGTATCTGAAATGGAGTGAGCGCTCCGACTTCAGCGCCAGGATCCTTGATTATCAGCCGGGTGAGGAAGCCGGAATAAAGTCGGCGACGTTCATCGTCGAAGGCGATTTTGCCTATGGCTATCTCTCGTCGGAGAGCGGGGTGCATCGCCTTGTCCGCATATCGCCATTCGGGGCGATGGGAAAACGCCAGACGAGTTTCGCATCCGTGTTCGTCTATCCCCAGCTCGACGAGAAGATTGACATCCAGATCGACGAGAAGGACCTTCGGATCGATACCTACAGGTCGTCGGGAGCCGGCGGACAGCATGTCAACGTAACCGACTCCGCGGTCCGGATTACCCACATCCCGACCGGGATTGTCGTGTCCTGCCAGAATGAACGTTCTCAGATCCGTAACCGCGAGATGGCGAGGACAGTGCTGCGCGCACGCCTCTATGAACTGGAACTGGAGAAGAAACGACAGGAACTTCAGGCGGTTGAGGACTCCAAGATGGACATCGGGTTTGGAAGCCAGATACGGTCTTATGTACTGCATCCCTACCGGATGGTGAAAGATCACAGGACGAAGCATGAGACTTCCAACGCCGACCGGGTACTGGACGGAGATATAGAAGAGTTCATCTACAAGTACATGGTCTATCGCGGCGTCCGCAACAAGTCCTGATGAGGACGTACAAGGAGTAACGAATCGTGTCGGAAACCAGAGATCCCCAGGCAAACGCGGGCCGCCCTGATTTGAGTATGCGGCAGCGTGTATACACCGGCCTGCTCCTCTTCATCGTGATTGTCGGACTGCCGATGATAGGTGTGCCTCAGCTGAGAGAGAGGCTGTCGACCCGTGTCGAGGCGTTCAAGATGGCCGCAAGGGGGGATGTGAAGCCGATGACTCTCCAGGTGGGGGCCAACACAGCGCCGTTCCCTGAGGAATTTGCAAGACCTGAACCTCTGCCGCCGCAACCGCCGAAACTTCCGTCGATGGAGAGAGTCTATTCAATGGACCCTTCGCAGCCGCTTCCCCGGCCCACGCCTCGCCGGCAGCAGATTCCCGAAATCGCGGAAGAGCGCGTTCCTTCCTTTGCTCCGGAGCCGCAGGTGGAGTTTGCCGAAGAAGAAGCTGATGATGGAGGCGGGCCTGCGATCACATACGGGCAGGGTGAGGCCGAGCGCACCGCGTATGATCTCCTGCTGAAATCAAAGCCCAAAGTAGCGGAAATGGTGAACGGGAGCGATCCGTCGCTCAAGTTCAAATCGTGGGATGCCGCCGTCCGTGGGGCGGATGTGTATTGGGTGCGGCTCAAGTTCGAATCAGAAACGAACCCTGAAGCGGAGTATATCTGGCAGGTCAAGCTGCAGACAAACGAGGTCATCCCACTCAGCCATTACGCTCGAACGATTTCCTAGATTTGGTCGGGCGTCCCTCCGGGACTTGATTTTTTTCTTTATTCCTACTGTAGCCCGGCACGCAAGTGCCGGGGAAACGTGGAAGGGAGAGGGGCAAGTCCCGTCCTATGAAAGGTACTGTCAAGGAGAAAGCTCTCCCTCCCAGGGAACAGGCG
>JAAYAM010000130.1 GCA_012719355.1 Acidobacteriota bacterium
GGGACTTGCCCCTCTCCCTTCCACGTTTCCCCGGCACTTGCGTGCCGGGCTACAGTAGGAATAAAGAAAAAAACCAAGTCCCGGAGGGACGGCCGAACAAATGCTATGCCGTAACACTGATCACTTCAGCGCGGGCCACTGCAGAAACTGATCGATATTCTCGCACCAGACATCGGGCCCGGCCTCACGCAGCTGCGTGTTTACCGGGTACAATCCGGGAATCGCAACCGTCACTACGCCACCGCGCTTCCCCATCTCGATATCCTCCGGACAATCCCCGACATAGCAACAGACTTCCGGCTTCTTGCCGAGCCGCTCCATCGCCAGCAGCAGCCCTTCAGGGTGCGGCTTCCTGCGTGCCACATCATCGCCGCAAACCAGAACCTTGAAAATATTTGTGAGGCCGAGCAGCTCGATTTCCCGCGAGACCCTGGCGCGATCACCATTTGTGACAATCCCCAAAGCAGCACCACGACTCACCAGGCG
The DNA here is from genome assembly GCA_012719355.1 of Acidobacteriota bacterium. GTDB lineage: Bacteria > Acidobacteriota > UBA6911 > UBA6911 > UBA6911 > UBA6911. The sequence continues at coordinate 487 of JAAYAM010000130.1, forward strand.
GTCGAGGGCGTTTCGAACTCCGGGTAACAGAGCCGGACTCTGTGCATTTCCGTAATGCAGGAGCCACAGTTCGTCGGCTTTGTCCCACTGGTCGGCGGGCAATTCCAGCGCCTCGTACATCTTGTGCCAATCCGGCGAAAAGATCCTCTGGTATGTATCGAAACCAAGCTCGAGCCCAAGTTCGAGAAACGCCTTCTGAAACGCATTAAACGCGTTCTGCGCGCTGTCGAATAGAGTGCCGTCCCAGTCGAAAAGAATCGTATCTATCATAATCACATTTCGTATTTGAACAGGTGGCAGTCCGAACATATCGCCCCGGACGTACCGTGTTCGCTATGACATGCCGTGCACGTTGCGGTGGTCCCGTAGTGGGGAGAGTCGTGTGGATTGTGCTCCACCGCTGCGGTGCGCTGCGCCACCTTCTCGTAACTGCCATGGCATTTGAGACAGGCAGCGTCAGGAGGAATCTCCGGAGCAGAAGCAGCGTGGCATATGCCGCAGTTCGTCCCGTTCTGCGACACTCCAAGATGATGTTCTTTGACGGCCGCCTGCCGCTGCGATGCTTCCTGCGCAAAGGAGAAACCGAGCGCAAGCGCGGCAATCAGCAGCAGTGCCCATATATTCTGTTTTCGCATAACTTCCTCATTGTTTCTGGAAAATCAACCGTTCACGCCTTGCGCGCGGCTGCGTTTTCACCCGCAATGCGCCCCATGACGAGACAGTCGGCGATGGCGCACGACCCGAGGCGGCTGGCCCCGTGAACGCCGCCGGTAACTTCGCCGGACGCGAACAGACGGGGGATTGGTTCTCCGGTGGCCATGTGAATCACCTGTGCCTTCGTGTTGATCTGAACGCCGCCCATGCAGTGATGTACCTTGACCCAGGCCCGCCCGGCGTAGAACGGCCCTTTTTCGAGAGTGATCTTCTTGAAGAAGGTCTTTCCGAATTCCCTGTCTTCACCGGCTTTTACGAAGGCATTATACCGGTCGACCTGCGCAAGCAGTCCCTCGCGGTTGATGCCGTAGAATTGGGCGAGAGCTTCTATCGTATCGAATTTATGAGCCACACCGTATTTGAGGGCGTTCCCCAATGAAGGAGATTCGCCGGTCCCCTCCTCCGCCACAAATGCGACAGGATAGACCGGATTTCCCGCTTCATCCTTGTGTTTCAGAATGGCGTCGGAACGCGTTTTCCGGTCGGCCATTTCGTTTACGAAACGTTTGCCGGTGCGGATGTCGACCATGATTCCGTACGGGAATGCGGCCTGCTGCAGAAACTGCGGCGACATTCCGAAGCCCTTTTCATCGGGGGATGCCCAGGGACCAAGTTGAATCTGATCAAGCTGGACCGGCGTAGCGCCCGCGCGCAGAAGAGCGGCGAGTCCTTCGGAAGTCGCTCCCGCATGATTGGTGCTTTGGAGCGAATTGTCCATGCCCGGATCCTGCCTCGTCCTGAAGCGCACGTCGGAAGAAAACCCGCCGCAGGCCATAACGAGACCGCTTCGGGCCCGGATGCGCCGAAGCCTGCCGCTGTCCTCATCGGGAAAGCGGTGACCCTCGCGGACGACGATGCCGGTTACTGCTCCGGAGGAATCCTGGAGGATCTGCTCGAGTTTCGTCCTGTTCCTGAAGATCACGCCCATATTGCGCGCGGCCTTGCCCAGCGGCACCGTAATGCCGCCACCGGAATTGTTCGTCGTCTGCAGGGTGCGCGGGATGGAATGCCCGCCGAACTGCAGCACGACATCCTTGTATTGCACCCCGTACTCGAGCGTGAATTCGTAAGCCCAGCGGGTTCCTTCCGCGATGACGCGAAGCAGCTCGACATGATTGAGGCCGCGGCCTGCCTTGAGCATGTCCTCCACCATCTGCTCGACCGAATCCTTAATTCCCTGCCGGGCCTGAAGTGGCGAACCGGCGACCGCGAACGCGCCGCCGTTGATTGCTGAGTTGCCGCCGAAGACGGCCATCTTCTCGATCACGAGAACAGACGCGCCCCGCTTGCGCGCTTCGATGGCGGCCGACGTCCCGGCAAAGCCGCTCCCGACGATCACGACATCATACTCTTCATCCCATCGATCGCCAGGGCCTGCTGCGAAACCCGACAACACCCCGATAGAGGCGGCGGCGGATCCTGCCGCCGCTATCAGTAACGATCTGCGTGAGAGCGCCGGCGCGTTGGTGCGGGATCGATCCTTCTTCATCACTTCCTCCTTCTTTGTGCGGGCAACAGTTTATTCAGTCCGGGACACCGAATGCAACATCAGGCGCTTTCAAACGTTGCGGCGGCTCTGAAAAGATGCTAGAAAAGCCCAGGCGGTGCCGGTCTGTTCGCGCTTCCGCCGAGATGAATGGGAGCCCTGCATTAGCAACTTGAAACGAAATGCTGCTGTAAAGATCGGACTGGGGATTGACGCGGGCGGAACCTACACCGATGCCGTGATCTTTGATCTCGAGAAGAACTTCCTCATCAGCAAGGCAAAGTCTCTCACCACGAGATGGGATTTCACCGCAGGCATCCGCAGGGCACTCGAGCAGATCGATCAGTCCTTCCTGAAGAAGACAGCGCTTGTCTCGCTGTCGACAACGCTTGCAACCAACGCCATAGTGGAGAACGAAGGGCAGAAGGTCGGGCTCATCATTATGCCCCCCTTCGGACTGGATATCGTTCACAACACGTTCCAGGTACCGAAATCTCTCGTGCAGGGACAGCTGGATATCACCGGCCGCGAGATAGAGCCGGTGAATCCGGAAGAAATCAGATCGGTTGCGCGCCGTATGATTGAAAACCATGGCGTCACCGCATTCGCCGTATCCGGATTTGCAGGTTCCATCAATCCGAAACACGAGCTCGAGATCAAGGAGATCCTGAGCGAGGAAACCGGCTTCTTTGTTTCATGCGGCCACGAACTGTCCGACACTCTCAATTTCCAGACCAGGGCCGTCACCGCAGTGTTGAACGCGAGGATCATCCCCAGGCTTGCCGGCCTGCTGCTGGATCTCGAGAAGGTGATGAAGGCCTACGGCATAGATTCGCCGGTTGTCGTGGTCAAAGGAGACGGCACCCTGATGAGTTCGGAGATGGCCAAGATGCGCCCTGTCGAAACGATCCTCTCGGGGCCCGCGGCGAGCGTTGCGGGCGCCAGACATCTGACCGGCATAGACGACGCACTGGTAGTGGACATGGGAGGGACGACCACCGACACGGCCGCGCTGTCGTCAGGCATGGTCAGACTCAATGACAACGGGTCAAAAGTGGGAAGACACAGGACGCACGTCAAGGCCCTCGATATCAGGACGGCGGGGCTCGGGGGCGACAGTCTGGTTCTGTATGAGAGGACGCAGTTCTCCATAGGCCCCCGACGGGTGGCACCGGTTGCATGGCTGGGACGGAATCGGCAAGGCACGGAAGCGGCTTTGGATTACCTGATGCATCACCTCAAACGCTATTCCCTCTCGACAGCGAGGATGCAGATCCTGGTGAAAACAGGCGCCAACAGAGCGATACGGCTCTCTTCCCTGGAAGAGAGAATCGCCGGACTCCTTGATCAAAGGCCTTATTCGCTGGACGAACTCCTTCATGTCACCCGCACCGCCACAGAAGAGAGCCTGAACCTGCAGCGTCTGGAGGAGAACTTCATTATCCAGAGATGCGGCCTCACCCTTACTGACCTCCTGCATGTCAACGGCGTCTTTGAAGAATGGGATGCGGACACGGCTCGCCGATATGCGGAGTTCTATGCGTTTCTGTCCCGTATGCCGTTGCGCGAAATGACTGATCATATCCTTGATCTGGGGGTCAAGCGGCTCTCGATGGAATTACTGAAACGCCGCCTGGATGACGACACCGATGCAGACGCGATCGACGACTCTCCCGTCGCCAGGACTCTGGTTCACCGTTTCCTGAATGAACAGCATCCCGAGTACGAAGTGGAGATAAGGTTCAAGCACCCGGTAATCGGGATAGGGGCGCCGATCGGCTACTTTCTGCCGCGCGCCGTCGTTCCTTTCAAAGCGAAAGCTATCCTTCCGCCGAATGCCGACGTGGCGAACGCCATCGGCGCGATCACGAGCCATGTTTTCATCCGGAGACAGCTCCGGATAGCGCCCGACGGAGCGGGCGGTTTTGTGGTGGAAGGGGTTTCAGGAGCGCGCAAATTCGCAAGTATCGAGGAGGCGGACCGTTTTGCCAGGGCGGAATTGAAGGAGATGATTCACCAGAAGGCAATTGAGGCGGGAACGAGTTCGAGAACCATAAGGTTTGAAACGAGTGACAGCATACCGCTGGCCGCCACTGGGGAGGCGGTCTTTCTGAAAAGGACGATTTCGGCAAGTCTGAAGGGACATCCGGATCTGGTTGTCAGTTTGCCCGGAAGAATCGGTAAAGGCTAAGTTTAGCTTTCAAAAGCCGGACGCGGCCTATTATAATGCGGGCGTTCGTCCGCGTGGAGGCAGCCAGGTTGCACGGAGTCTCATCGGGTTTTCTTCGGGTGATATCCGGCTCACTGGGAGATCGGGCCGCGGAAGCAGTTATCATTCATCTGATTCCTGAGAAAGAACCGGATGCTGGGAACGACGAATTCCTAACAAAGGGCAAGAATTAAACTGGGAGGTTCTGCTGATGAATTTAAAACAAACATTCATGTCCGCATTGCGCAATGAGAAGCCGATAAAGTGGATGGGATACGGATTCGAGGCATTTCCGAAGATCAAGTTCCACTGCGTTATGGATCCTATCTCGGTCTGGGACATTCTCCAGTTCACGGGTGAGGCGGCCATAGACAACTGGGGAGGCACCATTCGTTTCCTTCCCGGCGATCCCGGCTGGATACCGATCGTCAATGACGAGAACAAGGTCATCAAGGATATTACGAAATGGCGGGACTATGTGAAATTCCCCGAGATTCCGGACCTTGACTGGAGCGAGGCGAAAAAGACCATAGAAGGAATCGACAGAGAAACGACTATGGTCATGGTTCCGAGTTTCCGCGGCCTGTTCGAGCGCGCCCATTGCCTCATGCCTTTCGAGGAAGTGCTCATCAGCCTGTATGAGGAGCCCGAAGCAATGTATGAGTTCTTCGGCGCCTATGCCGAATGGAAGCTCAAGGTCTTCGAGCTGCTCATCGACAATCTGAAACCGGACATCCTGCACAGTCACGACGACTGGGGTTCCAAGACCGCTCTCTTCTTCTCTCCGCAGAAGTTCCGCGAGCTGCTGAAGCCTCATTACGCGCGGCTCTATGACTACGTCAAGAAACGCGGCGTCCTGATACAGCATCATTCCGACTGCTATATCCAGGGAATTGAAACCGACATGGTCGATCTGGGAATCGACATGTGGCAGGGAGCCCTTCCTTCCAACGATCTGCTCGAGATAAAGAAGAACACGCAGGGAAAGATGCTCCTCATGGGAGGTATCGACCAGGGCATCATCGACAGGGCGGAGGCGACGGAGGAGGAGATCCGCGCTGAAGTCCGCAGGGCGATCGACACCTATGCTCCCGGCGGGGCATTTCTGCCGTGTGTCGGCAGCCTCGAGTGCATCAATGAGTGGGTGACTCCGATCGTCATTGACGAATGCAACCGGTACGGGGCGGAATGGCTGAAGAAGCAGCAGCAGTAGCGCTAGCAGCCGCTCGCCGACAGTGAACAAACAGAAAACCTCCCGTGCCTGATGCGGGAGGTTTTCTGTTTGAAGAATAAACCATAAGCATGAGCATTGACATCATTGCACCACATTGAATTCGAACCTGTGGGAAGACGCGGCAGCTGTCCTGAAGGGATTTCGCTCCTGGATTGCGCGCGTCTGTTGAAAGTGGACATTGTCAGCATCTGCGGCGGCCTCGGCTCATGCCGCAGATGCCGTGTCCAGGTCGTATCGGGAGCGGTATCGGCGCCGACGGCCGTCGACCGCGAAACCTTCGCGGACGCGGAACTGAAACAGGGCTGGCGTCTTGCCTGCACGGCGTTTCCACAGGGCGATGTCAGGGTGCTGGTGCCGCCTGAGTCTCTCTCGACGCCCCAGCGCATGCAGGTGGAAGGCCTTGATCAGCAGATCGCCCCGGATCCGGCGGTTCGTATCTTCGATGTGCAATTGACTCCTCCCTCACTGGAAGACCCGAAGGCGGACGATTCAAACCTGTGGTCCGCGCTCGAACGCGATCACGGCGTGGCTTCGGGAATCATCGATCTTGCAGTGCTGCAGGTTCTGTCTTCCAGGCTCCGGGCTCTGAACTGGAGAGCGGATGTTGTCCTGCGCGAATCGGAGATCATAGCCCTGGATGCGCCCCAGACACGGTGGATCGGCCTTGCAGTGGATATCGGCACGACCAAGATCGCCGTGTACCTGGTGGACATGAAGAGCGGAGAGATAGCGGCATCGTCGGCTCTGATGAATCCCCAGATCTCTTATGGCGAGGACGTGGTGTCGCGGATCCATATCGCGGGCGAATCTGCGGAGAACGCCGCAAAGCTTCAGGCGCTCCTCGTCGATGCTCTCAACGGCACCATTGCCTCGATGTGCGATGGAATCGGCTCCGACCCGTCACATATTGTGGATGCGGTCATTGTCGCCAACACCGCCATCCATCATCTGTTCCTGCAGGCTCCGGTGCAGCAGCTGGGGCTGGTTCCGTATGTGCCGGCCGTTCGTTCGGCGCTGGACATCAAGGCCCGCGATCTCGGTTTGAAGACGGCTCCGGGAGGCTGTGTGCATCTGCTGCCGAACGTGGCCGGCTATGTCGGTGCAGATCATGTGGCGATGCTGCTCGCAACCCGGATAGCTGAGCGGGACGGGATAACGCTGGCAATCGATATCGGCACCAATACGGAAATCTGCCTGAATCGCCATGGCAGGATGAAAAGCGTCTCGTGCGCTTCCGGTCCGGCCTTCGAAGGAGCTCATATCGAGTTCGGAATGCGCGCCGCCCAGGGGGCGATCGAGCATGTGCGGCTGTCGGGTGATCGACTGGAAATCCAGACTATCGGCGGAGTGGCGCCGGTCGGGATCTGCGGCTCGGGCCTTCTCGACGGAATCGCTCAGATGCTTAACAGCGGAGTGATCGATGCTTCGGGCCGGATGCAGGACCATCCGCTCGTGCGGAAACGCAATGGCAGAAGGGAATTCGTTCTCGCCCAGCGTCCGGGCGAAAGCGACATTACCATATCGCAGAAGGATGTGCGGGAATTGCAGGCGGCGAAAGCGGCGATAAGGCTGGGAATACAGGCTCTGATCGATGATGCCGGCATTACAGAAAATGATATCGACCGGGTAATCATTGCCGGAGCATTCGGCACCTTCATCGATGTGCAGAGCGCTATCGAGATCGGGATGCTCCCCGCCTTGCCGCTGGAGCGCTTTCAGCAGGTGGGTAATGCGGCGGGTACCGGGGCGCGGATGGCTTTGATTTCGAAGGAAATGCGCCGGGCGGCGCTGGAGATTGCGGAGCGCGACGGATATGTCGAGCTTGCGTGCATTCCCGATTTCAACGAAAGATTCGCCGCCGCCAGTAACCTCGGCGCCGAGCTCCAGCCTGTGTAGCGCATAGCGCATCAATGTTCGTATTGAGGCCCGTGATCGTTGTTCCTACATGCCGGAAATATTCGGTGCAACAATCCCCACCCTGAAAAACGTTCCGTATTGGTGTCACGCCCATCTGATTACGGACACGGTGTATCGGAAATGTTCCGATGCATCAATCCACCGTCCGATAGGGTTTTTGTTACCGCACCGTGAATAATGTTCCGTATTGATGTTACGAAACATTTGTATCATGCATCCGTCCCGATAGGGACGGGTTGAGAATAGCCCGGCACGGAAGTGCCGGGAATCAACAGGAACAAAGAAGAAAATCAAGTCCCGGAGGGACGACCGACCATTTACGAATTCACCAAATCGGAAATCTGTTTCAGCCGGCTGAATTCCGCATCGACCGGGACGTGATCCGCAACCCCTATGATCGTCCGGCCGTCAATCTCCGCGAACGCTTTCGCTTCCTCGACCGACTTGATCAGAACCGACAGGTCGTGCATCGGCATGACATAGTCCTGCGGAATCCCTCCCCATAACGTAATATCCGGCCCCGTCGCTTCTCGTGCCGCGGAAAGCTCCGCATCACTTTGTGGCGGTCCCGATATTCCACTCAGGATATCAATCCCGCAGCCGGCCAGAAGCGGCAGCAGATGCCTGGAAATCCCCCCGATGTGCACCATCAGATACCTGCCGCGCTGATGCAGCTGTTGGCAGACACTTCTGTAGCTTGCTTCCAGGTGGTTCTCAAACACAGCCGGCGAGATGAATTGTCCGTCCAGGTTATCGGGCGCGACAAAGATGGAGTGAGGTAAATCCCCGGCGAGTTTCTGAATCAGCTCATTCCTTTTCTCTTCCATCACAGCCAGCATTTCCGTCAACCGCTCTTCCTCCGGACCCATCATAAGCATCAGCCCTTCGGTCCACCCGAGCAGCGAATGAAGCATGTTCGAGTACGGTGTCCTGGGAATCTGAACAGCATCCACGATGCCGGAATCCGCATCGGCCTCAGCCGGCAAGGAAGCCTTCAGCCGGTACCGCATGGCTTTGACGATTTCCTCGGCCGCATCCAGATCATCCTCATCTTTGACCGGGTATTCCTTCTGCCACCAGTCCCGATCCGGCCCGAGCTCCCACAATTCCGAGAGGACTCCGCGCCTGGTGTGATACCTGATTACGCGTCTGGCTTCGCTTTCCTCGCGGGTAACTTCGATGCCGTCATATTCAAGCCGCCACGGCGTGTGAACCATCCACGCCGGACAATTCAGGGAGAAGGCGATGTCGGACAGCGAGCTCTCGCTGTCCGGCAATGTACCCAGCCGCCTGTGCCATTCGAACCACTGACCCAGATCAGGCATGAACAGGGGCCGTCGCGAGCCACGGCCCTTGAACTGCTCCACCAGGGTTTCCTTGAAGTTCATTTCCCGCCTCCATTCAGGATCAAATCCAGATCAAGGTTGAACTGTTCCTTCAGGATTGTAGTGAATTGACGATCGTCTTCAATGGGGGTTTCCTGCAAACGATCCAGTTCCACCACCTTGAAGTGGCTATCCGTGAGCGTGATCCTTCCCTCTGCGGTGGGCATCGTACACATTCTCAGCTTCATGAAGAACGAATCCGGAAAAGTGGCGGTGAAGTGGTTGGACATGAGAAAGTCATCGGGGCCGCATTCAGCGAGTTCGAATCCGTACAGGGGGCTGTATTCGCCGCCCATCTTCTTTTCAAGCACATAGCCGAGTTTCGGATGCGAAACGATGCGGTAGGTATGTGCAAACTGCCGCTGCTCGGTGTTCTCCTCAAAGAGCAAAGGAGCAATGATGCCGTTGTTGCCGAACCCGACATCGGCAAGCCACCGTTTCCCACCGGTTTCCACCAGTATGACCTGATGAGTCCTGGTCGTGTACTTCGAGCCGTCAAGCGCGACCCTTGCCAGGAGATTGGTGACTTTGAATCCCATCTCCTGCAGGACGAAGGAAAAGATGCCGTTCATTTCAAAACAGTATCCTCCTCGCCTGTCCCTGACGATCTTGCGGTAGAGCGATTCGTGATCCAGCAGAATCGGCCTCCGGTAAAACACGTCGAGATTTTCGAAGGGGATGTTGAGGGTGTGAGCGATGTGGATACTCCTCAGAGTATCTTCATTGGGGGTTGTCCCGTCTTTATAGTTGATCCTCTCAAAATAGGACTCCAGGCTGAAACTGTCATTCTTCACTGAAAGCTCCTTTATGCTTTTTCCCGGGGCTTCCGACACCGGTCGTCGTGCGGGCGTGAGACCTTCGATATATCAGCATTTTCCGGACATGCGGAAGGACAGATGGATGGACGGATGGAATGGAGAGGAGGGCCGGCACGGCCCTTCCTCCCAGTGTTGCCGGTGAATTCGGTTTCAGGCCCTGATTCCGTGAACATCCTCATTGTAACGGGCGATCTCGTCGGTGATCAGCGGATCGACGTCTGGATGGATGCTCCCCGGAAGGCCGTAGGTCAAGCTGGGGATGAAGCCTCCGCCCGGCCCGTACTCCTGGCAGGCGCGGCGAACCTCGGCCCGGATAGTCTCTTCAGACGCTCCCGGCCAGTCGACGATGGCGGCGTCGATGCCGCCCATGAGTACCATGCGGCCGCCGAGCTGCTTCTGAATTCTAGGAATGTCGTTCTGGGGCACCACCCCCTGCCAGATGTCTATACCAAGCTCCACCATGTCTTCGGCTAATGGTTCGAGATAGCAGTCCGCGTGGTGCATGATCAGGACACCGTTGTCCCGGGCGTAGTTGTACATCTTGAAGTAGTAAGGTTTTATCAGCTCCCGCCATGTGTCGGGCTTCATGAACAGCGAGCGTTTGCTTCCCCAGTCATCGTGGGACAGGATGACGTCGGGTTTCAGATTATCTACGAGCAGCTTGAGGTAGTTGAAGCGGAATTCGCTGATGGCGGCAATGAGCTCCTTCATTGATTCCGGCTCGAGGAGAAGATTCGACAGCGTGTCTTCAAAACCCATCAGGTAGTGGCATTGTTCAAAAATGCCGGTCCCCATAAAGGCCATGACCATCTTCTCGTCCCGATTCACTTTGCCCGCCTCCTCAAGCGCGGGTTTCCAGAGCTCAGGATCTGAGCACGCTCCGACGATGTCGGGAACCTTCACGTACTTCTGCCACATGGTGACGTCGGGGACTACCTTGTTTTCAGGCGTTACATGAGGCATGGCGGCGAACTGCTCTTCCGGCCAGGCAATTTCGGTTCCCCAACGGTCTTTTGTAGTCTTTCCTTTTTCGCGGTTGCCGCGTGTGAAATTGAGGCAGGGATCGGTGAGTACTGGAACGAAGGGCTGGTATTGATTGACGAGTCTGTCGGGCCTGCCGCCGGGTTTCAACAACTCCAGCAGATTCTGTTTCGGTGTAAGCATTCAGACTTTCCTTATCAATCCGCGCCTGCCGGCCTTTGGGCGACCGGCAGGCGCAGACCGATACCGCTCAGCGCCGATTGACGACGTTCATTTCGGTTCTACTTGAACATTTCCTTGCTCATCTTATCGATTTCCACGGAAATGGCGTCATAGACACCGTCGTATACGGCACCCTTTCCTCCCTGGGTGATGCAGGGGATAAAGTAAAGCTTGCCGTTTTCCTCACAGGCCCTGCGCACGTGCTTGGCGACCAGTTCCTGGGTCCAGTCTTCACGGTCGACAAGACCGTTATCGATATCGCCCATGAAGGAGATCTTGCCGCCGTACTTTTTAATCAATTCGGAAACGTTATTCGTTGAGACGCATCCCTGCCAGATGTCGATTCCCATCTCGATCATGGCGGGAACGAGATTGGCGCTGTACGCGTCGTTGTGATGGGCTATGATCTGAACTCCTCTTTGCCTGTAGTAGCCGTACCATTTCTTATACGGCTCCAGTAGGAATTCCTCGAACATGTCCGGCGACAGGAATGACGACTTGTGGCTGCCCCAGTCGTCATGCTGGAAGATCACCTCGGGAGCAAAATTGTCGCACACGAGCTTCGCATACTTGAGCTTCCATTCCGTGATAAAGTTGATGAGCTCCTTCATCGCTTCAGGTTCTTCATAGAAAGCGATCAGGCAGTCATCCATTCCCATCAGGTAGTGGACCTGCTCAAAGATGCCGGGGGCTCCGAAGACGGTGACGAACAATTCGTTCCGGTCGATCCCTTCCAGCTGAGCCGCCTTGCACTTGTCCCATTCCGACTGCGGGTAATCAAGGGTCGGCGCTTTGACCACTTTCTCCCATTGGGTGATGTCCTTGATTACCTTGTGCTCCTGATCATGCACGGGGAAAGCTCCCGGCACATTGGCGGGCCAGGCTTTCGTAACGCCCCATGAGTCTTTCACCGGCGGACCGCCGATGACCGGCCTTGCCGAAGCGTCCATGACCGGGTCTGAGAAGATCATACCGAAGGGCGCACTCGGAGAGCAGTCGAACGCCTCGTACTGGTTCACAAACCTGTCCGGCTTACCACCTCGGATGGTCTCCAGCAAATTCTGTTTTTTTGTCAACATGAAAGAAGTGCCTCGTCTAAGTGCGCTACGCTGCTACAATCGCCTTTGCCTTCTCCGCGGCAGCTCCCGCGTCAGGTGCGTACGCGTCAGCTCCGATTTCGTCCGCAAATTTCTGTGTCACAGGCGCTCCGCCGACTATGATCTTGAACCCTGACAATCCGCTTTCCCTGATCGCATCCACGGTCTTCTTCAATGCGGGCAGAGTGGTCGTCAGCAGCGCTGAACACGCGACCAGCTTGACGTTCTGATTATTCTTGATGGCTGCAATGAATTTATCGGGCGCCTGGTCGACTCCAAGATCCACCATGTCGAACCCGGCACTGCCGATCATCATGCTGACGAGATTCTTTCCGATGTCATGAAGGTCGCCTTCAACCGTGCCGATCACGCACGTACCCAGAGACGTCGAGGCATCTGCGGCGAGATGAGGCTTCAGTACTTCAACTCCCTTTGCCATTGCTTTCGCCGCAATGAGCATTTCAGGCACGAAGATCTCTCCGGCCGAGAATCTGTCGCCGACCACCTTCATACCGTCGATCATCGCCTGAAGGATATCCTTCGCAACACTTCCTTCATCCAGGGCTTCCTGAACCAGACCCGGGACTATTTTGGTTTTGCCGATAATAACCTGTTCTTTTACTTCATCGATTTTGGCCATATTTTTCCCACTCGTTACCGTAGTGCCCGAACCTTTCGGCCGGGGAAATATTCTTGTTACGCACGACAGATTCTGCTCGTGCCCACCATAACACGGCCGCCAAACAGCCTTCTATAAAAGTTCTTATTGTTTCTGCGTACCGAACAGGCCTGCCCTGAAGGCATGAATGAATTCGATACACATCTCGTCCCTGCCGAGTAATGCCTCGGTTGCGTATATCAAGCCTCTCAAATCCCTGTTCAGAGGATCAAGGATTACGCTGTCCAGCCCCGCATTCATGGCGAGAACGACAAATGCCTGGTTTATGATCTTTCTCGCCGGCAGGTTGAACGAAACATTGCTGGCCGCACCCGTCACATGGATGTCGGGATACTGCTTCTTGATCTCCTGCATTACTTTGATGATTACATTGATGCCGTCTTCAGAAGTGGCCAGCATTTCCACAAGAGGATCTATATGCAGCCTGGAAGGAGCGATGTTGTATTCCTTGGCCTTCTTCATCAACGCTTCGAATACCTCGAGGCGTTTCTCGGCCGTTCGCGGAATTCCCGAATCGTCGCACAGAAGCGCGATGCAATCCCATTTCGTATCCGCGATCTTGGGGAAAACGATTTCGATCTTGTTTCCTTCCATCGATACGGAATTCACGATGCCGGGTCTTTTGCAGAAATCTATGGCTTTCGCGCACACTTCGGCGCTGGGACTGTCAACCGCCAGCGGGGTATCGGTAACTTCCTGAACAAGATCAATCAACCATTTCAGTGTCTCCAGTTCCCTGGAAACCTCGACAGAAGCGCATACGTCGATGAAATCAGCTCCCGCTTCGCTTTGAACTTTCGCAAGATTCCTGATGTAGTCAGCGTCTTTCGCTTCAATGGCCTTGCCTGTTGACGGAATGGACCCGTTAATTTTTTCAGCGATGATAATCATTGTGCCTTTACTCCATTACTGAATTGTCGTATGTCGCCGTCGAAAATCGAATGGTGTCAGATATTTATTGCCTTATCCTCCATCAATAATTCGCGGGCGATTCTATCGGGAGCACGCAGAGCAAGTCAATAATTATTTGAATTTGAACCGCCTGCAGGGCTTGCGGCAGGCGGGCCGGGCTGGAATCAGAACCGGCAGTTCATCCGGATGCCGAACAGCACCGAGTGCGGACCGCCGCCGCCGGGGCGCAACACCCACTGAAGGTCCGGCTGAATCGCTATCTTCGACGCGGCCTGCCATTTGTAAAAGACTTCCACGGCGGTTTCCCGGCTTGAATCCCCGGTCGCGGCAGAGGTCACCCCGACTCCGATCACATCTTCGGGACGCTTCCGGACGGCTCCCCGGTACGAAATTCCTCCACCGACATAATCACTGATTCCGTTGGGGTCTTCCGGGGCCAGTCCCCAATGGAGGAACAGGCCCGGACCGCCGGGTTCTTCTTCCGAAGGCTTGCGAAACCAATAGTCGGCAGTGCCGTAGACACCGTAATCATTCGCCTGCCGCCAGAAGCCGAATCTGAATATCGCCGACTGCAGGAATCTGTCGGGCACCGGTTCAATTTTCACTTCCGACAGGGTGTACGGTCCCGTCTCGCTTCCGCGGAAGACTCCCGCTCCGAACGACATCCAGGGGAGCATGTCGACCCAGGCACTCGCGCCCAAGACCGGCCGCGGATAGGTGGGCATGGGATTATTCGGCATCAATCCATAGGACGCATTGATGAATTCAGAACCGTTTTCAATTACGCCGAACTCCGAATCCGCGTACTGCCTTCCGAGACGCGTTCTCAGCCTCCCATGAAAATACTCATCGGAGTACCACGCCTCCGTCACCCTGGTGAAGCCCGCATCGTCAAGACTGCTGAGACTCTGAAGCGCGCCGACCCAGGATTCGTTCACTCCGCGGCCATGCAGACTCTGCGCTCCAAGAAAGAACTGTCCCCGGCCGACGCCGGCTTTGGACAGATCGAGAGAGAGCGCGGCATCAACGCTTCCGAGGTATTCCCCGCCCCTCCGGGACCTCAGTCCGCCCCTGAGCTTTCCGAAATACTCCGCAGTATATCCGGCTTCGTATTCAACGCCGCGCTCCGCCAGTCTCCGGCGCAGACTGCGTTCCTCCAGCCTGCTCTTCAAAGGCTCAGGAGCCGGCGCTGAATAGATTTCCTCTGCCGGCAGGACTGTGCACAGCGGCAGCAAGACCCCGGCCAGGACTATCAACTGTCGCTTAAGAACATGAGCTGAGCACATTCGGCAGGATCCTATCGCAGGGCGGTTTCGTTTCGGGTTGTTCCCGATGGTTCTCGAGAAGCCTTTCTCCCGATCCGGCAATGGTCGTGCACTCCGCAGGCGCTCTTGGCCGTGCATGCGCAGGCCGGCGTGTCTCCATGCATGGTGCGATAGACGGAACGGCCCGCAAGCGTCAGTACAAGACCGATGATCAGCGCGACGAAAATGTATTCAAGCATTCGTTATCCTTTCTGCTCTATATCCCGATACCCGCCCGGACCCCCACTTGATAGACGGCCGTCGTCAGGATGTATGCCAGCACGGTCAGGCCTGCAAACTGCAGGAGCGCCCAGTAGAACGATCCGCTCTCTCTCCACGTGACCGCCACCGTCGCCATGCACGGCGCACTGATGAGGCAGAACAGCATGATGCAGAATCCCACGAGAGGAGAATAATTCTGTTGCAACCGCTGCCGCAGAGGAGCTTCGTCTTCGCCGGCGGCGTAGACGATCCCCATCTGGGCTACAAAGACTTCCTTGGCGGCGACTGCTCCCAGCAGCGCCGTGCCGATCTTCCAGTCGAAACCCATGGGACGCAGGACCGGCTCGAGAAAGCGTCCGATCCTCCCCGCGTAGGAGTTGCTCAGGCTGTCTGCCGGTTCTTCCACCAGTCCGGCCGCTTCAGTCAACTCGGCCTGAGCCAGGGCCCGGCTTTCCTGTTGCGGAAAAGTCGTGAGCGCCCAGAGCAGGATGGATATCGTCAGGATGACGGTTCCGGCCTTCCTGAGGTACATTGCGCATCTTTCCCACACATGCAGGATCGTGTCGCGCAACCTTGGGATTCGGTAGGGAGGAAGCTCCATGACAAAGGGTGCAGCCGCTCCCTTGAACAATGTCGACTTCAGAAGCTTCGCCGAGAGAATTGCCAGTACTATGCCGATCAGATAAATCGACCACAGCAACGGCGCCTGCCATTGCACTGCGAAAAAGGCCGGGATTATCAGGGCATAGATAGGCAGACGGGCGCCGCAGCTCATTAAAGGCGCAATGAGCATCGTCGTCAGCCGGTCGCGTCGGTTCTCGAGAGTCCGGGTCGCCATAATCGCCGGAACCGAACATCCGAATCCGAGCAGCAGCGGAATTGAGCTCTTGCCGTGCAGCCCGATCCTGTGCATGAGCCGGTCCATTATGAATGCGGCCCGCGGCATGTAACCGGAATCCTCCAGCAGCCCGATCGCCAGGAAAAGCACAATCACGTTGGGGAGAAAGACGATCACGCTGCCCACTCCCCCGATGATGCCGTCGACCAGCAGCGAGCGCAGCGGACTGTCGGCGCCCGCCGGCCAGAAGGAAGATACTGTTGCGGCAAGCCGTCCGATACCAGATTCGATCCACTCGCAGGGAAGGCTGCTCAGATTGAACGTGGCCCAGAAGACGGTAAACATTGCGGCAAGAAAAATCGGTATGCCGTAAACGCGGTGCGTCAGCAAAGCATCGGCCTTGTCGGACAGGGTCTCCTTCGGCGACTCACGGTGAACCGCTGCTTCGCAAGTCCGGCTGATGAAATCGTAGCGTTCCTGTGCCAGCAGGGTCTCGGCCGACTCCTCCAGTTTGTCTTCCAGACGCGCGCTCTGCAGCTTCGCCTCCTCCATGACGGCAGAGCCGTTCCACTGCCTGGCAAATTCCGGATCCTTCTCCAGAAGTTTGATTGCAAGCCAGCGGGACGGCAACGACTGGCCTTTGAGGTTCCCGTTGACCCTGGATTGAATCAGTCGAAGAGCCTGTTCAAGATCCGGCGAGTAGGTCGGAACTATGCCGGCTTTCTTTTTCCTTCCCGCCTCTACAACGCAGTCGAGCAGCGCCGACATCCCCTGCCGCCTGTGACCGACGGTGGGAACGATCGGAACCCCGAGCGTCTCCGATAGGCGCGCCACATCAAGCCTGTCGCCTCTTGCTTCGGAGATGTCCATCATGTTGAAGTTGAGAACAAGCGGGACCTCGAGTTCCATGAACTGAACCGCGAGATAGAGATTTCGTTCGAGGTTGGAGGCGTCGATCACGCAGACCACGACGTCCGGCCGGTCTTCGAGAATGAATCTTCTTGCGACGACTTCTTCGGGGGAATATGCGGTAAGGCTGTAGGAGCCCGGAAGATCGACAATCCGGATGTCGACTCCACGATGGCTGCACTCACCTTCCTTCTTCTCAATCGTCACTCCGGCGTAGTTGCCGACATGCTGCCGGGATCCGGTAAGATTATTGAAAATGGTGGTCTTTCCGGAATTGGGATTGCCGGCCAGGGCAACAGTAATCTTCCTGATCGCTTCCACATTAACTCCTGTTCTTAAGAGCGCGCACTACCGTTGCCCCACATAAAGTTCGTTGCTCCGAACTCATGGGGCAAAAAAAATCAGCTGACCCAGAGGCAGCGGGCCATCTCCTGCCCTAACGCCAGGCGGCCGTCTCCGACTGACACGATAAACGAGCCGGAGAGGTTCCGGCGGATGACCATGAGTTCAGTTCCGGGAATAAGTCCCAGAGATGCCAGGCGGGCCCGCAAGTCCCGGTTTCCGCCGATCCGGTTCAGACAGAATTTCTCCCCTTCCCTGGCCGTATTCAGAGGCCTGCTGTTCATACCCGCCCCTCTTCTAGAACCGCGACAGTCACCAGCTTCGCCTCTTCTTTGCGAAGTGAAAGATGATAACCACGCAGCTTGAAATCGATCGGATCGCCCAGAGGCGCAATTCGTTCTACCGCAATTACGACACCGGGAACCATGCCCATGTCGATCAGTCTTTTATGCACCTCTCCCTGTCCGCGCACTTTCACCAGTCTTGCGCGCTGGCCTATCTTCAGGTCGCCCAGTGTGATGGTCCCGGCCTGCCGTTCTCTCCCTTCGTCCGGCTTGCTCTCCGGCTTCCCTTCGACCAGGGTTATGCATTCGGAACAGA
The DNA here is from genome assembly GCA_012719355.1 of Acidobacteriota bacterium. Taxonomy (GTDB): domain Bacteria; phylum Acidobacteriota; class UBA6911; order UBA6911; family UBA6911; genus UBA6911. Next base: position 18,356 of record JAAYAM010000130.1, read on the forward strand.
GCTGCCTGTCAGGAACCCCCTTGCAGAAGGATTCGAATTTCTGAATCCAATCGGTGCCGGCCCGTGGGCAGAGTTCAACGAAATCGACGAATTCGATGAAACGTTCGAGGATGCTTTGAGGGATGACATGCTCCATTTTGCAGGCACCTTCTTCGGCAGTCTGGGCGTCGATGGACAGCACTCTTACGAAGAAGTCGCGCAAGGCCTCATGACGCCGGATCACATCTTCGGCGACGGCTTTGCCTTCATCGGTCAGGGTGATCAGGTCATAGGGCGCGTAATTCACCAGGCCCCGTTCCGCCAAGGCGCGCAGTGCGCCGGTCACGGAGGAATTGTTGACTCCAAGCCGGTTGGAGATGTCCTTGGATCTGGCTACTTTCTTGTCCGCGGCAATATGAAAGATCGCCTCGAGGTAGTCTTCCAGGCTGGCGCTCAGGGCAAGGCTTTCGCTCATTTCTCACCTCTCCTCGATAAGTGCTTAACGCGTACTATCTTCGTCACGCCTAACATTGTTGTCAAGCAGTTTTTTCGGTCGGCCGTCCCTCCGGGACGGCCGACCAAGAACAATCTTCTACCCGCGCACCGGCATCAGAAGAAGCGCAGCGTGTACGTGAACCTGACGCCTCTGCCGATTTCCGGCGCAAGATCCTTGATAAATGACAGATGGTTCCGGTAAAGCCTGTCGCCTGCATTGAATAAACCGCCCGAAAACATATGAATCAAATTCGATCTTGCCAGGGTATAGGAAGCCTTCAAATTTATGACGGTGTACCCTGCCGTCGGCGTCTCTGTCGTATAGATACTGTCCTGATCGGCGGCCATCACCACTTCGGGCCTGAAGCTGAGTCCTCCCCACCGGGCATCCAATCCGATCTTCCCACGCAGCGGCGGGATCCTGGGCAAAGACTCTCCCGTGCCGATCAACCGCGCATCCACCAGGTCCAGACCCGATTCCAGCCACAGGCTTCGGCGCAGTGCGACACTCATCTGCACTTCCCCGCCGACAAAGCGCGAGTCGGCCTGAGCAAAGTTCGCGACTCTCAGGCCGTGCTCCAATTCCCCGGTCAGGCTCAGATAGACGAAATCGCGGATACTGTAGTAATAGAAGTTTGCTTCGCTCTCGAGCCGGGAGCTTGCATGACGCAGCGACACGTCGATTCCGTCTGCAGCCTCCCGCTTGAGATCCGGGTTGCCGATCTCGAATGCGAGGTTCCCCACGTGAGGGCCGAAATTATACAGCTCTTCGATCGCCGGCGCGCGGTACGAATGTGTGTAGTTGGCGACCAGAGCGCCGTCCTCCCAGAGAGGGACGTGAATGCCGGCCGCGCCCGAAAAGCCGGCAAATGAACGGTGCGGCAATCCGAGCGGACTGTAGGCCGTGCGATCGAACCGGCCGCCGAACTGCAGTCTTGCCCGTCCGAAGTCCATCTCCTGGAGCGTGAAAAGCGCAAATCCATTCCCCGTCGTCGGAGGCGAGAGAGCTTCCTCGCCCTGCGCGGTATAGTCCCGGTGAAACAACTGCAAGCCTGATGTACCGGTGAGGACCGATTGCTTTCTCTGGATCAACGTTGCGCGCAGATTCACAAGTCTGTTGTCAAACGAAGTAGCGGGCTCATCGTTTTCCAGCTCCTTATGCATCCAGCGGCTGAAGCCGGCCGCAATTCTGAATTCCTCGAAAAAAGAATTTGCATTTTTCAACCCGGTATTGAGCCGGACGTTCTGCCACGTGAAGGTCTCATCGACGGACGCGTGGTCGCCGTGGTCGCCGTCATCATGCTCGTGCTGGTGAAACTCCCCGGCGAACGGGATGCCGAGGCGCCCTTTATTGAAGGCATAGCCGATATTGAAAAATGGCCTGTCGGCAAACCAGCCGACGCCGGCGCTCCCGGAGGTCATACGCGTATCCGAGTTGTGCACAAGTCCGAGAGGGCTTGAATAATCACTCGTCACCTGGCGCGAGCCGCTGCTCCAGAAAAGCCAATTCCTATGACCGTATTCGACATTCACGTGCCCGCCGGCCTGGTTGTTGTTGCTGCCGCCCACAGCGGTCACCTGTCCGCGAAACCCGGGGTGGGAGCGTTCGTGCAGCATGTGGTGTCCGGTCACCATGTTCACAACCCCTCCGATCGCATTGCTGCCGTACAACAGGGTTGCGGGGCCCTTCACAACTTCAATGCGATCCAGGTGTGCGGCATCCAGAGGCTCGGCGTGCTCGCCCGACTGGGCGGAGAGAGTTCCCGTGCTCAGGCCGTCGCTGAGAACAAGAACGCGGTCCCCGTCGAAGCCGCGAACCACCGGGCGTGAACTGCCGGGACCGAAACTGCGCTTGTGTACCCCGGATTCACTCCCGACCACATCTCCCAGTCCAAAAGCGGTCTGCTCGCTGAGCCGGAACGAATCGACCGTCGAGATGGCGTGAAAAGTGTCGAAGGCGGTTTCCTCCCGCCCGGTTGCCGTCACCGAAACCTCGTACCGAAGCGGGGAAACAAGAAGCCCGAAATCGAGTGTGACATCCTGGCCGGGAGCGATTTCTATCTTCTTCACCTGACTCGTGAGCGCATGCATGTGACTCACGACATCGTACGTTCCGGCAGGTACGCCGTTGAATTCGTATCGGCCATGCTCGTCGGTCATGGTCGATCTGCCCAGCCGTACAATCGTCACCGTCGCCGCGTTCACCGGGCTTTCGGTAGTGTCGAGGACGACTCTTCCGCTCAACCTGCCGGCTTGATCGCTATAACCCTCGTTTCCATACAGAACAAAAAACAGAAGTAAACACAAGACCCCTGCACTGCGCATTACCGCGTCCTCCTCTTTCATCGGTCGTTATAGCCGGCGTGATACCGAAATAGATTTCAGACCAACGGAGGAGGAGCCCGGGAGTGATCCGATTCGATAACAGGCTCGGATAGTGCCGGGTGAAGTTCAGGTTCTTTGAGCGGATGTCTCTCAGGGAGCAGCCCAATCGCACAAGAGTCAGGCTGCAGCACCGGCGGGTGGTGTATGAGGGTACAGATCTGACAGTCGTCGTGTGAGGAAAGCGCCGAGATATGTTCCGGCGTCACACCGAGAGCGAAGATGAGTGTCTCGGCAATCAGTATTCCGGACACCACTCTTGCTATCGATCCGCGCTTCAGTCCCGACGTCGTCACGGCAGACATTTAATATGCATGCAAATGAATTTGCAACCTGCAATACCCCACGATTTGGGGGACGCATCGATTTGCATCCCCCAACCTGGGTCCGGACCTGTGGGAACGACGCCTGAACGCTGCTATGCGTTCTTTGCGGCGCGGGCGATACGTTCCGGCGTCAATGGCATCTGGAAAACCCGCACCCCGATTGCGTCGAAGAGGGCATTGGCGATAGCGCCTCCGACCGGCACGATTGCCGGCTCTCCTCCGCCTTTCGGGGGCAGATCATCGTTCCTGACCAGAAACGCGTCGATTTCCGGAAGATTCGAAAATTTCGGTACGGAATAATCGTCAAAATTGGCGGTCAGGATTTTTCCACCCTTGAACCGGATGTCTTCCGACAGGGTATATCCAAGCCCCATCATGATGCACCCCTCCATCTGCATGATGGCGCCCGTGGGGTTGACCGCAACTCCCATATCCTGCGCGGCGACGATTCTCCTGACCTTTATGTCATTCCCCTTGTCGACGGAGATCTCGGCGATCTCGGCCACGTAGCTTTCCGCATCAATACCGCATGCGATCCCGATTCCGCGGCCGCTCGGACCGACGGCGGGTTTGTAACCGAAGCGCTCCGCCGCCGCCTCGAGCACCCTGCGCATCCGGGCATCGGAGCAGTTCTTCAGACGGAATTCCAGCGGGTCGACCTTGAGGCGGGCCGCCATTATGTCTATCTGGGATTCCCTGGCAAACACGTTTATGTTCGCTCCGGGAGCCCGCCATGCGCCCGTCGCGAAGGGATGAGCCTTCGTAGCCCCGCCGCCCATCCAGCTTCCGTACGTCCGCATGAGGTTATGGGGCACGTCGTAGAACTGCTCGGCGGCACGGGATCCGGCGTAGTAAACGTGGTAGTCCCACAGGCACATTTTGCCGTTCGCATCGACGCCGGACTTTATTCTTACGATCGCCGCAGGACGGAAGGAGTCATAGAAGAACTCCTCGGCCCTGTTGTACGAAACCTGGACCGGTTTGCCCGTGATTTTGGCGAGCCGTGCGGCTTCAAGAGCCTGAAGCCCGGTGCTCTTGCCGCCGAAGCCGCCGCCGACGTAAGGTGTGATCACTCGAACTTTGTCGGGCTGCATACCGAGCGTTCGGGCTATTTCCTGCTGGGCGGGGAAAGGAGTCTGGGTGGATATCCACACCGTCAGCTTCCCGCCTTCCATCTTCGCAACCGCGGTATGGGTCTCGATTGAAGCGTGAGCGCCGTAACCATTAAGGTATTCGGCCTCAAACAACGTCGCCGACGCTTTCTCTCCGGCGGCGAGATCGCCTTTGCGTTCGAGTTCCTGAGGCTTGGCGGCAACTTTAACGAGGTGTTCAAAAATGTTGTTCTCGTCCAGCGTCGACTCCGGAACGTCGAACTCGGCCTTGATCGTATCCAGGGCTTTTTCAGCGGCCTCAGGATCCTCGTGAAGAACCGCGATCAGTCCGTCCTGGTTTATTACGGTTGCTCCCGGGTATTTATCGGCCTCTGAGGTATCGGCGCTCTTGAGTGTGGCGCCGTGAGCCGGCGGCCGCAGCACTTTGGCGTACATGAGCCCCGGAAACCGCAGATCTCCCGTAAACCGGGCCTTCCCGGTGACCTTCTCGATGGCGTCGACACGGACGGGCGATTGCCCGATCAGGGTGAACTGGGACACGGGCTTCGGCGCCGGCTTCTGCTCGAGCTTGCGCGTGATCTTCTGCCCTTTCGTCAGCTGGGCATAGGTGACACGGCTCTGGCGATCGGAACCGGAATAGATAACACCCTTTTCGATTTTCAGCCGGCCTTTGTCAACCTTCAGCTGCTCGGCGGCCATTTCCAGCAGCACGGCTCTCGCCTCGGCCGCTGCCGACCTGAGTGCGGGCCCGAAAATCCGGATCGACATGGAACCGAACGTCCCCATATCCCAGGGGCACAGGTCAGTGTCACCCATGATCATGTGCACCGATTCGAGCGGAACATCCAATTCATCGGCAGCCATCTGGGCGAGCGCCGTCATGTTCCCCTGTCCCTGCTCGATCTTTCCCGTGAAGACCGTTATTTTGCCGTCCTCCCCGATCCTGAGATACGCATTCACGTCGGGAGGTGCGCCGCCGCCGGGTCCGCCGAAACCGAATCCCTTGGGGCGCGCGCCCTGCGCCGCCTCGGCCGGAGACTCGACGGTGAAGAAAATGACAAGTCCTCCGCCCACGAATTTCATGAAATCGCGCCGGTCAAGTTTTGCAGCAATGCTGGATTCTGTCTTTCCCATGATGTGCCTCGTCATCTGGCGGCAACGCTCTCAATAGCCTTCACGATACGCTGGTGAGCGCTGCAGCGGCATAGATTATCTTCCATGCCCGCGATGATCTGCTCGCGGGTGGCCTTAGGATTCCTGAGAAGCAAGGCGTAGGCGTTCATGATCATGCCCGGTGTGCAGAAGCCGCACTGCACAGCGCCGTGCTCGGCAAAGGCTTTCTGCAGCGGGTGAAGCTGATCTCCCTTTGCCAGCCCTTCTATGGTGGTGACTTCCTTGCCGCGTACCTCGCGCACCGGCAGCATGCACGAGCGCACCGCTTCCCGGTCGATCACCACCGTGCAGGCTCCGCACAGATATCTGCCGCAGCCGTATTTCGTTCCGGTCAGGCCCAGGTCCGTGCGAAGAACCCACAGAAGCTTCCTGTCGCCGTCCACGGTAATGGTTGTGGATTTGCCGTTAAGCTTGAAAGTAATCGTTTCTGTCATGTCAGGGCTCGCTTTTGACTGGTGTTGTTGAAAATGCCCGGCGATTGTAGCAGAAAACGGAATCTGCAAGCCAGTGCTGTCTCAGGGGAAAATAATCCCGGACACACGCGTCAGGGAAAGGTGGGCATCTTCACGGGGATAACAGGGTTACGTCCGATTCCTTCTGGCATGTCGGTTGCGTCCTGCAGTCGGTCAGGAGGATTTATTCTATGTGGAATCAAGGAAGGAGCCGACTGGCGCGCGGCCTTGGATGGTTCAGCATCGGGCTGGGACTGGTCGAAATCGTCGCGCCCGGCCGGACGGCCCGATGGATAGGCGTTCCAAAGAGCCGCAACCTCCTGCGTTTCTTTGGAATGCGGGAGATTGCCAGCGGCGTGATCCTGTTGTTGCACCACAAGCCCGGTGAAGCAGCCTGGTTGAGAGTCGCGGGTGACGCGGTAGACCTTTCATTTCTGGGAGCTTCTCATCTATCCCGTTCGACCGACAAATACCGGCTTGGCATCGCCACCGCAACCGTAGGAGCGGTAACCGCGCTGGACATCACGTCCGCGCTGGTCCTCAGCCACAGGGACCGCGGCCGCATAGTCCGGACCCACACCATAACCATCAATCGGCCGGTTGAGGACGTCTACCGGTTCTGGAGCAATTTCGAGAACTTCTCGCGCTTCATGAGTCACGTCGAATCGATCCGGATCACAGGAGAGAAGCGTTCCCACTGGACCGTGAGAGCTCCTGCCGGGAGAACCGTGGAGTGGGAAGCGGAAATCACCGAAGACCGGGAGAATGAAAAGATTGCGTGGCGCTCCCTAAAGGGAGCCGACATCGACAACTCCGGGCAGGTGGAGTTCTTTCCGGCGCCCGGCGGCCGCGGGACCGAAGTACGGGTCCGTATCGAATACTATCCGCCGGGAGGCGCTCTAGGCGCGGCACTGGCGGGTCTGCTCGGTGAAGAGCCGGGAACTCAGCTGAAGGGCGACCTGTACCGCCTGAAACAGGTGATGGAGACCGGAGAAGTCGTCCATTCCGATGCGAGCATCCACATGGGCCTGCATCCGGCTTCGCCGCCGCCGGAATCGTTCTGGAATCCGCAGAGCCGGTATACACACTGAGTATCGTGGAAGGGAGAAGATATGAAAGCAAACTGCTGGATGGGGCCCAAAAACCTTGAGGTGCGGGAGGTTCCCGATCCGAAAATCCTGAACCAGCGTGACGCGATCGTGAAAATCACCTCGACAGCCATCTGTGGCTCCGATCTGCACCTGTACAACGGATTCATCCCGGCGATGGAACCGGGGGACATACTTGGCCATGAATTCATGGGAGAAGTCGTCGAGGCAGGCAGCGAGGTCAAGAACCTCAAGGTCGGAGACCGGGTCGTCGTACCCTTCCCGATAGCCTGCGGCAGTTGCTGGAATTGTCAGCAGGGGATGTATTCACTCTGCGAGAATTCGAATCCCAATGCCTGGATGGCTGAAAAGCTTATGGGGTATTCGCCTGCGGGAATCTTCGGCTACACCCATCTTCTTGGAGGATATGCCGGCGGGCAGGCGGAGTTCGCCCGGGTGCCTTTCGCCGACTTCGGTCCCATCAGGATCGAGGACGGATTTACCGACGAACAGGTGCTGTTTCTCTCCGATGTGTTCCCTACCGGATACATGGCGGCAGACCTTTGTGACATTCAGCCCGGAGACACCATAGCGGTCTGGGGATGCGGACCGATAGGGCTGTTTGCGATCAGAAGCGCCTACATGCTCGGGGCCGAGAGAGTGATCGCAATTGACCGTTTCCCGTACCGGCTGGAAATGGCCAGGGAGAAATGCTGCGCGGAGCCGCTGAACTACGAGGAAGTGAATGTCCTGGAAGCCCTGAAGGAGATGACGGGCGGCCGCGGGCCGGATGCCTGTATCGATGCCGTCGGAATGGAAGCGCACAAGCCGGGCCTGCTCGGCATGTATGATCGCGGCAAACAGGCGATAAAGCTTGAGACAGACCGGCCGCACGCCCTGAGGGAAGCCATACTGGCCTGCCGGAATGGCGGGACCGTGTCGGTGATCGGCGTCTACAGCGGATTCATCGACAAGTTTCCTATGGGCGCCGTCATGAACCGTTCCCTCACGATAAAGTCAGGCCAGGCGCATGTTCATCGGTATCTGCGTCCTCTGATGAACAGGATTGCCGGCGGTGAAATCGATCCGGAGTTCATCGTTACACATACGATGAGCCTTGATGAAGCGCCCGAAGCGTACGAGATGTTCATGAACAAAGAGGACGATTGCGTCAAAGTCGTTCTGAAGCCGCATTGATTATGGCCGGTCGTCCGTACACCAACCCACCAAATGTTCCGCATTGGTGTTACGCAACATTTGTGTTGCGCATGCCCGTAAACGACCCGTCTCGCCAGGGACGACCGACACGTTCGGCATGCGTGACATGAATGAAAACCACGGCCGCGCGTCCCGTCAGGGACGCGTTGAGAATAGCCCGGCACGTAAGTGCCGGGTTCCATAGGAATAGAGAAATAAATCAAGTCCCGGAGGGACGGCCGAACGTGGTTCTTTGTTCCTACACCCGGTAATACATCCCGCGGTCAATGGCGTACTTCGAGGGCGACCCATTCATCCCGCGCGCTCTGCGCCGTGATTCGCATCCCCTGTTGCGTGATAATTTCCGCAACTTCACTCACATCCTGATGCAATAATCCCGAAAGACACGCCTTGCCGCCGCGCCCCAGAAAGCCCGGCAGAAGCCGGCACAGCTGCGGCAACGACCGTATGTCCATATTGGCCAGGACCACGTCGAAATCTCCCGTCTTAATCTCCTCAAAGGACGCCACCCGCAACTCCAGTTCCGGACCGAATCCGTTGACGCGGCAATACTCCGCGGCACATTCAATCGCGACCGGATCGTTGTCAAACGCCAGCGCCGAGGCCGCACCCAGCCGGATGGCGGCCATCGACAGAATCCCGCTGCCGGTCCCGGCATCGAGAACTCTTTCCCCGCCGGAGATGTTCTCTTCCAGCCATTCGACCACCAGCTGCGTTGTCGCATGATAACCGGTGCCGAAGGCCCGTTTCGGATCAATCACCAGCTCGATCGCATCATCCCGCTCATCCGCCGCATGCCAGCTTTGCCGGATCACGATCCTCTTGCCAATCCGCACCGGCGTGAGCGAAGCGGCCCAGACCGAATTCCAGTCCTGGTCGGGAACCACCCGGACGGTCAGCAGATCTTCCGGCTTTTCCACTCCCAGGATCGACAGCGCCCCTTTCAACTCATCAAGCGCAGACGAATCCCACTTCTCTTCGGAATAATAAAGATATCTCGCGCCGTCGGCTTCCCAGGAACCCAGCACGTCATGCTCCAGCAGTGCCAGCAGTTCCCCGGAATCCACATCACCACGAATCGCAACTTCGACGAAATTCATGGGTGCACAATACAGGAGGGGCGGATCGGATGGCAAAAAAAAAGTCGCTGTGACCGGGTTTTCCCTGTCGAGATCTCTCGTCCGCCTAACTTCTTAAGCAGATTCGAGTTTTTTCTGGCCTGACGTTACTGCCCGCCAATTAACTGTTGCCCTTAATTGGCTTCGGCCAGTTTTCCTGAACAACGAACAAACCCCAAAAGCCCATCCGTCACTCAGGTTTTCTCGTCCAAGGTCCCTTTATCACAGCGACCATCTTCAGTATGCCGAACGCGCGATAGACTGTCAAGCCTTTTATGAAACTCTTTATCACAATATCTCCTGTCTCATCTTTTCACAGACTTTACAGACTCCATTATTCCGTACTACTCCGAAGTTAGTCTTCCGCTGCGGAATGTGGCACACTATGGGCATGCCCTATTGGTTCGACGGCAACAACCTGATAGGTCAATCGGTTGCAGCTGCGAAGGAGGATTCGCGGGTGCGCCGGGAATTCCTGTCGACTCTCTCCCGCTACCGCAAATCGGGAGGAGGGCGTTTCACGGTCTATTTCGACGGGGACGATCCCGATCGCAGGGCCGCGCCGCCGGGGATCGCGGTCCGGTACACTGCGCCTGTCTCGGCGGACGAGGAGATATGCCGGCGTCTCCGGGAGATCAGGAATCCGTCGGAAGTAATCGTTGTCACCAATGATCACGCGCTTATGCGCCATTGCCGCGATGCCGGCGCCTCCGTGCTCCCATGGGACGGCTTCGTCTCCCGCATCCGCAAGCGACGCTTACCCGGTTCGGCCAGGGAGCCGGAAGAAACCGTCAACGTTGAGGAGTGGCTGAAGTACTTCGGTCTTGACAAGAACCGGTAACGGACAAGGAGGATCGAATGGATAGCAAGAAGCCGCCGTACGTCGTCCGGCCAACCACAGCCGTCCTGACCCGGGGATTCGATCCCAGCCTGTCGGTGGGTTCGGCGCGTCCGGCCGTGTTCCGGTCATCGACCTATGTCTTCTCTTCGCCCGAGTCCGCCGAACGTTCTTTCGCAATCGCCCTCGGCAGGGCACAACCCCGGCCGGACGAGAATGTCGACCTGATCTATGCGCGCATTTCCCACCCGAACGCCGAAATCCTCGAAGACCAGATCGTGCCTCTCGAACCCGGCGCCCGCGACGCAGCCGTTTTCAATTCAGGAATGGCAGCCATCTCGACGATCTTCTTTACAGTCTGCCGGCCAGGCAACACTTTTGTTTATACGACGCCACTTTACGGCGGAACATATCATCTGATACACCAGATCCTGGAGCCGTTCGGGATACACGGGATTCCCGTTCGCGCGGGCGATACCGGCATGATGAGGAAGACTATCGCCTCGGCCCGGAACCTTCGTGTTGTGTTCATCGAAACTCCGGCAAACCCAATCCTGACCATGACGGACATCGCGGCCGCGACGGCTGAAGCCAAACAGCATCCGGACTCCCCGCTCGTTGCCGTCGACAACACCTTTCTCGGCCCGACTTTTCAGCATCCGCTCGAGTGCGATGCGGACCTTGCGGTGTATTCGGCAACCAAGTTTCTGTCCGGATTCAGCGATCTTATCGGCGGAGTCATCCTCGCGCGCGATCCGTCTCTAATCGCCGAACTCCACGGCACACGGGCGATTCTGGGGAATATCCTGCAGGCGGATGAGTGCTGGCTGCTCGACGGCAGGCTTCCGACCGTTACGCTGCGCATGAACCGCCAGAGCAAGAATGCCCAGCGCATCGCGGAAGACCTTGCCCGGCATGAAAAGATCTCGAAGGTTCACTATCCAACTCTGTTCGAGGATCCCGAACAGGTGCGTATCCGGGACGCCCAATGCCGTTTTCCGGGAGCAATCTTGTCCTTCGAGTTGAAGGGGGGAAAGCGAGCGGCTTTTGATTTCCTGCGCAACCTGCAGATAGCAAGGTGTGCGGTCAGCCTGGGAGGAGTCGAGACGCTGGTCTGCCATCCCGCCACAACGACTCATTCCGAAATGAGTGAGGAAGACAGGCTCAATTCGGGCGTGACCGACTCACTTGTCAGGGTGTCAGTCGGAATTGAGGACTGGCGCGACCTGCTGCACGATTTCCGCCAGGCGCTTGATGCGATCGGCGAGTGAGGCGCTCAGATCCCCGAATCGAGTTCCTTTGACGGATCGAACCGGTCGAACAGCTTCCCGAGCCACATGATTCCGAGCACCGCCTCGGCGATCAGTACCACGGCCGACGCCAGGGCCGCGACAGGAATGATCGCCTGGCCCGCGACACGATACCCCGGGATCAACACCAACGTGAACACTAAAGCACCGGGAACGGCAGCGATCACGAGCGAGACGGCGGTTGCAATCGACGATATGAGTCTTTCGCCCATCGCCTCGATCCCCTGTTTGTGCTCTTTTCCCAGCTGAATCCATCCGGGCAGCAGCAGCGCCGACGCATTCTGGACCAACGTACCGATAAACCCGAGACACGGAAGCAGCAGAAAAGCCGCCGCTCCTGCGTAGAACCGTTGCGGCGCGGAGTAGCTCACCTCCTCCGTATTGGGAAGTACGGACGCCGCAATGAAAATGAGCGCCCACTGCATCAGGGTCAGCCGCGTAGCAGGGGCGAGAACTTCCCCCAGCACGATCTCCCGGCCGGAAAGGGGATACGTTTTCAGCAAGCCTGCGTGCGTCAGATCGGTCCGCAGGTCTTCGCGCAACAGCACGGGTCCCAGGAAGGTAAGGAAGCCGGCCAGCGCGACGGCCAACGCTCCGGTTATGGCGGATGCGGTCTCGCTCCCGACAAGATTCAAGGCAAGGATCAGGATCGCGACCATGACGGCTGAAAGAGTTATTGCCTTGCGGCCCGAAAACCGCCCGGCCAGCAGAAGGTTTTTCCAGTAGATCGCGATGAATGGAGCACCGGCGGGTTTGAGCGCAAACGGCTGCGCCCGCCTGCGTTTGGGCTCACGCGGCGCTTCCCTCATTTTTCCCAGCACGGCCGACTCGAGTCCGCCCGAACATAAGAGAATCCACCAGTAGACGGCCGCCAGAATGATAAGCCCGGGAATCAACAGCATTACAAACTCGAAAAACCCGGGAGCAAACGCGGGCCGAAGCAGAATCCTGAAAGGGAGCAGAAAGAGGAAGAGGGGGCCCGAGTTGGTCACCAGGTGCAGCCACGAGAGCAGAGACTGCGGCGTCAGATCGGACGCGGCCGGAGGAGGGAGGAAGCGCCAGATCCACAATGCGCAGCCGATCGCCGCCACAAAGACTATGCGTGAGATCCGCGGCCTTAACTTCCTCCCTGCGGGAGTGTGGGGCGTCAGCCACACCGCGATCCGGAATATGCTGAGGAACGAGTACACCAGCCAGATCGTGACAAGCAGAAATTCGGGCCGCCAGACGATGCCGCCCCTGCTGAAAACGAGGAATGTCACCAGCGAACCGAACAGGATGCCCGGCTGCGCCCGGGCTATCCGGTACTGCAGCACGTCCGCGCGGCTCACGGGCGCAGGAAACAGAATCTGGACTTCGGCCTCGTCGAAGACCTTTCCGCGCGTGGAGAAAACCCAGTGGTAGAGCGTCACCAGCGTCAAAAGGACGGTGAACACTGCTTCCAGCAGTTGCAGCGCATCGCGGTCCGGAGCCGGCGCCGCCCTGAGCGGGTATTTGAAAAACACAAAGGCAAGGTACCCAAGACCGGCCAGCACGGAAATGAGGTATTTCGGGCTGCGCAGTCTTCTCAGCCTCGAAAGGATGCGGTTTTTCAGGCTGTACAGCAGGAGAAAACGAAATGCGCCGCTCATTCCTCGCCCGGCCCGATGATGTGGATGAAGATCTCTTCCAGGCTGAGATCGCCTCGCAATTCGGGGATATTCCGGGAAATCTCTTCCAAGGAACCGTCGATGATCTTCTTCCCTTCTTTCAGAATCAGGATGCGGCTGCAGATCTCCTCCACCAGGTGGAGCATGTGCGAACTGACAATTACGGCCGCTCCGTCCCGGGCTCTCTTGACAATCGTCTCTTTCATGCGACGCATCCCGAGCGGATCGAGGCCGGTCAGCGGCTCGTCGAAGACCAGGTTGTCGGGAGAGTGCAGGAGTCCGCAGGCGATTACCAGCTTCTGTTTCATGCCTCGCGACAGCTCGGCCGGCAGCGAGTCTCGCCGCCGTGAGAGCTCGAGCTCCTGCAGAAGGGTCGAGGCCGTCGTTTCGAAGCCTTCCACTCCGTAGATCCTCGCGATGAATTCGAGATGCTCGAATACCGTCAGGTGGTCGAACAGGCGCGGTTCGTCAGGCATGAAGCTTATGCGCTTCTTTGCCGCAATCGGATCACTGACTATTGAGTGTCCATCAATCCGGACATCGCCGGCGGTCGGAGGAATGATTCCGACGATGCAGCGCAAGGTAGTGGTCTTCCCTGCTCCGTTCGGACCAACGATGCCCAGCACTTCTCCCGCTTCGACTCGAAACGAAAGGTCCTTCACAGCGGCAAAAGATCCGTACTTTCTGGTAACCCGGTCGACTTCGATCATAGGCGATTCTGAGTGTAACCAAAAAGACGTGCCAGGGCAAAGGCCCTCGCGGGTGCCGTCGTGGAATCGGACGGATCCAGGTGCTACACTTTTCTCAGCGTGGTTAGGAAATAGCCGAACGCAGCGGCGCCCGCCGCACGGGAGAAAAGACATTGGATGCAAATCCCGACGGAGACCTGATCGTTAACGATTTCAACATCCAGATAGCGACCGTCAACGGCTCCGGGAGCCAGTCGGCCAACATGGTTCTGATGCGGTCGATTTTTCAGATGGGGATACCGGTGAGCGGAAAGAACCTCTTTCCTTCGAACATCGCGGGGCTCCCGACCTGGTTCACCATCAGGGCGAGCAAGGATGGATACACAGCCCGAAAAGCCGAGATCGATTTCATGGTCGCGCTCAATCCGCAGACGGCGCGGCAGGATGCGGCCTCAGTCCGGCCCGGAGGCGCGCTTCTGGCCGACGAAGCCCTGGGACTCAAGGGGGTTCGCAGCGACATATCATGCTATGAAGCCCCGTTCATGAAGCTTGCCGCCGAAGTCACCAGCGATTCACGCATCAGGAAGCTTCTGGCGAATATGGTGTACGTGGGAATTCTCGGCCGGCTGTTGTCGATAGATCCGCGCGAAATTGAAAAAGGAGTGGAGAAGCAGTTCAGGAGCAAGTCGAAAGTCGTCGAACTGAATCTCAGGGCTGTGAAAACCGGATACGGGTATGCTTCCGACAGGCTGGTCAAAGCCGACAATTTCGTGCTCCGGCCGATGGACAAGACGCGGGGCAAGATCATCATCGACGGAAACGGAGCCGCAGCCCTGGGCGCAGTCTTCGGCGGCTGCACAGTGGTGACATGGTATCCGATCACCCCTTCCACTTCCCTGGTGGAACAGCTTATCGATTACATGCGCTCCTACCGCATCGATCCCGCGACGGGCAAAGCCACGTTTGCGGTCGTGCAGGCCGAGGATGAACTTGCCGCGCTCGGGATGGTCGTCGGCGCCGGATGGGCGGGAGCGCGTGCTATGACATCGACCTCAGGGCCGGGGCTGTCGCTGATGTCGGAATTTGCAGGGCTGGCATATTTCGCCGAGATTCCGGCGGTAGTCTGGGACATTCAGCGCGTCGGGCCTTCGACCGGCCTTCCTACCCGGACGAGCCAGGGAGACATCCTGTCGGCCTGGTGCCTGAGCCATGGCGACACGAGGCACATCGTCCTGATTCCATCAACCGTCGAGGAATGCTTCATCTTTGCGCAGGAAGCATTCAACCTGGCGGAGAAGTATCAGACGATTGTATTCTGCATGAGCGATCTCGATCTCGGGATGAACAACTGGGTCTCAAACGAATTCAAATATCCTGACGACATTCCGATCGACAGGGGCAAGGTTCTCTCCCGGGAAGACATCGAAAAGCTGCAGAAGTTCTCAAGATATCTTGATATCGACGGAGACGGGATCCCGTTCAGGACTATTCCCGGCAACGGCCATCCCGCCGCCCCTTATTTTACTCGGGGAAGCGGTCATGACATCGCGGCCGAATACAGCGAAAGCCCGGAAGCTTACACGGCGCTGATGCACAGGCTGAACCGTAAGATCACCGGAGCAGCGGATTCCATCCCGCAGCCGGTGATCTGCGAGCGTGGATCTTCAGTCGGAATCATTGCCTACGGCAGCACCGATCACGCAATCGGGGAATGCCGCGACAAGTTGAGGCGGATGTACGGACTCGAAACCGATTACATCAGAATCCGCGGCCTTCCCCTCAATGGTACAGTCGCCTCCTTTCTGCACCACCACGACAGGAATTACGTGGTCGAGCAGAACCGCGACGGCCAGATGCGCATGATCCTCGCGGCGGAATTTCCGGAGGCGGCTGACAGGCTCTATCCCGTGCTGCACTGCACCGGCATCCCCATCGACGCCGGTTTCATAACAAATGAAATCATCAGGCTGCAACGTCATGAGTGAGACACTCAACCACATAGGTCTCAGGCTTCAGGACTATAAAGGGAAAGACTCCACGTTGTGCGCCGGCTGCGGGCATGACGCGATCACCAGCCAGATCATCAGGGCTTTTTTCGAATACGGGGTGGATCCGGCGCGCGTCATCAAGCTGTCGGGCATAGGCTGCTCATCGAAGACGCCGGCCTACTTTCTGAGCCGTTCCTTCGGGCTCAACGCCCTTCACGGCCGCATGCCCTCGATCGGAACAGGAGCCGTGCTGGCAAACAGGCGGATGATTGCAATCGGGGTGAGCGGCGACGGAGATACCGCATCAATAGGAATGGGACAGTTCGTCCACCTGATGCGCCGCAATGTTCCTATGATCTATATCATGGAGAATAACGGCGTCTACGGGCTGACAAAGGGACAGTTCTCGGCCACGGCCGAAGAGGGCGCGAAGCTCAAGACAGGGGTCACAAACGAACTCCCCGCGATCGACTGCTGCATCATGGCGATAGAACTCGGATGCGGCTACGTCGCCCGTTCTTTTGCCGGCGATCCCAAACAGCTCGTTGCGCTTGTGAAAGGAGCGCTGGGACACAGGGGGACCGCCTTTATCGACGTGCTTTCGCCCTGCGTGACGTTCAACAACCACGAAGGGTCGACCAAGAGCTACAAGTATCTTAAAGAATCGGAGGAACTCCTGCACGAGATCGGATTCATCCCTTACTACGAACAGATCTCGGTAGACTACCCGGCGGGATCAGCGAAGGTGGTCGAGCTGCATGACGGGTCGCGCCTGACATTGAACAAGCTCGAGAAGGAGTACGATCCCACGAATCAGCCGGAGGCGCTCAGAAGGATCAGGGAGGCGAATGTAACAGGGGAGGTTCTGACGGGGCTGTTGTACATAGACACGAGCAAGCCCGGTTTTGTCGAGTCGCTCAATCTGCAGGATGAGCCTCTGGCGATTCTTCCGGCGGAGAAGGCGCGCCCGTCGCGGGAGGCGCTGCGCGAGATAATGGAGCAGTTGAAATAACCGGCCGGATCGCATCATTCTTCGCGACGCCGTGATTGATTTTTTCGGTCGTCCCTACGCATTATGAAAGGGTGCCGCTGCCCA